>JAADIK010000022.1:21579-24812 GCA_013151365.1 Deltaproteobacteria bacterium
CAAATGGCATACAGCAGCTCTTCAAAGGAGCCGGCGGGATTATCAAGGCGGACGATATCGTAGCCGGCCGGCAGTCTATGGGTCAGCAGCAGGCCGAAAAGTGTCTTCCCGGTCCCTTCGCGACCGACAAGCTTGATGAGCGGTTTTCCTCCTTCAATATCCCGCAAGAGCGCCAGCAGGGTATCAATCCGGCCGGCTTCCTGGAAAAAAAACACCGGATCGGGTTCCTCCCGGAACGGGGATTTGTTCAGATTAAAATGATCGAGGTACATTGTCCGCTCGATTCGCGTCCTGTGTTTCCCGGCGGTCAGCCGGGTTGTTTGTCGTGAACACGTAGTCACTCCCGCCCGCATAGAGGGACTATCGGAGTCTCCCTTCGGTCGCTTACCTGCGAACGGAAGCGACTACGTAAATCTATGGCGCCTGTGGCGGCTTACAGGTTGGATGTAAGGAATAGCGTAGAGTTTCTACACCCTATGACCAGTTACAATTATCCGATAATTGACAAGTCCTGTAAACATATTTTTCCTGATATCGATTCTTTTTCAAACTTTGCCCGGAGCGTTTCCGGCGTTCATCTTAAAGGTAATACAATTTTTGTAGCGGCAGGCCGAAAAACTCCAAAAGAGCAAAGACGACCAGCCCCTGAAATTCCCTTGTACAGAACAATCATCCTGCGTTATGATTTATATCGTCATACGGACATTTCATCAGGCACGGGTCATGTTTCGATTCGTTGTACTCACATTATCCTCATCCGGGAGCCTGCCATGCCATCTCAACCAATATGTGATCTCCGGACCGCCGACGTGCTGGAACCATGCACCATTGTCATATTCGGGGCGTCAGGAGACCTTACCAGCCGCAAACTCATCCCCGCGCTCTATTCCATGTTTATTCAGGACCGAATGCCCACGCCCTTTACCATTGTCGGCTGCAGTCGCACCAATATGAACGACGAGGAATTCAGAGAAAAGTTGCTGGCCGGTTACCGGGAAACGGAGATGGACCTGACGCGCTGGCACGAGTTCGCCGCCAACCTCCACTACCGGCCCATCATCTACGACACGGCAAGCTTTCAACAGCTTGCCGCCTATCTGCGGCAACTCGACCAGGAAACACAAACAAAAGGCAACCGCATCTTTGACTTGTCGGTCCCGCCGCGACTATATGCCGTTATCGCCACGCTTCTCGGGCAAGCGGGGCTTGCCGAAGAACAGAACCACGGCAACGGCTGGGCCCGGATCATCGTCGAAAAGCCATTCGGCCGCGACCTGCAGTCCGCCATTGAACTGAACGCCACCCTGCATCAGTATTTCCAGGAAGAACAAATCTTCCGGATTGATCACTACCTTGCCAAGGAAACCGTACAGAACACTCTCATTTTCCGTTTTGCCAACAGCATCTTCGAGCCCATCTGGAACAGAAACCATATCGACTTTGTCGGGGTTGTCGCCGCCGAAGAGCTCGGGGTCGGCAGTCGTGCCGGCTATTACGAGACCTCCGGGGTGTTGCGCGACATGTTCCAGAACCACCTGATGCAGCTGCTGGTCCTGACCGCCATGGAACCTCCCTGGAACTTTACGGCCGATGCGGTGCAGGACGAAAAGGCCAAGGTCATCCGCTCGCTCCGGCAATTCAGTTCCGAGCAGGGCAGCCGAATCTGCCTGGGACAGTACAGCGCCGGCAGCAATCATGGCGAACCCCTGATCGGATACCGGTCGGAACAGGGGGTGAAACCTGACTCCCTGACCCCGACCTTCGCCCTGATGGAAGTCTACATCGATAACTGGCGCTGGCACAACGTGCCCTTTTACCTTATCTCCGGCAAACGACTGCCCCGCAAGGAAACAAAAATCGTCATCCAGTTCAAGGAGGTGCCGACCCGGCTGTTCCGGGAAATCCTGGGCGAAACCATCCATGCCAACCGTCTAATCATCGAGACCTACCCGGATGAAGCCATTCGGCTGACTTTCCTGACCAAGACTCCGGGAACCAGCATCTGCCTGCGCCCCATGACCATGGATTTTGCTTACCGCGAGCATTACAAGGGAGCGACGCTGGACGCCTATGCCCGGGTCCTGCTCGACTGCATGGAGGGCGATCACATGCTCTTCTGGCGCGAGGACGGCATTGAGCTTTCCTGGGCCTTCCTGGACCCGATCCTCCGTGAATGCGAGGAATGCCGGGCCAACGACCAACATCTCCACTTTTACCCGGCCGGGACCTGGGGACCGGAACCGGCTCGAAAGACAGTAGGCCTGCTGCTGGACGATTAACCGCTTGTGCGTCGTAAAGCTTTTCAGGCCGGGCCGGCCGTTGTTGCAATACCGGCCGGGAATCTCTCTCTTGCCGGCAGGCGTCCATCCCCGCCGGCAGCCAGGCTCTGACCGATGCCTGTTTTCCAGCTCAACACCGACATTACGTTTCCGTCGCCCGACCTGGCCGAACCAAACGGCCTGCTCGCCATCGGCGGCGACCTGTCGGCGCCGCGGCTCCTCGAAGCCTATCGTCGGGGCATTTTCCCCTGGTACGGGGAAGGAGAACCTCTGCTCTGGTGGTCGCCGGCCCCCAGGCTTGTCCTCTTCCCCGATGAATTCCACCTGCCGAGACGTCTTGCCCGGACGATCAGGCAACGGATTTTCACCATCACCGCCGATACGTCGTTCGCCGAAATAATCAAGAGTTGCGCCCGGATCCGCAAACAAAAAGGGGAAGAGACCTGGATTACCGCGGAGATGCAGCAGGCCTACTCCCGCCTGCATGAACTCGGTTTTGCCCACAGCATCGAATGTTGGTACGAAGGCAAAATTGTCGGCGGGCTGTACGGGGTTGCCCTGGGCCAGGTTTTTTTCGGCGAATCCATGTTCAGCCGGAAAACCGATTCGTCAAAAGTGGCCTTGCACGCCCTGGTCTCGCACGCCCTGAAAACGGGCATAAAACTGATTGACTGCCAGATGACTACGGAACATCTGCTTGGCTTCGGGGCGCGGGAAATATCAAGAGAGCACTTGCAAAAATTGCTGCACCGCTACATAACCGAAACAATGCCGCAAAAAAAATGGCGCCTGTATTGAACCGATAAGGAGGGGGAACGGTTCAGCAGGCGCCGGCCGGAAAGAGGCGGGGCGTCATTTTCCCCATGCAACAGCCAAGCGGTTGACCGCCAGGCTACTCGCAGGTCCGTCTTTTGCAACCGGACATAAACGATGCCCTTTCTTCCGTCCAGGAAA
>JAADIK010000022.1:24920-28207 GCA_013151365.1 Deltaproteobacteria bacterium
ATTTCATACAATATGTGGGATTTATTGCATTATTGCCGGACAAACGCATTCTTGGTCTTCATCGCGCCGACCGGCGGTCCGCCCGGTAACGGCGCATCTGCTGCACCGGCAACCAGTTGATATCACACCAGGATAATCAATATCATTGCCGCCTTGAATCTGCACCGTTCTCAAACGCTCACGGATTCAGGTAAAAAATAGTAAAAGCAGCAAAAACAGCTTCATATAATCTTTTTTCTCGCGTATACTTACACTTAATTGAGAATATCATTTACAATGAAGTTTTTCTATAAAGTAAGTGCGCAGACAGGCACGCTAACGAGGTGAAGCTATGAATTACGGTGTTGTCAGTCAGGAACAACTTGAAAAAATGGATGAGATTCTGACTGAGAAGCTCATAAAAATCGGGGTTGACTGCGTCGTTATCATTGATATGGCCGGAAATATTATTACTGCAAAGGACAACGACAAAAATAAATATGATATTTATTCCTTTGCCGCGCTTGCCGCCGGTAACTTTGCAACAGTTGATGCCATGGCCAAGCTCGTTGGCGAGCAGGAATTCTCCCTGCTGTTCCACAAGGGTACGGACTGCAACATCCATTTCAGCAAAGTTGACGACGAACTCCTGCTGATCAGCATGTTCGGCAAAGAAATATCACTTGGCTACCTGCGGCTCAATGTTGCCGAAACAATTGAAGCGATCAGGAAACTCTGGGCATAACTCAGCATATCTTCGCCAGGCGAACCGATATCTGACAGCTTGCGCAACACCGTGACCAGGAGAGTATCTTGAGCTTCATAAATTTAAAAGACAAAGTCATCCAGGTAAAAATTGTCTATTACGGGCCGGGGCGCGGCGGAAAAACGACAAATCTGGAATACATCAACCGCCGGTTCAGAAAACAGATCCAGTCGGAAATGGTCAGCCTGAAAACCCATGGTGACCGGACCCTGTTTTTCGATTTTCTCCCCTTTGACATGGGACAGATCAAGGGTTTCGACTTAAAGATCCAGCTCTATACGGTTCCCGGCCAGATAAAATATAATGCGACCAGGAAACTTGTCCTCAGGGGGGTGGACGGCATTGTTTTCGTTGCGGATACCCAGCAACAAATGCGGGGGAAAAATATAGGCTCGTTAAACCAACTGCATCAAAACCTGGTCGGTCTAAAAGAATCCATATTTCGTATTCCCCTGGTCATGCAATACAACAAGATCGATCTCCGCAAGCAGGGCATACCTGTTCTCCCTACCAATATACTGGAACATGATCTGAACAGTAAACTCAAGGTGCCGTCGTTTGAGGCAAGCGCCTTGACTGGCTACAATGTACCGGAGACATTAAAGAAAATAATATCTTCAACAGTTATGTCCATCCAAAGGAAACTTTCATAGAGGACGGGTATGGTGGAGCGAGGCAAGGAAAATTCCATGAAGACTTACGAGAATAAAGTCGTCCCCCCCCTGAACGAGGTTGAGGACCTCACCCTATTTCTTAATGAAGACTTTGATACGGACGATGTCGATCTCTTCGAATTCACGAATGCGACCGATTCTCCGTTACGACAGCTCAAGGCCATTGTCCTGTCCCTTGACTGGGAAATCACCGATGCCACCCTCGAAGAACTATCGCAAGAAATCAGCAATCTGCGGGAATTAGAGATATTTCACAACGACAAAGTCTCTCATGTATACCTGCAGGGACTTGAAAAGGTCGGCAGCTACATTCGCGCCGAGCAGGCATATGCCCATCCGAACGCCATGAAACTGCTCCTGACCCTGTATTACGATTTTGAAAAAATCATATCTTCGGCAGACATCACGGGACCGGAAATAACAGGCCTGCTTAAAGCTGATGTCAGAAAATTCAAAATTCTCCAGTACCAGATAGCCCAAACCAGCAAGAAAGCAGCTCCCGAGTCACCTGCCGTTCCGGCGACCGGGCCGGCGGCAGTGGCTGCCGATCAGCATGAATCTCTCCAGCAACTTTATGCGATCGTCCTCGGACTGGACTGGGAGGTGACCGACCAGGGACTACAGGACCTGTCTGAAAAACTTGACATCCTGCAAAAGCGCTTTGCCGAAGACCGCTATATGCTCATCCTTATCCAGGGATTAAATGCTCTCCGTTTATATATCGCCGAAGAACGGGCCGACGCACACCCTGAGGCCTTTTCCCTGGTCCACTTCTTTTATGAAGGCCTGAGACTCCTGGCCGAAAATGAAGACCTTGATGCCGAGAAACGCCGGGAGATCCTTACCGAAAGGGTCAACAGTCTGAATAACCTGAAACTGCTGATCGTCAATCGTGACAAAGCCGTGGAGCCCGCACCGGAAGAAGATCTCCTCCCGGAAAAAGAATTGCCGGCGGAGACCGTGACCCCGGTGGTTGAGACTGTTGTCGAAGACGTTGCCGAAGACGTTGCCGAAGAAGAACCCGAGGCAGGGGAAATTATTCCCGCCCTGGCCGACACCATGGAAGAGGACACTTCCAGCGCGGCAGAGGAGATAGAGAGCCGGTCAGCCGAAGTCCCGGAAGAACTCGAGGGGAAAATCGACTTCTTCTTCGGCGACGAGGATGAAACTCCGAAACCAGAGACGGCAGGAAAAGAAGGAACGGAAGAGGAACTCATTGAGACCATAACCGAGGACGATTTCCTGCCCGAAGAAGAAAATATAATTTTAGAACCCGCTGAAATCGCCCCGGCGCTGGCCGATACGACAGACGAAGACGCCGGGGCCGTGAAAGAAGCCCTGGCGGAAGCCGACCAGCAGCCCCCCGAGGAACTGGAAGACAATCTCGAGCTCTTCTTTGGCGAAGAAGAAGAGTTTGACCAGCCGGCCCAGCCGGCGGCGGCCGGGGCCGTGAACAGTTCGATGGAGACCATAACCGAGGCAGATTTCCTGACCGAAGAGGAAAGCGTAAAATTCGAAACCGCTGACATTACCCCGGCGCTGGCCGATGCGACAGATGAAGACGCCGGGGACGAGAAAGAAGCCCTGGCGGAAGCCGATCAGCAGCCCCCGGAGGAATTGGAAGAAAAACTCGAGTTCTTCTTCGGCAGTGATGACAAAGAGCCGGAATCGGCGCCGGCAGTGGAAGCCGGGGCCGATAAACAGCCGTCCGAGGAACTGGAAGACAATCTCGAGCTTTTCTTCGGCGAAGAGGAAGAGTCGACGGTACTGGCAGAGACGGCCGGGGATGAAGAGGAAACGGCGGCGGAAGAGCCCGCAGAGGCCGAGGATGTTACTGCGGCCCTGGCGCAAGCAAGCGATGACGAACT
>JAADIK010000042.1:0-4690 GCA_013151365.1 Deltaproteobacteria bacterium
CTCACCCGGGGATAAAGCTGAACCGCCTTTTCTATGCGCCGCACCAATTTAAGGGATTCCTCTTCCCAGGCGGCGCAAAAGTCCCCGGGACCTTCGTCGAACGCCGCCCGCCGCTCCATGACCGCCACCCGGGATTCGGCATCGTGCAGGCCTTCGATATGGACACAGAGACCAAAACGGTCGAGAAGCTGGGGACGCAGCTCCCCCTCCTCCGGGTTCATGGTCCCGACCAGGGTGAACCTGGCCGGATGGGAAAAACTCACCCCTTCCCGCTCAATGGTGTTGAGCCCCATGGCGGCTGAATCGAGCAGGACATCCACCACGTGGTCATCCAGCAGGTTCACCTCGTCCACGTAGAGGATGCCGCGATGGGCGGCGGCCAGGAGCCCCGGTTCCACCTGTTTTTCTCCTTTTTTCAGGGCCTGTTCCAGGTCCATGGTCCCGACCACCCGGTCTTCGGTGGCACCCACCGGCAGCTCGACCACCCGGATGGGCCGTTGAACGGTCGCAACCGTTTGCCGGTTTAAAACGGCAGAGCTACATTCCAGGCGGTAACATCCCCGGCACACGTCCTCCGCTTCCCCGGCAGGAAGCTGGAAGGGGCAGCCGTCGACCACCTCGATGGCCGGCAGGATCCGGGCCAGCGCCCGGACCGCGGTCGACTTGGCCGTGCCCTTTTCCCCCCGGATCAGGACCCCGGAGAGGGTGGGATTGATAATGTTGAGGACCAGGGCCAGTTTCATCTTCTCCTGGCCGACAATGGCCGCAAACGGAAAAACGGGGGTCGTGCTCATCTGATATTCTCCTTGGCGATATTTAAAAGGGTGTCGGCTTGCAGATCTTCGATCCTGAAATATTGCGCGCTTAAAGCCCGGGCCATCTTACGGGCCAGGCCGAACTGGACAATCCCGGGGCTTTCGGTGTCGACAATAATGAACCGGAGACGTTCATCCAGGGACATCCGTTCGGCGAGTTCAAAGGTCTCTTCCAGCGGATTCTTTTTCCCCAGGGCCACGTTGGACCGGCCGTCGGTAATGATGATGACAATCGGCCTGGCCGTCGGCTCGCGCACCAAGTAATTGCGCGACACCTCGTATGATTTGGCCAGACCGGCGGACAGGGGGGTACGCCCGCCGACCGGCATTTCCCGGAGCAGGTCGGCGGCAAGTTCGATAGAGGCGGTGGGCGGCAGGTTGACCACGGCCTCGTTCCGGCGAAAAGAGATCATGGCGATCCGGTCCCGCTTCTGGTAGGCATCCAGGAAGAGCGACATGATGGCGCCCTTGGAGGCGGCCATCCGGCCCCTGGCGCCCATGGAACCGCTGGCATCCACCACGAAAAGGAGAAAATTGCCGATCCGTTTTTCCCGGATCTTTTCCCGGATATCCTCCGGGCGGATGACTACGGCCAGACCGTTGCGGTTCTCCCGCCGGACCTGGTACGGGGCCGCCGCCCGCAAAGAGGCATCCAGGGCCACGTCGCCGTTGGTCCGGGCGGTGGTGCTCCTGACATAACGGCCCTGTTGCCGGGCGCTCCTGGTGCGGGATCTTCGGCCCGAGCCCCGGCGGAACAGGCGGTCCTTGGGAGCGGTAAACTTTTTGACCTTGAAGGTATCGGCCACGGCAAAGACCTGCTCCATTGGGTCTTTTTGCCGGTCCTGTTCTTTTTCCCGGTTGTCAGGCTCGCTCTCCCCTTCCTCTGCCGGGGAATTCTTTTCGGTCTCTTGCTGTCCCGGTTGTTCCTCCGGCCGCGGTTCGTCGTCCTGCCGGGTCTCCGAGGGGTTGTCTTGGGCAGAGTTGTCCTTGGCAGGGTTTTCCTGATCCCGGGGCTGCTCCTGATCCTGAGGTGAAGGCGGCGGGGGCGGCTGCGCCTCCCGGCTTCGATGGCAGAGGACCAGCGGCGCCACCTCCAGGACATCGTCGACCGTGACCTCGCGGCGGCCCCGCCAGGCCGCGATGGTCCTGGCGGCCTGCTCTATTACCAGGTCGGCGCGGTGGCCGGCCACGTTGCTTTCCACGGCCAGTTGCGATGCCAGGGAGCGCAGATGTCCAGGCACACGGACCATTGCCAGCATCCGTCGGGCCTGGACAATCTGTTCGCTGATTTTTGAGTTGTCTTCCTTGAACCGCCGGATGAAGTCCGCAGGAGACGCATCATATGCCTCCCGGCGCTCCATCAGCACGACCCGGTTTTCCTTGTCGGCAATGGCCTGCACCTCCACGCACAGGCCGAAACGGTCCAGCAACTGGGGCCGCAGTTCCCCTTCTTCCGGGTTCATGGTCCCCACCAGGACGAACCGGGAGGCATGGGCAAGGGATATCCCCTCCCGCTCGATCACGTTCCGGCCGGATGAGGCCGCATCCAGGATGATATCAACAATATGGTCATCCAGGAGGTTGACCTCGTCCACATAAAGTATCCCCCGATGGGCCCGGGCCAGGAGTCCGGGCTGCATAACCCGGGCTCCCTCTTTCACCGCCCGGCCGAGGTCGATGCCCCCGGCGACCCGGTCTTCGGTAGCGTTCAACGGCAGGGTGACCACCGAAACCGGCCGCTTCACCCCTGAACCCCGGTCATCCCGGCAGTGCCCGCAAAGGGACTGCGGCCGGTCCGGGTCGCAGTTGTAAGGGCAGCCCGCGACCACGGCGATTTCCGGCACCAGGGCAGCCAGTGCCCGGACGGCCGTGGATTTGGCGGTCCCCTTTTCGCCGCGAACAAGGACCCCGCCGATGCGGGGATTGATGACATTCAGGATCAGCGCCAGCTTGAGCTGATCCTGGCCGACAATAGCTGAAAACGGAAATATTTTATTCAACACCACCTCTCTTTCAGGTAACTGTTAGTGCCTTACTTCTGAATTCCTATCATAAAAAAACAAGAAAATTGATCGTGTTTTATTTATGTAAATCAGTAGGTTGTTTAGGCTGTAGGCTATTAGTCCAACCCTAACAGCCTACAGCCTAACCACCTATAGCCTAAAAACAAATACGCCGGCAGTTGATTTGGGTTGTGGGCATCGCCCGCATTAGAATATGTAGTAGTTCAGACCGCATATCCAGGTCCGCGGCGGCGCCAGCCAGCCGTCGCCGTAACGATATGTCCGGTCGCCGATATTTTTAATTTCTCCGAAAAACTCCGGCCGGCCGAACCTACCGGCCGCCCGGGCCGGGTTGTACTCAACCCTGAGGTTGCCGATAATCCGCCCCGGTATCGATGCCGTGTTGTCGGAGCGGGTGTACTGCCCGGATTCATACTTCAGGTTGAAGATGAGGGAGAGGTCCGGGACCGGGCGGTAGGAAAGATCAGCATACACCCGGTGCCGGGGCTTGGCCACCATCCAGCGCCCGGTATCCTCGTCGATGGACTTAAGGTAGGTATAGGTCGCCTTCAGGGACAGGTTGTCCAGCAGCTTCCAGTTGAGCAGGAGGTCCCCGCCCCGGTTGGTCACCTCGCCGAAGTTTTCATACCTGCCGATGCCGTTGTCTCCCAGGACATAGCTGATCCGGTCGGTAATCCGGTTGTAAAACAGAGAAATGCCGCCGGAGAGACGCGGGGATAATTCGGTAAAAAAAGAAATGCTGAAGTTATCCGCCGTCTCCATGCCCAGGCCGGGGTTCGGCTCCTTGGTGCCGGTTTCATCGTAGCGCTGGTAAAAAGAGGGAGTATTGTTGGTCCGGCTGCCGCTCACCGAAAGCGACCAGTGGTCTTTTTTATACGAAATTTTCGCCTCCGGATTGACGGTATGATCAAATTCCGAATACAGGGTCGCCCGCAGGCCGAAAGAAAGGGCCACCGGCAGCGGCGCCAGCGTCCCGACCGACACGGCATCGCTCGCAAACAGGGAGAGCGAAGACTCATTCTTGGCGGCAAACCGGCTGCTTTTTGCGCCGCTCCAGCGTAAGGCGGTGCCATAGTGTACGGTCCCGTACCTTGCCGGGGCCAGAGAGGCGGAGAGGTCCTCACCGAATTTCCTGACAATGATGGAGTTATCGATGTTCCGGTCCGGGTCCCGGTTCCCGGTTTTCGCATCATTGAAAAAGGTCTCGCTGCTCACCCCTCTTGCCCCGGCGGTCAAGGCGCAGGAAAACATTTCACTTTCTTTCCGGGAACGGGGGGTGGGGAACTCCGGCCGGCCGCTCAGGCCCCGTTTATCCTGGAGATAATCGGCTGAAAACGCCAGGCGCCGGCCGTTACCCGGGACATATTCAAGCCGGCCGCCGCCGATCTGCCGCTTTTGCCGGTCGCCGTTGACCTGGTATCCCCCGGTATAATCATAGCCGGCGGTTGCGCCAAGCCCGAAGGCCCCCTTCCTGACCCTGCAGTTGGCGCTGTAATGGGAGGTGTCATGATTGCCCCAATACGCCTTTACATTGCCGCTCAGGGCCTTGATTTTCCTGGTGGTGATCAAAATAACGCCGCCGCCGGCATCATCGCCGTATTTCAGGGCGCCTTTGCCCTTGTAGATTTCGATTTCCGCCACATTTTCCACGTCCACCAGGTCGAATTTTACCGAGCCGTGGCTGGACGAGGGGTCATTGATGGGCCGGCCATCCAGCAGGACCTTTACTTTATAGGAACCCCGGATCGAGACGGATGACTCGCCGGCCTTGATCCCCGGCACCTGGTTGAGCACATCGGCAATATTGTGCACGTTCATCTCTTTGATCTCATCCCCGGTGATAACGACGGC
>JAADIK010000042.1:4787-34295 GCA_013151365.1 Deltaproteobacteria bacterium
CCGGACACTTTCTATTCCGTAATCCCTTCACCCTCACCTTCCATTTTCAGCTATGGATTCGCTCAAAAAAGGCCTTTTTCATATCTACAATTCCCTTGCTATTGTATACAGCCACCTCAACTCCGGAAAATACAGAAGGTCTTTGCAGTAAAGCCAGAAGATCACCTTCGTCACGACAAGAGCCGCTGCAACAATGACAGCGGCCCCTGAAAGCATGACATCCACCCGGTTATAATGGAGTTCTCTCAGAGAGGTCCGGGGCAGGTTCGGGTTGAATGCCCTGCTCTCGCAGGAGGCCCCAAGGGTGGCTGCCCTCTTGACCGACCTTGCCAATACAGGGGTCAGGATATTTATGGCGCTCCTTAAGGTGTGCCGGCCCAACTTCACGGTATCTGCGCCCCGTAACCTCTGGACGGCAATAACCGTAAAGAGCTCTGATACCAGGACCGGCAGAAACCTGACGGAGGTGATGAACATAAAGGCCATCCCGTAAGGGACCTTGAGCCTGACCAGGCCCAGCAGCAAATCCCTTGGTTCGGTGGTCCAGGCGACAAGGAGGCCCGAGGCGATCATGGTGGCAAACCTCAGCCCCTGGGCCAGACCATAAAGAAGCCCTTCCTTATAGAGATAAAGGCCGCCTGTCAGCCGGCCAAGCAGGGGGAAATCCCCTGGAATAATGGTCATGATGACCGTCCGGGGCCACTGCCTGTAAAACATCGCCTGGGACAGGGCCATCCCCCACAACCCAATCAGGATAACCAGCACGATGACCTTGTACTTATTCAACTCAAACCCGGCCAGGAGATAGGCCGGGATCAGGAAAACAGATACTAGCAAAAGATGCTCCGGTTCGTCCAGGCTTATCGCTACTGTCCCTACGCTTAAAAGGAGAAAAAGCTTTGTCCTGGGATCCAGATGATAGATCAAGGAGTTCTTCTTTTCGACCACGGTGAGGGTCCTTATCTTGAACATACCGCTCTCCCGGTCAGGTCCTCCATACAAAAGGCCTCGATGTCTAAAACCTGACCGATCTCGAAAGAGAGCGGCGGTCTGAGATTGGCCTTCTTTAATGTCTCGATCTCTCTTGTAATCTTTCTGGGTGGACCATCAGCGATTATCTTTCCGTCGTTCATTATCAGAAGTCTGTCCGAATACCGTATGGCCGCCCCAATATCATGGGTTGTAAAAAGGATGGTTATTCCCTTTTTTGCCAACTCGCAAAGGTATCCCAACATACTGTCACTATTGGATTTATCCTGGCCCGAAGTCGGCTCGTCCAGGAGAATAACCTCCGGCTGCATAGAGCATATCGACGCCAGCGCCACCCTCAGCCGCTGTCCACCGCTCAGGGAAAGAGGGTTCTCGTCCCTGAGCCCGGCTATGCCCATGGCATCCATGGCCTCTTCTCCCTTCCGCTTGAGCTCCGTCTCGCCGAAATGAAGCATTCGCGGGCCGAAGGTGACTTCCTGCCACACGGTCTCGTTAAAGAGTATCAGGGTCGAATCCTGAAAGACGACCCCTACCGTACCGGCCAATCGCCCGGCTTTCAGCTTGTGCGTATCTCTGCCCAGGACGGTTACACCGCCCCTTGACGGCTTCAGCAGGGCTGCAAAATGGAGCAGGAGGGTCGATTTGCCGGAGCCGTTATTTCCCATCAGGGAAACGACCTCGCCCTTCTTGATGCTCAGGGTGACGTCTTTCAGGACAAAGTCAGCCCTCCTGTCGTATCGGAAACAGGCCCCTTCCATCTCCAGGGCCGTCGTGCCCGAATCCTCTTTTTCAGGTGTTTCAAGTAAAGCATGGCCTGGTGATGGACCAAGGGGAGGTTTAATGCCGTCGTTTATCATTTTTTTGATCTCATCCAGGTCCAGGGCCACCTCTTTAAACCCCATGGCACGGGAAAACTCGGCACTTTCAGGAACCCTTAATCCAAGTTCCTTGAACACGTCTATCTTGGCAAGTGCCTTCCTCGGCTCATCATCCAGGACAATCCGGCCTCTCTCCATGATCATGATTCTGTCCACCAGGTGAGCCACCTCATGGATCCGGTGTTCAACCAGGATCACGGTCATCCCGTTGTCGTTCAGGCCTTTAATGGTCTTGAGAACCTCAATGGTGCCTCGTGGGTCCAACTGGGCAAGGGGCTCATCAAGGACGAGAATTTCAGGGGACATGGACAGGACCGAAGCGATGGCCAGTCTCTGTTTCTCTCCTCCGGAAAGCATGTGGGTGCCCCGGTGCCGGAACTCGTCCAGGCCGACCCGTTTCAATGCCTTGTCTATGGCCCGCCTGATCATCTTTCTCGGCAATGCCAGGTTTTCAGGACCAAAGGCCACCTCATCCTGCACCACTGTGGAGAATATCTGGTCATCCGGGTTTTGGAAGATCAGGCCCACCTTCCGGCTCAGGGTGGATATATCGGCCTGCCTGGTATCCAGGCCATCCATTTCTATTTTTCCTTCCATCCTGCCGCCGGCGAGATGAGGGATAAGGCCGTTTATGCCTTTTAATACAGTACTCTTCCCGCAACCTGTCCGGCCGGTAAGAAGGACAAACTCACCTCCGGTAATCTCCACGCTCAGGCCCTTGATGGTAGGTGCGGACCTCCCGGGATAAGTATAGGTAAAATTCTCAATTTTAATCATGGCTAAACGACAGATACGGCCTTGAGTCTATTCCCCAATCTGAATCCGAAGGGAACAGCCAGCAAGGTAAATAAGAAGCCATTGACAACGAGATAGACGCCGATGTACCAGTCGGCATAATAGAGCCTGTAAAAAAGCATGCTGAGATTAAAGAAGACAAAACTCAGGTAGGTATCGGCAAGGGCAAAGATCAAGGCCACAAGCGCAATCCGGCGCCGGTCAAACTTTTCCTTCCCTCTTGAGATCCCCGACAGATAAACTGCTCCTTCCAGGACTGTAGCCATTGTGGCATAATAAATGAGTGACAGCGGGCTGAACTCCCCCAGGACAAAACTGCTCATAAGGAATCTGACCATAATGACAAGGGTTGTCGTTCCCACCCGGGGGATGAGGACCAGCAGGGAAGTAAGCAGGAGATAAAAGATCACCTCATAAAAGAAACCGGTAAGGAAGAAGCTGAAAGGTCCGAGCAATACGTGGGCCACGTTAAAGAGGATCGTTCCCGGGACGTTCACCACTGCAAACATCACTGTGCCGAAGAGGGCGATAAGGATCAGGTCCTTGCTGTTCACGGAGAGGAACCGCCTTCGCTTGTGGTAGAAAAAAGAGCATCCACCTATGGCGGTCATGAGTGCTATAGAAGTCATCAAGATGGGAATCCACCGGGCGGAAACCGCCTTTACCTTGACATCCTTTTGTCCGACCATGGCGCTGGTTCCGAACAGCAAGGCCTTGACCCTGGCCTTATATATGCCTGGCAGGACTACACCCTCCTTGGTGTAAATGGGTAGCACCACCTTCTCTTCACTTTTTGGTTTGAGACTTACAATCTGGTATATCTCTCCTTCTCCCGGCAGGTCGCCATGGTCGGCGATGTACGGATACTCAAAACCTTTGACCCGCTCACCACTCCTTGGATCCAACATGTCCAGACTTATAAGCAGGATAGCCTTATAAGCGGCCCTGTTTTTTATCGTCACCGCCATGTAGGTAGCCGGCTCCATCCCCTTCTTGTCCTTATCTTCTTGAACGGCCAGCCTCTGCCAGAATTTCCTTTTCTCACTTATCAGAAAGGTACTCTGCTCCCGGCGACTGTCCGGTTCCCCTTTCTCGTTTGCGGGGATGATGACCTCTCCTATCTCGAAATAGTCCTTCATCTCCTTACTTGATACCACCTTCAACCGGGTCGTATGCCTGATCACTTCCACACCGCTACTGCTGTGGATACGTGCAGTGGAACTGATGACATAGTCCCGGCAGGGACTGTTTTCGGGGATGGATATCTTTACGGACCTGAACCACTTTTCCCCTGCCGCCTTGAGGCGGAAGGAGGTCTTCAGTATCCAACCACCCTCTTTCCTCTCTATCATGATATCCTCGCCTTCTCCCAATGGCTTCAAGGGAGTCGGCATTCTTACCTCATAATCGATGGCAATATCCTCTTGCGAAAGGCTTTCTACACAGAGGAGTGCGGTAATAGTCGCGCCCCTGCCAAGCAAACCGCCATCCTTCTCCCCGTAAGGGATCTCATTTTTGATGATCGCCTTTGCAGTATCAGGGAGGGCAACCCTCACCGGCCCCAGGCTGCAAACCATGAAAGTAAGGATAAGGAGGAATTTAAAGTATGATATCTTCATCTGATAAAATCAGCCCGGTTTGCCGGATGAGCCGCCCGGAACCAAGTGATCAAAAGCCCTGCGGCTGCAACCCGTTGAACAGGACAGTGAAACAAGAACCGGGAGAGCAATTTCCCGAACAGGCAGACACCCTGTCCATATCAAACCGCGGCCTTTGCCTTTTTCAGTTTTTCCTTCACCTCCTTCATCATCTCCCCCCAGTTCTCAACATCTTCAGAGGTTAGAATATCCACAGAGCCGCCCTGGAAATCCCCGGTCGTATCTCCCATCCTCTCCTCTATCCAGCCTTCTATCTCCAGGTAACGCTCCCGGAGCTGCTCGATTACCTTGGGATCGGCCTGCCACAGCCCACGGCTTTCGGCCTCGAGCAGCCTCCGACCGATTTCCTCCAGTGCCCAGGGATTGTTCTCCTCAAAGAACTGCCTGTTTTCCTCGTTCAAGACAAAGGTCCGGGCGATGTCATCAAATATCCAGTCATCCACCTCCCGGGTAGTTGCCTCCCAGCCGTAGACGCGGCCCACCCGCATGGAGATGTCGCCGGCCCCCTTGTAGCCGTGCCGTTTCATGCCCTCGATCCATTTGGGATTGAGAAGCTTGGTCCGCACCACCCGGCGCACCTCATCGGCAAGGTCTCTGACCTCCACGTGCTCCGGCTCCCTGGTGTCCCCATAATAACTCTTCACCTCCCGGCCCGAGATATTCCTGGCCGCGGCCGTCATCCCTCCGTGGGTGCCGAAGTAGCAGCAGCAGCCAAAGAGGTCGTATTCGTCGGAGACCACCTTGTTGAAGGTGATATCAACCGTCTTCAGGTTATCGATCAACTGTTTTTGGGACTCTTCGCCGAATATGCCCTTGCCGTAGGCATAACCGTTCCAGTAGACGAAGATATCAGCCAGGTCCTTTTCATCCTTCCAGGCCGAGGCATAGACCGCCAGGTTGACGCCGGGCATGTAGGTGCCGGGCTTGGAGGCGAACAGCCTCAGGGTGGCATTGCGCCAGGATTGCTTGTCTGAAACATCCCCGCCGTTTGAATCTATCTGCTCCAGGGTATGCTTCCTGACGAAATTCATCTCCACGGGTTCGTCCAACGAGGCGACCGCCTGGACCGCCTCATCTATCAGGTCTATGCAATTGGGGAAGTTATCACGGGTGATGCCGGAGACCCGGATGGTGACATCTATACGGGGCCTGCCCAGCTCTTCAAGGGGGATAATCTCAAACCCGCGTACCCTGCCGTTGGTAAGCCAGACGGGCCTTACCCCCAAAAGATGCATAATCTGGCCCATCCCTTCCCCGTCAGACCACATGATATCGGTACACATCCAGTAGATGGCCACATTTTCAGGTAACGCTCCCTCTTCCTCCCTATGTTTTTCCATAATGGCATCGGCCAGTCTTTCCCCCACCGTGTAGGCGGCCTTGGTCGGCACCCGTCCAGGATCGAGGGAGTAAAAATTGCGCCCCGTGGGCAGGACATCGTCCCGGCCGCGCGTAATCAGGCCTGAAGGACCCGGCGCGATATAGCCGCCCTCAAAGCCGTGCAACAGCGCCCCGGTCTCATCTGATGCCTCTATCCTGGAATTCAGGTCCAGGACCTGCCCCTTGAGTAAATCGAGCTGCTTGAGACCGCCTTCATCCCGCAGCCGTTGCCCCAGGATATCTTGGCACATCGTTTCCAGGTCCCTGTCTCCGGAGGCCAGAATCTCTTTGATAAATGATTTGCCCCGGATATTCACATCCTCCAGTAACTCCCCGTGACTCTTACGGTAATGAGGATCAACCGCTCCCTGGTCACTCAAAAGATTATGGATATCAAGGCCCATCAACCTGCACATGACCTTGCGCAGCGAGACCTCTTCGCCGGCGTCATACCGAAGTATGGAATTAATAAAATCGACCCTTTTTTCCCCCTCGGGCAATTCCCCGAAGATGTGCATTCCGTCCTGTATCTGGGTATTCCGGGTGCGGCCCAGGGCCTCATGGGCCCTCTTTGCCACTTCAGAAAAAGACATGTCATCGGTAAGCCTGATCTCCTTGTCCAGGTTGGTCTTTCTTATCAGGTCGATGATGAGATGTTCCAATGCATGGGCACGTCCCTTTTCGCCGACCCGGGCCTGTTCATATTCTCCCAGATAGCGGGAAAGCTCTTCCAACTCGTCATAAAGGCCGCCCTGGATCATCACGGTCTGCATATGATCAACGAGCGTGGCATAACTCCGCCTTTTGGCAATGGTCCCTTCAGGTGGATTATCCGCATTATAGATATAGAGATGGGGAAGCTCGTGGATGGAAAGGTCCGGCAGGCACGCCTCGGAAAGCCCCACCCCCTTGCCGGGCAGGAACTCGAGGTTCCCATGTGTCCCCACATGCACGATTACATCCGCAGCAAAGGTGTTTTCCAGGTAGCGGTAGGTGGCCAGGTACTGATGTGGCGGCGGGATATCAGGATCATGCAGGATCTTGCATACCCTGCCGTCGCATTTGGGCCCGGCACAGCCCCTTTTGGGCTGGACACAGACCACGGCATTGCCGTAAGCTACGCCTGTTACCACTATCTTCCCATCCATAACCATGGCGGCAGGCACCCCGTTTACCTCTTCTCCCGGAGGATTTCCCCAGGCCTCGCTTATCCTCTTTTTTACCCTGCCGGGAAAGGTCTCCCACCACTTGAGGTATTCATCCAGCGAGACCAGAGAGAGAGCGCCGCCCTTGTCGACGATCTCATCGACCGTGGTCCAGCGGAACTCGGAGATGGCCTTTCTTTCCATGATCGTATCGATCAGCTCCTTGCCGTTGCCAGGGGCGTTCTCTATGGCGTAACCCTTTCCCTCCATTCGCTTCAGTATCCCGGCCACGCTCTCGATGGTGTCCAGGTGTGCCCCGGCGCCTACCGTGGCCTCCACCGAGGCACAGGGATTGTTGTGCAGGATGAAGGCCACCCTTCTCTTTCCCCTTGGCTTGTTCCTGAGATCAATCCATTTTTTCACCCTCTGAGTCAGTCTGCCGCACCGTTCCCTTATGGGCATCCGTTGCTCCAGGGTGGCGCCGGTTTCGCTATCCTCTGATCTCTTCGCGGCCCCGATAATGATCGGTTCGATCACCCCTTCGAATTCCGGCATGGCGACTGACCAGCCAATGTCCGTACCCAGTCCCCGGACCTCTTCCTCCCACTCCTCTATAGACTTATAGTAAGAGGTAATGGGCTGAAACACGGGCACATCCAGACTCTTTAATATCTCCACCCCGGAAGTCGCATTCTGTGTATCCGACAGCTCCTTCTCCCGGGTGCTTCCCAGAAAGAAGGCCTGGAGCTTGATCAGTGCATCTATCCTCGGCTTTCCATCTTCCGTGAGGAAGAACTCCTTGACCACCTCGCCGCTTCCCTTGGTTCCCAGACCTTCATCCTTGACGCTGTAGGAAAAGGCCGGGATCACGTTCAGTCCCCTCTTCTCCAACTCCTCGATAAGGGCATCCTCCACCTCGAGGTTGTCGTTTACCCAGTAATGGCGGGAAAAGAGTATGCCTATAGTGGCATACCGGCTGCTTGCCGCCGGCCCTTGGCCATG
This sequence comes from Deltaproteobacteria bacterium, assembly GCA_013151365.1. Taxonomy (GTDB): domain Bacteria; phylum Desulfobacterota; class Desulfobulbia; order Desulfobulbales; family Desulfobulbaceae; genus BMS3Abin13. Next base: position 12,636 of record JAADIK010000042.1, read on the forward strand.
GTGTCCTTCGTACCATTCAAGATATGCCTCAACGGTTGCAAAATGGGGTGCATCGGCATCCGGATGATAAAGCCCCTCCCAGGGGACCTTTCGGGGCGGATCAAAAGAGATATCAAGCCCCCCTGCCTCGCATGCTATATAACGGAGCATATTGGCGAAATTTTCTTCTCCACCAAGGGGGTGATGTAGCTGTAACAGGTGCTCACCATCCCAGGTTCGACCGTGGAAAGGTACCAGAAAGACGGATCGTGGCTGACACAGACAACAGGGACGTCTTGCCCGATCTCCTTTAATCTCTCCTCGATCGCATCCCAGAAGCCCTCTGAAGAGCGATAAAGTAGAATGGCGTCCGCGGATTTAAGCTCGTCCAAGGCCTCATCCACCTTTAAGGGATCATTTTCCAATATCTTGGAGGAGAAGACCGTAAGGTCCGGAGAATCCATCTTCTTGCCGGCACGCACCAGCATGGGGACATGGCTGTTCCACATTATTGATTTAATCTTCATGATATTCCTCCCCCGTAATTTTTATGTTTAACCTGTGGGGTCCTTTTTTTTATATGAAAGTCGTCCGCACCGACTAAGTTCCGGCAGATTGTCATTATGTTCATTGTGGCTGCGGCCCAAAATTCGGTCCGGCCATGCTGGTCAGGAAAAATCGTTATCTCAGGATATACACCCTGTGTTTTCCCTTGATATCTTGAAACTCATCCCTTATGTCCATGTCCACGGGATATTCAAGCAGGGCAATGTATTTCCCATCCCGGGATATATCCGCGGATAGAGACATCCCATCGGTATGGAAAAACCAGACCAGCTTATTGGCGGCACCACCCGGCCTTGAGTTATCAAAAAGATATACGCCGTGTAGCAGGGAATCCTTCTCCACCCGGTTATACCTGATGGGGAGAATGGTATATCGACTATCGGCCGAGGTGTGAATTCTGTCGGTATAGCTGGCGCCACCGACCCTTGAGGTCCATTGCAATGTCCCTTTCAAATCATAGACAAACAAGGAGTTGGCGTTTGGATGCTCAATAGCCGGCCGTCTCTTACCCTGCCGGGCATTGGTGTTACCGGTGAGAAAGGCCACGTATCCCGCACCGATCTTTACCTGCGCAGGAAACCCATAGATTGAAAGGCCATTTACTGTGATGGGAGCAGAGATCGTCTTTTCCCACACCAGCCCCTTTTTACCCCTGGTATTTATAAGTTGACTGTTGCTCAGAAGAAAGCCACGTCCATCATTACTAAAGGCTGCTACATAGGTCCCATCGGCTGAGATATCCACGCCATGCCAGATACCAAGCCTCTTTTCCGGAAAGAGATGCCTGAAGTCCCAGCTCCACAGAAGCTGTCCACTCTGTCCATCCAGGCAATAGAGAGACTTGTTATAAGATTCCCCCTTCCAGTAATTGCTGAAGATGAGATATTTCCCCCGGGCATCCATCCTGAGGACCTCCGGGCTGGCATCCATGTACCCCTTCCCGGGATATGTCCATAATGGATGACCTTCCATGTCAAGGCAGTAGACCTTTCCTCGATGACGGTAATTTCGTCCATCGGTTCCCAGGTAATGCCTTGCAGTAAAGTATATCTTCCGGGCATTTCCTGAAGGGGCGAAGACAAGGCTGTTTACCACAGGGAGGTGATACTTGGAGTCGCCAGGTCTGATAGTGCCAACATCACGGGAGGCAGGAAATTTCCAGAGCAGTCGGCCGGCAATATCATAAAGATAGATAAAGGCATCACGGCTCTGCTCTCCCAGGGCCAGGTACCTCCCGTCCGGGGAAAAAGCCATGGCTACGATACGCCCTTCCCCTATCCTCTTAGACCACAACAACCTGCCATTTTTTATGCTCACCAGACGCAGGTAGCCCTTCTCGCTCCCCACAGCCAGGTATTTGGCTTCAGGCGAAATGGCCACGATACCGCCGATATAGCAATAATCACGGAGTTGGTGCGGATCTACATCCTCCAGGTCGAGACTTGCCAGGACAAGAGGACTTGGCCTCTCAGGAGCCCGACAGGTTGCGACCAGGGGCAAAGGCTGACGCCCAAGAGTCACCTTGATCCTATATTCTCTTCCCCGGTGCCAGTTAAGGTCGACAAGAAACTCTTTTGCCTCTGCCCCAATCTCCTTTGAAGCAACCTCTTTTGAGCCTTCACCGACACTTATATTTTGCACCCGGGCCTTTCCGTTCAACCTGATGGCGATGGCTCCCCGGCCAAAGGTTACCTTTTCTATAGCAACCTTATCGCCGGGACTACAGCCGGCCACCAGATAAAAAAGAAGGACGAACAGCCATCCCTTCCTGATCAATGCTTTTACCTTGGAATAACGAACTTGGCGTGGAAGGCCTCCCTGTTTCAAAACGTGAACTTGAGATTCCCCATAACAGTTCTGCCGGGGCTGATGGAATAGGTGCTGTGCTGGTAGGTCTTATCAGTCAAATCATTGATCTCCAGGCTGGCCTCTAAATTTTTTGTTATCTTTCTGCTCAACTTGAGATCCATGGTAAAATAGTTGCCGATTTCTTTTTTATTAAGGTCATCGTCATAGATAACCCCGACATAGTGTCCGGTAAGCCCGGCCGTGATAATCCGCGGATTGCTGTAAGTTACACCCATGGAAGCCTCCCATTTGGGTATCCACGGCAGATACTTTCCCTCAAGGGCGGTATTTTCTTTAAACTCCCTGATCTTTGATTCGTTATAAGAATAGTTGCCATAGAGAAACCATCCCGGGGCCGGTCTATAGTCCGCTTCCACCTCTACGCCCCTTATCCGCACCTTTCCTATGTTGTTATATTCTCTGATACCGTTTACAGCATCAGTGGTGACGATATAGATAAAATCCTTCGCATTCGTCTGATAAATGGTGGTTTTGACGGTAAACCCATCTGACCATTTCTGATCAATCCCTAATTCGTAGGACCATAACTTCTCAGGGCCGAGATCAGGGTTTCCTCTATACGTCCAGAAACCATAAGACCAGTCGCCCCGGTAAAGATTATTCAGGGTTGGAGAGCGGAAGGCCTTCCCCACGGCCCCGCGCAGGGAGGTCTTACCTGTCAGGTGGTAGAGGACCCCGAGCTTGGGATCGAAAGAACCGTCCGTCCTTTTTTCATATTTTGTTTCCCTGGGAGTCAGGGTGTCGTCATAGCTGTAACCACCGAAGTTCTTCCACCAGTCGTAACGTCCCCCCAGGGTGCATATAAGCTTATCATTGAGGAGGCTCATCTCGTCCTGGAGGAAGAAGGACAAATATTGCTGTTTCCCGCCACTTTTTACTTTACGGACCGAGGTCTCATAATCGTAGTGTTTATCAAGCTTGCCCTGTTTATAATCAGTTCCAACCGTGAGGATGTGATTTTCACCCAGCCCCATGCTCACCTGGAGGCTGCCACCGAAATCCTCCATGTGGGCCTTACTGACATACCGCAGCGTATCGTAGTCAGGATATCGGGCGCTATCATAGCTGGTGTCCTGGTCAGCGCTGAAAACGGTGGCCAGCAGTTCGGTGCCCCCCCATCTCTTCTTGAAATGAAGGCTTCCCCGATTTATGTCCTCGGTAAATAGATTGAAATCCGGGATCAGATTGTACTTGCCGCTTCTTTCGTTGCGGTGATGAGAGCCGGAGAACGCGAGTGAAGAAGCAGGATCAAACTCATAAGTCAATCTGGCACTGTAATTGTCCCTTTTAGTGCCCACGTCCGCCGTGTTTTGCCCTGGTTTCTTTTTATCGTCCGGCGTCTCACAATACCCATCACTTTCCAACCGCCGGCCGGAGATGTAGTAGCCAAACTTCCCGATAGTGTCACTATTGCTGAAGGCCGTATACCAGGTGTGCAGACTCCCATACCCGCCTTCTACGGTTGTCTTCAGTTTCTTTGCCGGCTTCCTGGTTATAATATTGATGACCCCACCCATGGCATTAGAGCCATAAAGGGCGGAACCGGGCCCCCGGACTATCTCAATCCTTTCGATATCGTCGATATTGATTTCATTCCACTCCACGGATTGTGTCTGAGGATCGTTTATGGGTACCCCGTCCTTTAATACCAGGACCCTCGCCTCTATCTTGCCCCCCAGTCCTCTCATATAGACAATATTATTGGTACCGGCAGCGCCGATTCCTACAGGGTGCCTCACGAACACGCCAACCACATCTTCAAGCAGTTCATCCGCGCTCTGGGCTGTTGATTTCTCTATATCGTCTCGGGTAATCACGGTCACACTGGCCGGCACCGACTCAATGGGCGTTTCCGTCCTCGTGGCTGTCACCACTACATCTCCCAGTTTGACAACGTCTTGCTTTGCCCCTTCCGCCCGGACAGTACAAGGGGTTGCCAGACAAAGGACGGCAAATGCCGCAATCAAACTGTTCCATTTCCACCCTCTCATCTCTCCTCTCCCGTTTTTTGATCTTTGTTCCTCATGTCCGCCAAATAAAAAAGGCCCCGAAGGGACTCCCCCTTCCGGCACAAAACAGATCTCAACTCCTTTCATTGCAGTCTGCGACATGCATCGCCGTTGTTCAGCCGTTGAAAACAGGGGATACAACAGACCCGGCCTTGATAATCAATTACATGGCTTTTCAGAACCTGCTCGCCGCAGCAGGTACATGTCAGGTAGACGCTCGCGCTCTCGGTATGGTATAGAGCCGGTTTTTCGTGACAAGGTTCCACCTTGAAGAGCCTTTCCGGAGGCAGACCGAGCAGGTGCTTCACCCGGCCGTCCAGAAAACTCTGAAATTGCGTAATCTCGTCAAAGGTTGCCTCATTGTTCAGGATTCTGGACTCGATCCGGTTATATTCGTCCTCATCGCCATACTGTTGCCGCTGCAACGACAACTTGCAGCCCTCGCCGATATTCCTGAAAAAAATCATATAATTGTGCTTGCCGAAATCCATGATCTGCAAACGTTGGTTGCCGACGCTGACCCCGAGCAGGACCTGGATTGCATCCAGGGCCGAGGTGCTGTTTTCCGCAATGATCGAGATCCCGCCATCCGATTCACTGCCGGTCGAAAACAATTTCTGGACATATTCGCAGACCTTGCCGCCTATGGCCAGGTCCGGGCACAGGTGACCGTGAAAATCGACAACCCGCTTGAGCGTCATATTTATAAGCATTTTTCGATCCTCTCGATAAAAGGCCATCAACTCGTTGTCATTTAAAATCCGAAAACTCAGAACCCAGTTGCCGGTAGCAAGAGACCCATGCGGGTCGAATCCGGAATAGTTAAAGTAGAGGAAGAAGACATCATCGCTGTTTTCGCGCACCAGGAAGGCGTTGACAGGATATTCCCGGCGCGTCCTGAAACGGCCGACGACCTCGCCAACCACATGCTTCTTGCCGCCGACAGTGAAAGAAACCGGCCTCTGCCTCGCATAGTCGAAATCCACCCTGACCTTCCTTTGGATATATTCCAACAGGTCGTAATGGATGGATCGCAGTGCTTCAGTTTTGTCCATGCCGATCCCCTCGCCGGCCGTTATTTATGTTACGAAATAGAAAAAAGTAGCACGATGTGGCGACATATAACAGGAAGGAAAAAAAAGTGCAAGGGGAAGGTTGGTCCTCGAGACAGGTTTACCGGTCCGAGCCCGCCACCGGGAGTGGCGGGGTTATGGATAACAAAGGCGGGCGATGTCCACAACCCAAATCATTTCCAGGCTGCAGGCTATTAGGCTGTAGGCTGTTAGGGTGGGGCTAATAGCCTATTAGGCCTAAACAACCTGCTGATTTACATAAATAAAACATGATCAATTTCCTTATTTTTTTGCTGACAGTAATTCAGGAGTAATCTAACCGATTTCTCCGGCGGCCGGGTCGGGACCGGCACCATTCGGATTCGGGGCCGACTTGAATTTAGGGGCGAGGTAACCGGCCTGGCTCATACCCATGAAAGCGACCATCTCCCAGGGAATTTCCCACAAGTCGCCGTTAAGAATGCTTTTGGCGACGAACAGAACCAGGACTATGCCGGTCCAGAACACCATTTGCGCCTTGGGCAATGACAATTTCCCCGGGGAGTCACACAAGAGATCAGACCAGTGCGGGGTATATTTTCGCACCTGTACGGTTGCCGGTGTTTTCACTACCGGCGCAGCTCCGGCCGGCGGCGGGTTTTTCTTCTCCGCCTGGACATAACTCATGCCGCCCGTTACCAACGAAAGCCCCATCATGGCGACGAGGGTCTCGGGAATATCCGGCAACTCAAACTTAATCAGGCCAAAACCGGTTACCATCCCGCCGATGACAATCGTCCACGCCGCCACCTGGGTCCGCGACAACGACAAGTTCCCCTGAACATTACAGAGGAGATAGGCCGCCTTTCCTTTTACCTGCCTGGACCAGGCAACTATGCAGGTAATCAACGTAGCAACCAGGAGCAGAGTCCACAGGGAGGCACCGATAATATTTCCCAGGTTGATCTTGTCAGGTCCGACCACGATACGGGGTATTTCCTTCTGCCCGGACTTTTCCCGCCATTCAAGGATGGGAGTGATGCGCAGAGCGGCTTTGTAAAATGGAAAAGGATATTTACTCAGATCAAAGAAGAGAACCGTGCCGGTAAAGGCGATTCGTTGTCCATGGACATTTTGCACCAGGCGTTGTCCGGGGGCCACGACCTCGGGCTCATAATAACTTGACTCGCCATCCTTCTTTTCAAGCAGGACGTGGCCGGCGGCCAACCTGAGCCGGGGCTTCATGGACGGGTCGATGTCCTTGTTGCTGACAAACACCCGGACGGGATAAGAGTTGAGCTGCCCATCGGGCATGAACAGCCGGACGCCGGTTTCAGCTCCGAGTACCGGGCTTGCGGGCAGGAAGATCGCAATAATGAAAAAGGAAAACAATACTGATTTATTCACCCCATTCCCTCAAAAAAATATTGTTTTGCACTTAGGATCTGTAAAAAATCGCCCCCTTGGCAAGGGCTACATGCCGACCCGGATCAAGAGCCGGTCGTCTTCCATTTTAAGCGGGTAGGTACGAATCGGCTGCGGCGACTTGATCATTCTGCCGATGGTCGTCAGCAGCCCGGTTCCCTTTAACCAGCGGACTACGGTGCCGTCGGTGACATCAAACCGGGAGCCGTGCAGGGGACAGGTAACCACCGTACCGTCGAGGTCACCCTCGGAGAGCTTCCCGCCCATGTGGGAGCAGCGGTTGTCAACGGCATAGTAGGTTTCACCGGCCCTTACCAGGAGAATTTCCCGGCCGCCGGCCGAGACTTCTTTCATGGATCCTCTGGCCAGGTTGCCGGCCCCGGGCACTTCGAGCCAATCATCCATCAGATTCACCTCCTTTGCCTTACACCTGAATTCCTGTCATAAAAAACAAGAAAATTGATCACAACGCCTCCAGCCCCATCGCAATCTCTTCCTGGATCGTCCCGACCGTATAGAGCGGATCGGCGGACGTGCTGATGGGACGGCCGATCACCACATGGTCGGCACCGCTGATTATGGCGTCACGCGCCGTGGCGACCCGTTTCTGATCATCCTTTTCAACGTCCCGGTTCAGGCCCGGCCGGATACCCGGAGTCACGACCAGGAAATTCGGCCCCAGTTCATCGCGCAACGGCCCGGCTTCCAGGGCCGAGGAAACAACGCCGTCACAGCCAAGTTCCAGGGCCTTGCGGGAACGGATCAGGACCAGGTCCCGTACCGAGCCGGTAAATCCCATTTCCACCATATCCGATTCATCGAAACTGGTCAGGACGGTGACCGCCAGCACCTTCATCCGGCTTTTCTCCGCCACCGCCGCCCTGATGATCGGCTCATTGCCGTGGATGGTCATAAAGGTAACGCCCCGGTCTTTCAACTGCCGGACCGCCAGGTGAACGGTTTCCGGGATATCAAAAAATTTCAGATCCAACATCACCTTGTTGCCGCGATCGACAATATCATCGACAACCGGCCAGCCGCCGGCCAGAAAAAGTTGCAGACCAACCTTGAAAAATTTGACCCGGCTGTCCAGTTTTCTGACCCATTGCGCCGCTTCACGGGCATCGGCAAAATCCAGGGCGAAAATAATTCGTTCATCTAAGGGAATATTCTTCACTATATGACCTAGCGTTAAATCGTTAAATAACAACAACTATTTCAGCAACAAGCTAACAACTGCCTCAAGCCGGGCGCACTGTAAAACCAGTCATGGAAGCTTGCAACCTACCTTCGGTTTTTGGCGATATCGGCGACTGCCGACGGACCCGGTGCAATAATCACTCAATCCTCCGGCCGGGAAGTTTTTTCAAATGCTTTCTGTATTGCGTCCCGTAACGGCTCCAGGGTGTAGGGCTTCTGGATAAAGCCGGCCAGCCCTTTACCGGCGAAACGTTGGGTCACATCCTGTTCATTATAGCCGCTCGACAGAACGACCCGCACCTCGGAAGAGATACGCCGCATCTCCCTGAAAGTCTCTTCGCCATCCATGTGCGGCATGGTGAGATCAAGGAGAACCAGGTCGATTTCAGCAGTATGTTCACGGTACGCCGCCACTCCCTGACTTCCGTCGTTGGCCATGAGGACGTTAAAACCCAGCCTTTCCAGCATCTGCCTGCCGACGGCCCGGACCGTTTCATCGTCATCCACCAGCAACACGGTGCCCTTGCCCTGCCACTTTCCATCGCTGGCCGGCCCTGCATGCATGTCTTCCGACAAGGCATCCGGCACGGAAGGAAACAATAATTTAATGGTGGTTCCCCGGCCCGGTTCACTGTATACCTTGATGCCGCCTTTATGGCCCCGCACAATCCCCAGGACCGCGGACATCCCCAGTCCCCGGCCGGTAAACTTGGTGGTAAAAAAGGGATCAAAGAGCTTGGCCTTTGTTTCCTCGTCCATGCCGTGACCGGTGTCCGCCACTTCCAGATAGGTGTAAAGCCCCTCTGCCAGGTTTTCATCAAGGAAGGTTGCCGACAGGTAAGCCCGATCGCATTCCACCGCGCCGGTGGACACGGTAATGACGCCGCTTCGGTCGCCGATGGCCTCCGAGGCATTAATGACCAGGTTCATGATAATCTGGCGAAGTTGCGAGGGATCGGAGTCAATCGGCGGCAGATTTTCCGGGCAGTTGAACTTCAGCACCGCCTTTTTTGAAACAGAAATTTCCAGCATGCCGACCATATCCAGGAGCAGGTCGGACAGGTTGACGGTCTTGACCACAAATTTCCCCCTGCCCGAGTATGCAAGCATTTGCCGGCAAAGATCAGCGGCGCGGCGGGAAACCTTTTCTATTTCCTCGATAAAGGGCCTGACCGGAGACCAAGGTTCGAGGTCTGCAAGCGCCAGATCGGCATTGCCCAGGACGGCCATCAGCATGTTATTGAAATCATGAGCAATGCCTCCGGCCATGATGCCCAGGCTTTCCAGCTTCTGCACATGGTGCATCTGTTTTTCCAGGGCGCGCTGTTCCTTTTCCATCCGCGTCCGCTTGGCGATCTCGCTCTTCAAGGCCTCGGCATGGGATGCAAGTTTGTGATAGGCGGCCTGCAGTTCTTCCATCTTGCGGTTCAGGGCGATGAATTTATTGCCGGCCTCGTCTTTTGTTTCACAGTGGATGATGACCAGGGCCAACGAGTCGGACGAATGCGGCTCGATGACAAAGCCCTGGCAGCGGTAATCATGGGGGCCGTTGCCGGATTGCCGCCAGGAGATGGCGCCGGGCATCGGCCGCTTGTTGCGCGCGCAGACATGCAGGTATTGCAACAGATCATCAGGTCGATCGTTGACGAAATCCGCGAGTTTTTTCCCGACGCAGGTGGCCTCCCGCCCCGATAACTTCTGGGCCGCGATATTGGCCGCAACGATCTCCCCGTCCTCGGTGACCAGCATATGGGCGGCGGGCCAGGAGTCGGTAAAGGTATGGAAATGTTCAATGAGAGCCGCGTGCCGTTCCAAAATACTCCCTCCCGTCATCTGTATCCGCTTCCGGTGAAGGTTTCAGATATATCTTCACCCGGCAGCCCTTGTGTCCCCGAGCAATGGTCTCCTGTAAAACAACCTTGGCATACCCGAGATTTTCGGCGATGATCACGCCAAAGACATTGGAGGTCACCATGCATATGGAAGGCCGGCCTACGATTTTGTCGGTAAACGGACAGGTGGTGTTGCCCATGATAATCTTGTTCTCATCCTGTTCGATAACAAAGAAATCACCTTGAATGCGGGACTTCAGGTCGAGCAGCACATCGATCACCTGGGTTGCCGACAGGGTGTCTACCGCCAGTTCCCCGGTATAGAGCTTGTTGATCCATTCCCCGATATTCTGTCCCACCAGGCTGATATAGCCGGCCGCATCGTCAAAGCCGACGACATCTTCGAGAATCCCGGCCAGCTCGCGGATGAGGGTCCGCAGAAAAAGGTCGCGTTCCAGAGGAATGGGCAACTCTGCCAAAACGCTTTCGGTGCTCATATCGGCCTTACCTCCTTTTTTCCCTTGTATCCGTGACGGCTTGCTTTCCGTCCATATATGGTTTCCAGTTAAACACACAACGACTAAAGAGCCAAGACAAGACTTAGCCCTATTTTAGCCCATACCCGTCCAAAAACGAGGATTTTCGTTCAAAATCAGGTAAGATAAGGTAAAGTAAAATCAGTTCCTGTAAAAACGTACGCTGCTTGATTCGTTTTATTTTCCCCTGAATCCGTGACGGCTTGAGGGAATGTTCCATGCAATACGTGAAACTCATTGTGTTATTTCCGAATAAACGCATTTCCCGGCCTTTACCGCGCCGCCCTGCGGTCCGCCCGATAACGGCGCATCTGCTGCGTTGAAGAAAAGGCACCCTGCCATGTGACCGCAAAGTACGGCTAACCTATTGAGAAGAGGGAACAAATGGCCGAAAAGCAAAGGATGGAAGAAGGTATAGCCGCAGCTGTTTTCATGATTGATAATGTTGATATCATTACCAATTGCAACAAGGCGGCAGAGGATATCTTCGGTTGGCCCCTGGAATATATAAAGGGGAAAAAATTTTCCGACCTGGTTCTGCCGAATGATGCCAGGAAGCGGCACCGGGATTCTTTGCACAAATTTGATACCGGGGGACAAAAGGGATTATCGGTCAAGAGAATCGAGCAAAATGTTCTCCATCACGACGGCTATGAATTTCCGGTCGAACTTATCATCTGTCCCGTCAACAAGCGGAGTGTATGTTCCTTCATCATTACCGCCAGAGATATCAGCGAAAAAAAGCAGCGGCTGCAGGTGCTCGACCAGGCAAGCAGAAATCAGCAGACCGTCAATTCCATTCTTAGAATAGCCCTTGAAGATCTTTCGCTGGACGAAATCCTGCTCCATGCATTGGAATATGTCTTATTGCTCAACACCCCCGGATTAATAGACAAAGGCGCAGTTCTGCTGCTGGATGACGATGCCGACTATCTTGTCCTCAGGGCCCACAAAGGTTTTGACAAAAAACATGTCCGGGCCTGCGGCAGAATACCCTTTGGCACCTGTCACTGCGGCCGGGCCGCCCTGACGGGTGAAATCCAGTTTTCCGAATGTGTGGATGACCGGCACGATATCAGGCTGAACAAAATGAAACCCCATGGTCATTATTGCGTCCCCATCTGTTCCGGTGAGAATATGCTCGGCGTGTTGTCGCTGTATCTCAAGGAAGGCCATGTTCAGAATAATGATGAAAAGAACATGCTCTGGGCCATCAGCAATATCCTGGCCGGGGTTATCGAACGGAAGAAAATCGGTATTCAACGGTCTCTCCTCATCAAAAAACAGGAGGCGATGATCACCAGGATCTTTAATGAGAAAAAATTAACCGAGGCCATTATCCAGAGTCTCAATTCCGGGCTCATGGTTTTCGATCTTGACGGAAAAATAGTGTCGCTCAATCCGAGCGGCAGATTGATCCTGAGTCAGTTTATCGATGCCGACGCTTCCGATCCGAGTAACATTGCCGGTTTTACAGACATTCCCGCAGTAAAGCTCATGTGCAAGACCAGGAAAACTCCAACCGGAAAAACGGCTGAAGTCAACCAGTGGAACCAAAAAGGCGAGAAAAGAACCCTGCAGTATACGGTCGTCCCCTGGGAAGACTCATCCGACCTGCAGATTGGTACCATTCTCCAGTTCAAGGATATTACCGAGACGTTACGAATCCGGCAGGAAATGGAAAAGATGAACCGGATCAGTACGGTCGCCGAGATTGCCTCTGCCGTCGCCCACGAAGTGAGAAATCCCCTGGCGGGCATCAAGACCATGTCGCAGGCGATTGAGGAGAATTGTGACGATAACGACGAAAACAAGGAATATATAACCAGAATCATCAAGCAGGTTGATCGCTTGAACGATCTCTTGACGCAATTTTTTACCTATGCGAAACCGGGAAAGGCCAAGAAGGAAAAGGTTTCGATGGGGGATATCGTCAATGAAACAAGGCAGCTGCTCAAGGTCAAGCTGAACAGCAAACGAATCGTATTGGAGGAGAACTATGCGGCCGGCCTGCCCGACATTTATGTTGATCCCGATCAGATGCAGCAGGTTTTTTTAAACCTTATGCTTAATGCAATCGATGCCGTGAGCAAAGATGGAAAAATTGAAATAAAAGCGCAGCTGGCCGACCGGAAGATGAAAAAAAAATATACTGATTTTTTCCCGGACCTGAAGAAAAATATCGATTATGTTGCAGTTTATTGCAAGGACAACGGTCAAGGCATGCCACCTGAAGTCGCAGCCAAGGCATTTGAGCCGTTTTTCACCACAAAACATCACGGCTCCGGTTTGGGACTCGCTATAGTGTACAGGATTCTCCGTGAAAACAACGCGTTTATTATGGCCGACACCTTACAGAAACAAGGGGTTACCTTTATGATGATGTTCGAGAGTGACAGCGGATGAGCAAGGTATTGATCATTGAAGATGACCAGGACCTGAGATTTTCCCTGGCAGGCATTGTCCGCAAGGAAGGGTATCAGGTTCTCGATGCAAGTTCCGGGGCCGAGGCGGTTGATATTCTCGGTAAACATATTGTCGCCCTGGTTTATCTCGACATCGGTTTGCCCGATGTTGACGGTATCGACCTGATACGTGATATCAGGGATGTCGCCCCTGATACGGAAATCGTCATGCTGACCGGCAGGAATGATGCGGATTCAGCTGTTCGCTCACTGAAGGCCGGCGCCATTGACTATATAATAAAACCGTTTGAACTGATCGAGTTCAAGCATTCGCTCAGCAGGATCATGCGGGGCCGCAAGGCCGCCCAGTTAAGCTCGCTTGCCGGCCGGCAGATCGGCATGGCCGATATCATCGGCGAAAGCCGCCCCGTGGAGGAGCTGCGCCAGATAATTCGCACCGCCGGCTCGGTCACGGCCCCGGTACTGATTATAGGTGAGACCGGAACCGGCAAGGAGCTGGTTGCCAGGGCCATTCACGAGCATACCCCCGGCCGGCCGGGGGTATTCGTCAAAGTCGACTGTGGAACCCTGTCTACCCAGGTCATTGAATCCGAACTGTTCGGTCATGATAAAGGAGCCTTTACCGACGCCCATGCCGCCACCAGGGGACTGGTTGAAATAGCGGATGGCGGCACGCTTTTCCTTGATGAAATTACCAACCTTCCCTTTTCTCTCCAGCCGATTTTACTGAGAATAATTGCGGAGTCCGTTTTCAGAAGAGTAGGAGGCCTGAAAGACATTTCCGTTGATGTTCGAATTATCGCGGCCTCTAATCTCAATATTCAACAGCAGGTAAAGGAGGGGAAATTTCGCGAGGATCTTTACTACAGGTTAAATGTAATCCCTATCGCCACCCCGCCGTTAAGAAAACGGGGCCGGGATGTCTTGTTGCTGGCCAATCATTTTCTCCACAAGTACAAGGTGGAGCTGCGAAAGGATATCAAAGGATTGTCCCCGGAAACCGAAAAGGCTTTCCTGCAGTGTCGATGGCCCGGCAATGTCCGTGAGCTGAAGAACCTGATCGAGCGGGCGGTGCTTTTCTCAAACAGCCGCTGGCTCTCGATCTCCGGCTGTCCCTCAGGCCATGATTTGACGGCGGGTACGGAGACGGAGCCGGCAACGGGGGAATTGCATACCCTTGCCGAAATGGAGCGTAAGTATATATGCAAGGTCCTGGCAGCCACCGGCCGGAACAAAACCAGGGCGGCAAAAATCCTCGGTATTTCTCGCACTACCCTTCGCGATAAAATCTCTTGAAATAGACATTTATCCTCATCGAAAACGGTCAGGTTCCGGCCAACCGGTCAATAATTGACCAATTTTTCGTTTGTATCTTTTTCCCCCATCTTATCCGCGCATATTCATATCTAGTTGTTTTACCATTGTTACATTGCACCAGTTGCCGTCATAACAACAATTGGCATCCATTTTGCTTAATAACCGGTTAATTGCAGCGGCGGGTATCAATAATCCGGGACCAGGAATAGTCACATTGGAGGGACAATGAGATATGACTAAAAAGGACAAAAAGAAAAGAGTGCTGATTGTTGATGACGAGGAGGATATGATATGGTCCCTTCAGAAAAATCTCCCCAATGAAAACCTGCAGGTTATTATCTTTACAGCCTCATCCGGAGAAGAAGCACTTTCAATCCTGGAAAAGACAAAAATCGACCTGATCGTGACGGATATCCGGATGCCGGGCATCAGCGGTATAGACTTGCTGATTGCGGTCAGGAATACCTACCCCGACATTGAAGTTATTGTCATGACCGCATTCCCGTCCAGCGAAAGTAAAGCTGAAGTTATGGAAAAAGGCGGCCTTCGCTTTATCGAAAAGCCTTTTGACATCAAGGAGATGAGAGATTCCGTCCACAGCGCTCTCAAGATGGATTCTCATTTTGAAGGAAAGATGACGGGAATTCGGTTGACCGATATTGTCCAGATTCACCATCTCTCACAGGCTTCAACCGTCCTGCGGATCAATGATGACGGCCGGGAAGGTGTTATTTATTTTTCCGAGGGTACCATTGTCCATGCAACCTGTGACGACCTTGTCGGCGAAGAGGCATTCTACAAGCTGATGAGCTTCAAGGGGGGGACGATGGAGACTTTCTACATGGATAAGTTTCCGGAATCGACAATCAGTACTCCGGTTGACGTTCTTTTGCTGAAGGGAACATTGCGGGAGGATGAAAGGGACGGAAACGACGACGACCTGAAAGACTTTGATCCGGAACTATCACCGGCCTCGGAAATGCTTGACGAAGAAGGCCCGCCGGCCGCAATCTACGAACCGGAACTGGAACCGATAAATGATGAAGTGTATCCTGCTGAAACGAATAACGAAGAAAAGGAGGAAGACATGGATGAATTAAAAGAACTGTTGACTGAGTTCACGAACATTCCCGGTGTAAACACCGCCTGCCTGGTCGGCCGTGACGGCTTTTTGCTGCACAGTGTCGCATTATCGGGTATTGATGCCGAGATGATCGGTGCCATTGCTTCGAGCGGTTTCGGTGCATCGGAAGCAATGGGCAAACAGCTGCAGAAAGGAGGAATGTCGATGACCATGGTCGAGTATGACAATGGCCCGGTCATGTTTTCTCCTGTTGGCTCCGAGGCTTTCCTGGTCATCATTGCCGACAAGGATGCCAACCTGGGCATGATCAGATTGAAGATCAAGAAGCACGCAAGAGATATTGAGCAGAAAGCTGGAATATAAACGAAAAGCCGGGAGGGCGGAATGGAAGAGGGAAAAATACTTGATATAGCGCATGTCAGTTTCCTGGACATGATCAAGGTAATGATAACCATGAGCGGCGCTGCCAATGCCAAGGGAACACTGATCAGGAATGCATTGAGCACCGCCGACAAGATCAAAGAAGTCAGTTATGATACATTTGACGACTATCTGGCGGCAATAGAGAACACAACGAATCCCATTGCCATGATTGAAGGGAAGTCAAGCCACGAGGGCGAGCATGTTTTCGGCCTGGCAAGCTGCCCTTTTGGCCCGTCGATCAAGAACTACATGAGTGTTTTTGAAAAAATGCCGGACGGCTATGCTGATTTTACGGCGGAATTCAACAAACCCAGCCGGGTGACCGATATGTATCGGGTCGGCGAAGGGGCCGGTGTCAGTCCCTTCTGCTCGGTTCATCAACCGATGCGCAGTGCGGTTGCGGAAAAAATTACCATCGACGGCAAAAAAATCAAGATCTACCAGCTTGGCTGCAAGTCCGGAGCCGGCAAAAAGGGTTTCGCCGAAAAATGGATCGACGAATCAGGGGTCAGCAAAGACGTTGTCGACAAGGTCCTCGACAACCACATGTGCTGCTATTTTCTTAAAATCGTCGAGTAGGCCGAGGGCCGGGCATTGACGTTTATTCCGTCAGTTTGGCGATTATCTCTGAAATCGTGAGTTCGACAAGCCCTGGAAACACCGCCGCCTGCGGGCAAATGACAAGCAGGAAGTAGGTGCTGTTCAATGCGTTGAAGCGGCGCAGCGCGACCTTGTCGGACTCATTTATTTCCAGGGTCAGGTTGTTGGGATCTTCCTGCTCCAGGATGCTTTCCGCCTTCTCCAGGGAATCGCCCAGGACCGAGGTAAAGGCGGCCAGGGCGTCGGTGTTGATGGGACAGTTGTAGTCGGCAAGAGGAAAGCCCATCTCGTCCGCGAGGACGGCACCGTAATAATCACTCTTTTCGCACAACTCCTTGAGCAGGTTGGTGTAAAGATCGTCTTCTAATTTTTCTCCATCGCCGCCACCACTGTCCACCGGCTCGACGGTTTCCGCAGTGTCGTTGGTCCGGCCCAGCAGTTCGTCGGCGAACCGGTCGAAAGCAGCGGCGACCTCTGCGCCTTCCTTGACCATGGCAACCGGAACCGAACGAAAGCTTGCGGTTTCTAGCTGGTTATCAAGGGGAATCACCGAATCGAAAAAAAACTTCCGTGACAAGCTGGCCTTGAAGTAGGTGTAGATCTTTTCTTCCGAAGGATTGCCGGCGTCGTACATATTGACCAGGACGCCAAGGAATTCCAGGCTGGGGTTGACGTTTTTTTTCACCCACTCACCCGTTTTCATCAGGCGCGGCAGGGTTTTCATGGTGCCGGCTTTACAGTTGATTACAATCAGGTACAGATCACTGGCCGAGAGGAGAGCCTTGACGATAATGCCGACCCCGACCGGGGCGTCGATAAGCAGATAATCGTAACCGGCCGCCAGGTCGCGCAGGACGGCAGCCAGTTGTTCCCCGGCCGCCGCAGATTCGTACAGGGCGATGTCTTCCGCGTTTATGACCCCGGAACCCAGAGCCGCCAGCATACCGTGATACAGGGGCTGAATCGCGTCAGCCCCCTGTACGGTGCCGTTCAGGATATGAAGCAAGCCCTTGGCGGTTTTTTTCTTCAGATTACAGGCCGCCGTAAATCCCCCCTGGGGATCGCCGTCGACAATGAGTATTTTCTTCCCTTTCCGGCTCAGACTGTAACCAAGATTAAGGGCTGTCGTGGTCTTCCCTACCCCGCCTTTCTGACTAGCTATGGTGATGATCGTGGCCATTGGACTCTTCTTTTAAGATTGGTAAAATGCGATGGAATGACCGGGGTAGTCGTCCTCCCGGCGAACTATTCGCCTTACATTGCTTGAGTTTTTCAATTGGCACCGTAATCTTTTTAGCAAAATTGCAATGATAATAACATAAACCGGGTATCCAGTAAAAAAAATTATCATAAGTAAATACAGGCGGCCAATGTTTAACCTGAATCCGTGAAGACTTGAGGGATATTCCACGCAATATGCGGAATTCATTGGATTATTGCGGAATCAATCTCGTAGCCGTCACCCGAGGCGTATTTTCCGCGCGAATGAGGAACCGCGCCAGTAGAGCCAACCCAGGACCATGGTCGAAGCGCCCATCGTATCGGCCAGAAGGTCCCAGCCGCTGACACAGCGGCCGGGAACAAAGGACTGGTGAAACTCATCCGTTATGCCGTACAGGGTGCAAAAGAGGATTACAAGCACGCTGACAAAGTATGCTCTGCGCCGCCGGACAGGAGCGGGGAAGGCATACAGTGCGGCAGCGGCCAGGAGAGCGTAGATCAGGAAGTGGGCCAACTTGTCGATGTTCGGGATATGCGGCAGCGGCAGACTGGCACCGGTTTGATTGGACAGGAAAAAAATAAGCCCCATAACCAGCGTCACAGGGACAAGATGGCCCCAGGTGAAACGATAAAGCATAACGGTTCAGGCCGCGGCTTCCGGGCGCTCGAGATGCACCCGGTTTAACTGGTCCGGTGAATATTTTCCGCGAATCCGGCGGATCACAGCGTTAATCCGCCGGGTAGGCACCCGCTGAAGACAGGTTTCCCGCCCGTCCGCATATGATTTCAGCAAGAGGTTCCGGTCGCCGATGGTAAAGGTATGGCTCCAGTTGATCTCGATGGTGTCGGGATTCTCATTAACCGGGACCTCAAGCGGCTGACCGGCACGGGCAAGCTGGACGGCGTCACTTTCGGTGATCTCCAGGAGCCAGGCATTGCCGTCTTTGTCGGCAAACAAGATAAAGACACCAAGCTCCCGCACCGTTTCCACCTGGTGCCGTGCCACGTCCTGGATCTTGCCGATTTCCGAAAGCAAAGAAATTTTCAGCCGCTGCATGGGAGAAGCAGCCGGGCTCTCCCGGTGCCGCTGCAGACAACATTGTTTATATTTTCTGCCGCTGCCGCAGGGGCACGGCTCATTGCGGCCGATTCGGGTCATTTGTCACTCTCTTCCGTCCAATAAAGCCACAGGCCCGAACGGGCGCCTCAAGGCAGCAAAAAAACTACGAGCACTTACTATAACCGCAATCGTGGCAGGTTTCGCATCCCTCTTCGAAAACAAGCTTGCCCGGACATTCCGGACAGCTGGAGGAAAAACCCTGCTGGGTACCGGCCATAAACGACTTCAGCAGTTTGCCGAGCTGGGCGGGCAGGTCCAGCATGTGACCGCTTGAGCGATCCAGCTGCTTGATGACCTCATCCATGGGAATCTGGTAACGAAGCGCCAGGGAGACCAGCCGGCAGGTGGTGGTCCACATGGTGGACTTATCCTTCAGATCGACCCGGTTGTCAAAGGGAAACTTGGCGAAAACCTCCATCGGGCACTCGTTATCGTCGAAGCAGACAATAAGATAAATGGTGTTCTGATGGGCGTCCTTGAGACGGTACCGCTTGGCACTGAGGACATCGGGCAATTTTTTCTTGCGGACAAGCCCCTGGCTGCCCACCACGGCCGTCTTACTGTCGTCCTTCTCCCGGCCGGCGTTGAGAACCTGGGAATCACGGGAACCGTCCCGGTATACGGTCAACCCCTTGCAGCCCAGTTCAAAACCGAGATTATAAACCAGCCGGACATCGTCCTGGGTCGCGGTGGCCGGCAGGTTGATGGTTTTGCTGATCGAGCTGTCGACACCGCTGCCCTGCAGGGCGCCCTGCATCCTGATATGGTTTTCCGGTGAAATGTCCTGGGCCGTCCGGAAAATTTCCTGCCACTTCACCGGAATTTCATCATGGCCGATGACCGTCCCGCTTACCGCAACCTTCTCCATCAGTTCTTCGGAATAAAATCCCTCGCAACGGGCCACCTCCTCAAAATGCTTATTGACCATCAAGAGCTTGTCGCCGTCCATGACGTGTTTCATCATAACAATGGAGAAATAAGGCTCGCAGCCGGAGGCGCAGTCGGCAATCATCGACACCGTGCCCGTGGGCTGGATGGAGGTCAGCGCGGCATTGCGCCGGGGCGGATAATGATTATATGACGGATCATAGGCGGGGAATGGTCCTTTCAGCTCCGCCAGTTCGATGGACGCCTTCTCCGCCTCGTCATGAATAAACTGCATGACCCCGGCCGCACATTCCCTCCCCTCGCTGCTGCCGTAGGGCAGCTCGAGCTGGATCAGCATATCATGCAGACCCATAATGCCGAGGCCCACTTTACGCGTTTTCTGGGTCATCTCGGCAATCTCGGGAATGGGAAAACGATTGCAGTCAATCACGTTATCGAGAAAACGAACGGCCAGGTGCACGGTCCGGGCAAGGCGGGGCCAGTCAAGCTCCCCGGCGACCGCATAGCGGCCCAGGTTGATCGAGCCCAGGTTGCAGCTCTCGTAGGGAAGCAGCCACTGCTCCCCGCAGGGATTGGTGGCCTCGAACTCGCCCAGCTGCGGCGTGCTGTTGGCCCGGTTCGCGGCATCGATGAAAAGGACCCCGGGTTCGCCGTTATGCCAGGCGGAGTCAACGATCTTGTCGAAAACCATGCGGGCGCTGATCGTATCCACGACATTGCCGTTCGAGGGGTCAATCAGTTCATAATCCTCCCCGGTTTTGACCGCCTCCATGAACCGGTCCGTGATGGCTACGCTGAAATTGAAGTTGGTAAAACGGGTCTGATCTTCCTTGGCCGCGATAAACTCCAGGATATCGGGATGATTGACCCGGAGGACGCCCATATTGGCGCCCCGGCGCTTCCCCCCCTGCTTGATGGTCTCGGTGGCGGCATCAAAGACAACGGCAAAACTGAGGGGGCCGGAGGCCACGCCCTGGGTGGATTGCACGGCCGAGTTCTTGGGCCGCAGCCGGGAAAAAGAGTAGCCGGTACCGCCGCCGGTCTTGTGGACCAGGGCGCCGTGCCGGATGGAGGTGAAGATGCCGTCCATGGAATCTTCCACCGGCAGAACGAAACAGGCGGAAAGCTGGCCCAGGTCCGTACCCGCATTCATCAGGCAGGGTGAATTGGGCAGGAAATCAAGCTGATAGATCATGTTGAAAAAGCTCTCTCTCTGGACCTCGTAGATCTCGCTTTCGCGGTCCACGTCGGCCACGGCGTCCGCCACCCGGCGGCAGAGAGTCTCCCAATTCTCCAGGGGCCGTCCATTTTCGTCTTTCAAATAATAACGGCGCTGCAGAACGGTTTCAGCGGCTTTGGTCAATTTCGGCCTGAGCATATCCACGGTCATATTTTCTCTCCTCTCCTCGGGGTCTGTCAACAAACTCTCTAATGTGGGCGATGCCCACAACCCAAATCAACTTCCAGCGTATCTATTTCCAGGCTGTTAGGCTGTTAGGCTGTTAGGCTGTTAGGCTGTTAGGGTAGGGCTAATAGCCTATTAGGCTAAACAACCTACTGATTTACATAAATAAAACATGATCAATTCTCTTGTTTTTTATGATAGGAATTCAGGAGTAAGGCACTAAAAGCCCTAGCGCGGCCGAATCGAACGAATTCTCCCAACTGACCATGCAAATTCTGGTAAATATGTAACTATTCAGGGGGACAAGCGAAAAATTGGTCTGTAAATTTTATATCACAACATATGGTACACATCAAGAACAAAAAAGACAACATATGGTGCTTTTTTAAAATTAACAGAATTACGGCCAGTTCAGTATCGACCTGGAATCAAACTTATTTTCGGAGAAAAAATGTGCACCCCGCCAGCTTCCTGAGTATATGATGAAAACAAAAGTAAAAAATTGGTGGCAACTGTATATTTTCAAGAGGTAAAGACCATGAAAGCGAACTGCATAAACTGTAAATTTTACAAGGTAAAAGACGCCCTCACCGGATATTGCCGGGCTCTGATCAAGAAAACCGGCGACAAAGAGGCCGAGCAACCGCTGGTCCGCGAGCATGATTCCTGCCGGGAATGGATCGACTGCGGTCAACAGTACCATATCC
>JAADIK010000084.1 GCA_013151365.1 Deltaproteobacteria bacterium
ATCCTGGAGCGCAATCACGGCACGGAAAATCTGGCCATTATCGGCATCCATACCGGCGGAGTCTTTCTCGCGGAACGAATCAGGGGCAAGATGGCCGATTGCGAACACGCCGAGCTGCTGGCCGGCAGCCTGGACATTACCCTGTACCGGGATGACTGGAGCCTGATTTCGCAGAATCCCATTGTCAGGAAGACGGATATCGGTTTCCTGGTGGAGCATAAGAAGATTGTGCTGGTTGATGACGTGATCTTTACCGGCCGCACCATTCGGGCGGCCATGGACGCTATCATGGATTATGGCCGGCCCGATTCCATTCAACTGGCCGTTCTCATCGACCGGGGCGGCCGCGAACTGCCGGTGCAGCCCGATTATGTCGGCATGACGGTCGGCGCCGGCCCTCACGAGCGGGTGGATGTGCTCCTCAGGGAAAAGACCGGCCGCGACGAGGTCGTTCTTCACGATAAGTAGGGGCTCAATGGAAAGTGAACGAGACCATGACGGAAGGGCGGCAATATGAAAGATCGGCCTGATTTGAGGCAAGAACGTTTCTCTGATCTTGAACCTATCTGTCAACGGATCAGGGAAAAGTTGGCGAGTTACGATCAATACAATTTCAGCCGCCGTTACAACGATTTTCTGAAGGCCTTTTTCGACCTCTGTCAGGAATATGATTCACTCGATGATTTTTACCGTATTTGTGTCGCCGTCCCTCTCGAGATGACCGGTTTGGTCTGTGCGCTTTACCTGCATGGCGAGGGCGGTAAACCGTTGCGGTTGGTCTGCGACAGTGACCGGGGCTTTCTGCGCCGGCCGGAGTCGGCCCCTCATCCCGTCCGTTCCCACCATGAAGCCTACGAGAACGAGACCTCCTACCTGGTCCCCATTTACAGCAAACCGCCGCTAGGCCCGGCCGCCGCGCCACCGGGAGATGAAGTCTGGGCAGGGGGGGACGGGCCCGGCCGCGTTTTCGGTATATTGGAGATGCGGCCCCTCGGTGATCTGTCAGAGATTGACAAGTTTTTTTTCGTGAAATACGCCAACCGCATCGGCTATAATCTTCATAACAGGCTGATTGCACAGCAGAACGTCGACCACCTCAAGTTTATCAATAACCTGGTTATGGATATTGAGCATAACGTCATTGTGCCCAATATGTATTTCAAGCACATCTTTAACCAGTTGAAGAAGAAAATCGATGAACTCGGCCGGTTGAAAGCGGAGATGCAGCGGCTAATCGGTCCGGATCCGGATCATGATGCCGCCGAGATCGACGCCTGCTTCAGGCAATGCGATGAAATCCAGACGGATATGCGTTCCTATCATCAGGAATTAGTCAAACACCATGCCAACGTCACCCTGTTTCTCGAAAGCCTGTTTCGGCGTGAACATTTTGAACGCGGGCATCTGGTCCTGCGGCCCAAACGCTGTTTTGTCGAGAGGGAAGTGGTGCTGCCGCAGCTTGAACACTATGCCAGCCGTTTGCGGGCCGCCAACGTGACTGTTGATCGTCCGCAAAATATGCAGGAAGAGGAGTTGCAGATCCTGGTCGATGTGGGGTTGCTGGCCCAGGTGTATGCCAACCTTTTTTCCAATGCCGCCAAGTATGCCGCTGAGATTACAAGTCATCACGGTATTCCCCGCAAGGCCATGGCCTATGGCCGGGAACTGGTGGACGATTACCCGGAAAAAGACAGGCAGGGGGTCAAGTTCAATGTTTTTACCACCGGCCCGCATCTGAGCGAAGAGGAGAGAAAAAAACTTTTTCAGGAGGGAATGCGGGGCCACGGCTGTAAGGATATTCCCGGCAGCGGTCACGGGCTTGCCTTTATCAAACACGTTATTGAGCTGCATGGCGGGAGCGTGGGCTACGAGGCTACTCCCGAGGGCAATAATTTTTATTTTATTCTTCCGGTTCCTCCCCTTTCTTTGCCGCCGGCCCTTAGTGGCCCGGCATCTTGAACCGTTATCGCCGCCTGTTGCCGGGTGAATCTTCCGGGCCGTTATCGCCGCCCTTTACTTCTTATTATATTCAATGAAAAAAAACCGTTCTCCTCTTATTGTTCATACCGACTGGTCACGCGCCTGGGGCGGCCAGGAAATCCGGACCCTGACCGAACTCCGTGAAATGAAGGCCCGCGGTTGCCGCACCGGCTTGATCGTCCCTGAAGACAGTGAATTGGCATGCCGGGGACGCCGGGAGGGGATTCCGGTGTACCCGGTCGACTTTTCTTCGAAATTCAACCCCTCGTCGTGGCTGGCCCTGTTTCGGACGATCCGGCGGATCAGGCCCACGGTCCTGAACACCCATTCCTCGGAGGATTCCTGGATGGCCGGCTGTGCCGCCCGCATGTGCCGGGTGCCGTTGGTGGTCCGGACCCGGCACGTGCTGGCGCCGATCTCGTCGGCGCTGAGTTATAACGCCTTTCCGCAGGTTATCTTTGCCTGCAGCGAGGCCATCCGCGATCAACTGGTGGAGCAGGGGGTGGCCGCGCGCAAGGTCGTGGTCCAGTCAACAGGGGTTGATGAAAAGAGGTTCCGCTTTTCAGCGCAGGACCGGCAGGATATCCGTCATCGCTATCATATCGGCGACCAGGATATCCTGGTCGGGAATGTTGCCTTCCTCCGTCATTACAAGGGGCATTCCTTTATCATTAAAACCGCGGCCGCCATGCCCGGGAATTATAAGTTCATGATTGTGGGCGGCGGCCGGGACCAGCCGATGCTGGAAGAACAGATACGGGCGGCCGGGGTGGAGGACCGTTTCGTCATCACCGGCCACCAGGAGCAGCCGGAAGTCTTTTTTTCCGCCTTTGATATTTTGTTTTTCTCCTCTTACGAGGCCGAGGGTATTGCCCAGTCCTTTATTCAGGGGCTCTTGTACGGCATGCCTCTGCTGGTCTGCCGGACGCCGTCCATCCTGGAGCCCCTCAACCATGTCCATACCTATGAGCTTATTGATTACAATGACCTGGAAGCGGCCTGCCGGGGACTGCGCACCCTGTCGGCCCGGCGCGGCCGGGACCGGCGGCTCATTGACCGGCAGCGGCAGGCCATTGCCGGGAAGTACGGTCTGCGGACCATGATGGAGACAATTGTCCGGACCTATGGTGAGCACGGCGTCGCCGTCGGCTGAGTACATGACTGTCAAGCCACCCCGACCGATTGCCGAGCGACCCATGGAACTCCTGGCCCCTGCCGGCAGCCTGGCTGCATTTGAAGCCGCCCTTGCGGAAGGCGCGGATGCCGTCTATGTGGGAGCGCCCGGTTTCAATGCCCGGGCCCTGGCCAGTGATTTTTCCTTTGCCGAAATGGCGGCGATGATCGACCTGGCCCACCGGTCCGGCAAGAAGCTCTACATCGCCATGAACAGCCTGGTCAAGGAAGACGAGACCGGCCGGGCCGTGGAAGCGCTCTCCCTGTTCGCCCGTTTGCAGCCCGATGCCTTGATTATCCAGGATCTCGGCTTGTTATATATTGCCCGCCGGTTTTTCCCCGCCCTGGTCCTGCATGCCAGCACCCTGATGTCCGTTCACAATTCCCTGGCCGCGGAACAGTTCACGGCCAGGGGCTTTGACCGGGTGGTACTGGCCCGGGAACTGACCATCGAGGAGATTCGGACCATCTCGCGCCGGAGCAGGGCGGAGCTCGAGATCTTCGTGCACGGGGCCATGTGTTTCAGCTATTCGGGATTGTGCATGTTTTCCAGCCTGCATGGCGGCCGCTCGAGTCTGCGCGGCAAGTGCGTCCAACCCTGCCGCCGCCGTTACGGCTGGCAGCAGAAAAAAAGGGGCGGCGGGCCGACGGCCGGCTCCGGGAAAGGCGGGGGATATCTGTTCTCCATGAATGATCTCTGCGGGATCGATCTGCTGCCGGAACTGCGGGCCGCCGGGGTGACCAGCCTCAAGATTGAGGGGCGTCTCAAATCCGTGGAATACGTACGCAAGACAGTGCGCGCCTACCGCCTGGTCCTTGATACGCTGGACCGCCCGCGGCCGGAACGGGTCCAGGTGCTGGCCGCGGCCCATCATCTGCTTGACGAGGCCATGGGCCGCAAGCGTTCCACCGGCTATTTCCTGGACAGCCGGCCGCCCGCGGCGGTTACCCCGGCGCTCTCGGGCAATACCGGGCTGCCGCTCGGCCGGGTGGAACGGCTTGAAGGGGGACGGCCGCAGGACGGCGGCAACAAGACAATCATGCAGGTGACCCTGCAGGGACCTGTGGCCGTGGGTGACCGGCTCCGGCTCCATGATGAACGAACGGGTGAGCGGCAGAGTTTTACCCTGCGCTCGCTGCTGGCGGCCGGCAAGGCGGTTCAGCACGCGGCGGCGGGACAACAGGTCCGCATCGTGGTCACCGGGGCCTTCAAGACCGGCACGCGGGGAATGTTTCACGGCTCGCTGTTCCGGGTTGACGTGACTTCCCGCCGGGGCGGGGAACGGCCGGGA
>JAADIK010000059.1 GCA_013151365.1 Deltaproteobacteria bacterium
TTGGGCGTGGAGCCGCCGGAGACCACGAGGGCGGCCCGGCCCCTGGCCTTGATTGCCCGGCGCAGGAGATCGGCGACCAGCGCGGCCAGGTGTTCGGCTAGTTCATCCGGATCGGCAAAGGAATGAAAATTCAAATTCATGGTTGGGTCATCATTGCACTGTCCTTTGGTCTTCAAAGGCGTTATCGGTCGCGTAACTGGTCACAGGGTGTGGCACTCTGCGCTATTCTTTTCATATAAAACTGTAAGGTGCCACAGGTGCCACAGATTTACGTAGTCGCTTCCGTTCGCTATAGTCCCTCTATGCGGGCGGAAGCGACCGCGTGAAGATGGGGTGCCAGAGGCACCTTACACGGTCGTCGGCTGCCGGAATTCCCAGCAACGGTGGATGTGACTCTTCTGTTTGAAATCCTCGGGAATGGTCCGCCCGGTTATTTTTCCCGCACGGCGAATTCGTTGTCGAGTGATCCCGCCAGTTGAAATTTACGAAAATTGGTCGAAAAAATCAACAGGCCTGCCGGTGCCAGATGCTTCATGGCCAGCCGCAGCAGCTTTTCATGGTCCTTCTGCACCTCGAAGACGGTTTTTTTGTGCCGGTCATTGGAAAAGGTGGGCGGATCGACGAAGATCAGGTCGTACTGTCCGTCGGTCTGTCGCAGCCATTGCAGGCAGTCGCTTTGGACGGTGATGTGCTGCGGCCCGCCAAAGCCGTTCAGGGCCATGTTGGCCCGGGCCCGTTGCAGATAGGTGGCGGAGCTGTCGATCAGGGTGGTGGCCGTTGCCCCGTTCATGAGGGCATGAACGGTGGCGGTCCCGGTGTAGCCGAACATGTTGAGGAATCTTGTTCCCGCCGCCAGGTCGCCGAGCATGGCCCGGATTTTCCGGTGATCGAGAAAGAGACCGGTATCCAGGTAGTCGGTGAAGTTGACCAGGAAGCGGCATCTCCGCTCCCGGACCTCGTAGAGCTTGCCCTGACCCGGCCGTTTCTGATACTGTTTTTTACCCTTTTGCCGTTGCCTGGTTTTGACAAACACGCGACTGTGCGGCACCGCCAGCAGGTCGCGGATGATGTGCAGGGCCGTATTAAAGCGGTGCGCGGCCTTCTCCGGGTCCACCGAAGGGGGCGGGGCATACTCCTGGACATGCACCCACTGTTCATAGAGGTCAACGGCCAGGTTATATTCCGGAATATCCCGATCATAGATGCGAAAGCAGCTCACGTCCTCCCTGGCCGCCCACTTGAAGAGTGAGATGCAGTTCTTCCGCAGCCGGTTGGCAAAGTCCTCGCCCTCGTCTCCCGGGGTGAGATCGTGGATGGTTCTGGCCGGGGGGAGGTCTGCCGCCGATTTTACGGCCGTGGCGCGGTGGAGCCTGCATTTGATCGGGCCGTTGAACAGGTGGAAGGCGGCCTCCCACGGCAGCCGGAGCATCGAGGCGAGATCCGGGTCGGCGGCAAAAAAACCGATGTGCCAGCCGTAGAGTTCCCGGCCGATTTTGCGCCCCAGGCAGCGGTAGAGATATTTGGTTTCGTTCCGGTCCGACAGTCGCTCGCCGTAGGGCGGGTTGACCAGCAGCATGCCTGCTTCGCCGGGCCTTTTCAGGGCGGCCAGCTGCTGCTGTTTGACCTGGATCTTGTCTTCCAGGCCGGCGGTGGCGATATTTTCCCCGGCCGCCGCCACGGCGTGCGGATCGGCATCATAGCCGATAATCCGGGGCCACGGTTTCCGCAGGCCGCGTTCTTCTCTCTCCAGGGCCTCATCCACCAGCCGTTTCCAGAGGGGCGCGTTGTGACGGCGCCAGGCCATGAAGCCGAATGATCTGCGTTGCAGGCCCGGTGCCGAGTCGCCGAAGATCAGGGCGGCCTCGATGAGCAGGGTGCCGCTACCGCACATGGGATCAAGCAGGATGGAATCAGGGGAGATGTCGGCTCGCCAGCCGGCCAGATGGACGATGGCAGCGGCCAGACTTTCCTTGAGCGGGGCCGCCACTGCGGCCACCCGGTAGCCCCGGCGATGCAGGCTCTCGCCGGACAGGTCCAGGGCCAGGAAGGCCTGCGTTCCCCGGACATGCAGGTTGATCCGGATATCCGGCCGGGCCACGTCCACGGTGGGTCGCAGGCCGGTATGGGCTCGGAACTGGTCGACTATGGCGTCCTTGATACGCAGGGCCGCGAATTGGCTGTGGGTCATCGGGGAAGCGGCCAGGGTGCAGGCCACGGCAAAGGTATCCTCGATCCCGAAATGTTCATCCCAGTTTATTTGGCCGGCCTGCCGGTACAGGGTGTCCGGGTCGGCGGCTTCGAAGGCGGCGAGCTGCAGGAGGATGCGCGAGGCAAAACGGGACCAGAGGCAGAGCCGGTAACCGGCTTCAAGGTTGCCCTGCCACCTGACCGCCCCTGGCGCGGTTTCAGGATTTTTGCCGCCCAAGGCCTTGATCTCCGCAGCCACCAGGTCTTCAAGACCGGCGCCGCAGGTGGCGACAAAGAGGAGGTCGGGCTTTTTTATCTTTCGGGATTTTGTTTGCCGGGGCAATGGATTACCGTTCCTTCCGGGGGCGGGGCGAACCATTGCCCATCGGCATTGGTCGCCCCGGCCTCGTCATTCCGCAGTCGGTGCCCCGGCGCCGTAATGGCGTTTTTTGGCCATGTAATAGAGGAGCGGCACGGCAATGGGGCTGATGAGCAGGGAGGCTATCTCACCGAACATCAGCGATATCGCCAGCCCCTGGAAGATAGGATCGGCCAGGATGACCGAAGCGGTGACGACCACGGCCAGCGCCGTCAGCAGCATGGGACGGAAACGGATGGCCCCGGCCTCGACCACGGCATCGGCCAGGGAGAGTCCGTGGCCGAGGCGGAGTTCGATGAAATCCACCAGGATGATGGAGTTACGCACCACGATACCGGCGCCGGCCATAAAGCCGATCATGGAGGTGGCCGTGAAAAAGGCGTGCAACCCCCAGTGCGCGGGCAGGATACCGATCAAAGTAAAGGGGATGATTACCATGACCACCAGCGGCGTCACGTAATCCTTGAACCAGCCGACCATCAACATGTAGATGAGAACCATGACCACACAGAAGGCCAGGCCGAGGTCGCGGAAGACCTCCAGGGTGATGTGCCATTCGCCGTCCCATTTTATGGCCGGTTCGGCCTCGGAAAAGGGCTGGTGCATGTTGTAGATCTGCACGCCCGCGTTTTTCCCGCCAAAGTTCCGGCCGTTCAGTTTGGCCAGTTTTTTGTTCATGGCAAAGATGGCATAAACCGGACTCTCGAATACTCCGGCCACATCGCCGACGACATAGATCACCGGTTTCAGGTTCTTGCGATAAATGGGCTGTCCCACGGGTTGTTGTTGAATATGGACCAGCTCCCGGAGCGGCACCAGAGGGGCGCGGGGGTCCATATCCGGGCGCAGGGACATGTTGAGGATGCTCGCCACCCGGGCGCGCTGTGCCTCCGGCAGTTCCAGGACGATATTGGTTGCTTCGTCATCCCGGGGCTGGTGGAAGAGATCAATGGACAGGCCGTGCAGGCCGATCTGGACGGCCCGCGTCACCTCACCCTCCGAGATGTGGTTCAAGGCCGCCTTTTCTTTATCCACGGTAATGACGGTCTTGCTCCGGTCTTTTTCCCGGTACCAGTCTACATCCACCACGCCGGGCGTGCTTGAAAAGATCGCTTTGACCTTGGTCGCCAGCTTGACCCGGTCGGCAGCCGTCGGGCCGTAGATTTCCGCGACCAGGGTCTCCAGTACCGGCGGGCCCGGCGGCACCTCGGCCACGGCCACGGCGGCTCCGTATTTCTTGGCAATGGCGGCAATGGCCGGTCTGACCTGTTTGGCGATTTCGTGGCTCTCTTTGGTCCGTTCGTCTTTGGGGAGCAGGTTGACCTGGATGTCGGCCTTGGTCGGGCCGGAACGCAGGTAATAATGACGGACCAGGCCGTTGAAATTGTAAGGCGAGGAGGTGCCCGCGTAAATCTGGTAATTGACCACTTCGGGTACATGGCTCAGCACGTCGCCCATCTCCTGCGCCACCCGGGTGGTCTGCTCTAGGGTGGAACCCTCGGGCATGTTCAGGATGACCTGGAACTCGGATTTGTTGTCAAAGGGCAGCATTTTGACTTTGACGAGACCGAAGTAGACCATGGAACAGGTGCCGAGCAACAGGACGACCATCGCGGTCAGAAAGAAGAATCGAGCCGTGCCGCTGGCCAGCAGCGGTTTCATCATTTTATGATAGAGCCGGCTGAAGAAGCTGTCCGGGGCCAGGTCTGCCGCGGCCTCCGGCTCGGTGGCGCATTCCACCGGCGAACATTTGCGCTTGAGAATATGGTAGGCGGCCCAGGGGGTTACCGAGAAGGCGATGAGCAGGGAGAAAATCATGGCGGCTGACGAGCCGATGGGGATGGGGCGCATGTAGGGACCCATCAGGCCGCCGACAAAGGCCATCGGGAGCAAGGCGGCAATGACCGCCCAGGTGGCCAGCACGGTCGGGTTGCCGACCTCGGAAACCGCTTCGACGGTAATGTCCTTGATCGGTCTGCCGTTGTTGGAGGGGAGCCGCAGATGGCGGGTGATATTCTCGACCACCACGATGGCGTCATCGACCAGGATGCCTATGGAAAAGATCAGCGCGAACAGGGTTATGCGATTGAGGGTATAGCCGTAAAGATAGAAGATCAGGAGGGTCAGCCCCAGGGTCGAGGGCACGGCCAGCATGGCGATGATGGCTTCCCGCCAGCCCAGGAACAGGAGAATAACCAGGGCTA
>JAADIK010000121.1:0-2808 GCA_013151365.1 Deltaproteobacteria bacterium
CAATTAACCGGCAGGCCGCCGGCAAAACCTGCGGACGGGCGCTTGAATTTTTCCCGGGGCCGGAAGTTTGAAGACGTTGATATGCGTAATTTTTCCGGCACCACGATCACCTTGCGTCAGGTCATGCCGGTCCGGCCGCCGGAGAGGAGAACCGCGGATTTTGACCAGGTGGAGTTAGGGTACACGGAGGAGATGGCTATGCACGAGGCCGGCCGCTGTCTGCAATGCGGCTGCACCGGTCTCGACAAATGCGCCTTGCGCCCCCTGGCCATGGACCACGGGGTACAGACCAACCAGGCGCCGACCCGGCGGCGGGCGGTCCTGAACGACAACCACCCCTTTATCGTGTCCGACCCCAACAAATGCGTGGTCTGCCACCGTTGCGAGCGCAGCTGCGAATTTGACGCCTTGGTCCTCTCGTACCGCGAAGAGGGTCTTATCAGCAACATCACCCTGGAATTCAAAGACAGCTGCGTCAACTGCGGTGCCTGTGTCGACGCCTGTCCCACCGGAGCCCTGAGTAAAAAATCCCGCGGCGTGCCCTTGTTGCCCGGGGAGGCGGAGGTGACGAAATCGGTCTGCACCTATTGCGGGACCGGCTGCAGCGTTGACCTCCATGTCAAGCATGATGTGTTGCTCGAGGTCAGGGCCGACCCCGGCCAGCCGCCCAATAACGGCGACCTGTGTGTCAAGGGCCGCTTCGGCTTTGATTTCCACCGGCATCCGGACCGGCTTACCCACCCCCTTATCCGCAGGGACCGAAATGATCCCTTCCGGCGGGTCTCCTGGGATGAGGCGATTTCCTTTGCGGCCGGCGAGTTTTTAAGGATCAGGGAGACCAACGGGCCGGAGGCCCTCGGAGTGGTCACTTCTTCACGGTGCGAAAACGAGGTCAACTACCTGGGCCAGAAGCTCTGCCGGGCGGTTTTCCGCTCCAATAACGTGGACAACTGCGCCAGGGTCTGTCACGCTCCGTCGATCAGCGGTCTCCGGGTTGCCCTGGGCAGCGGTGCCGCCACCAATCCCTTTGCCGATATCCACCAGGCGGAGGTCCTGCTGATCTGCGGTTCAAATACCAGCGAGGCCCATCCCGTGGTGGGCATGAAGGTCGGCCGGGC
Organism: Deltaproteobacteria bacterium; assembly: GCA_013151365.1. Classification (GTDB taxonomy): domain Bacteria; phylum Desulfobacterota; class Desulfobulbia; order Desulfobulbales; family Desulfobulbaceae; genus BMS3Abin13. Next base: position 1,119 of record JAADIK010000121.1, read on the forward strand.
GCTGGCAAAGGGTGCGAAACTGATCGTTATTGATCCGCGCAAGACCGAAATGGCGGCCAAGGCCCATCTCTGGCTGCGCCTGAAACCAGGGACCAATGTCCTGCTCCTCAATGCCATTCTCCAGGTCATTTTTGCGGAAGGTTTTGAAAATAAAAAATTTATCGAGCAGAGAACAGAAGGGGACGAGGAGCTTCGCCACCACCTGGCGGCGTTCTCTCCCGAGGCCGTGGAGGCGGCCACCGGGGTTGCGCCCGGGCTGGTCAGGGCGGCGGCGCGGCTTTATGCCCACACGGCCAAGGGCCTGATCCTCTACGGCCTCGGGGTAACAGAGCACCGAAACGGGACCCTGGGGGTCATGGCCCTGGCAAACCTGGTCCTGGCCACCGGCAATGTGGGACGGCCGGGCGCCGGCATCTGTCCTCTGCGCGGCCAGAACAATGTCCAGGGCGCCTGCGATATGGGAGCATTGCCCTCGGTCTACTCCGGCTACCAGGATGTCGGCGACCCCGGCAGCCGGGAAAAAATGGAGGAAGTCTGGGGGACCGGGCTGCCCGCCGGGCCGGGCCTCACCGAGGAAGAAATGTACGAGGCGGCAAGAAACGGCCGCTTCAAGGGACTGTACTGCATCGGCGATGACCCGCTGCATACCCAGGCCAATCTGCAGGCGGTCCGCAAGGCCATCGGGGCGCTGGATTTTTTGGTTGTCCAGGACATCTTTATGACCGAAACCGCCAAGAAGGCCCATGTGGTCCTGCCGGCCGCCTGCTTCTATGAGAAAGACGGGACCTTTACCAATGCCGAGCGGCGGGTGCGGCGGATCAGGAAGGCCGTGGCGCCTCCCGGCGAAGCGCTGCCCGACTGGGAGATTCCCTGCCGGCTGGCCACGGCCATGGGGTATGACATGTCATACGCGGGCGCGGCCGAGGTTATGGCGGAGATCGCCCGGTGCACGCCGGCCATGGGCGGCGTCAGTTACCAGCGCCTTGAGGGGGAAGGGCTGATCTGGCCCTGTCCGGACAACGATCATCCCGGCACGCCGCTCCTGCATCAAAATGCCTTTACCAGGGGACTGGGCCGTTTTTCCGTGCTGGACAATGTCCCGACCCTCGAAACGGCTGATGAAGACTACCCGTTGGTGTTGATAACCGGCCGCCGTCTGCAACATTATAATAACGGTTCCATGACCCGGCGCTGCAAGGGGCTCTTGCAGCTGGTCCCGGAAGAAACGGTGGAGCTGCATCCCCTGGATGCCGCCCGCTTCGGGGTCAAGGACGGCATGGTGGTTCTGGTCCGGTCACGCCGGGGAGAGGTGCGGGTCAGGGCCGACGTCACCGGGAAAAGCAGGCCCGGCACGGTTTTCATGGCCTTTCATTTTGACGAGCCGCTGACCAATATCCTGACCAGTCCCGGCGAAGACGAAATCTCCCGGACGCCCGAATACAAGGCCTGCGCGGTTGCGGTGGAGCCTGCGGGAAACAGTAAAATATGACAATGTTATTTAATCAACACTTAACAAAAGCAACACTCAACAAAAGAGGTAGCATTATGCTTGAAGTAACTGATCTGGCAATCCGGAAAATAAAGGAACACCTGGCCCAGAATAAGGTCGATTCGCCGGTGCGGGTGATCATCTTGAACAGCTGCTCCGGCTCATCCCTGTCTTTGGCCCTGGACGAGCGGAAGGAGACGG
>JAADIK010000121.1:2820-8550 GCA_013151365.1 Deltaproteobacteria bacterium
GGAAGGGCTGTCCGTCGTCATCGACCGGGAACTGATGGACCGCTGCGGCGCCGTCAAGGTGGATTTTATCGAGCCCGGGGGGTGCGGCTGCAGCAGCGGTTTTTCCATAACCTCAACCCTCCCGCTGTCCGTAGGTGGTGGCTGCGGCGGTTCCTGTTCCAGCAGCGGCTGCGGTGGTTGATCTACGATGATTGCAGGGTTGCCGCATATTCGTAAATCTCGGGCGAAACCCAACCGCGAAGCGTATGCCCGGTGTCGGGTTATATCGGCGCCGGCCTAATAGCCGGGGGGCAAGAGCTGCTGCAGTTCCAGCAGCCATTCCTGACCGTGCAGGATGACCGCGGCCAGCAGCGCCAGCAACCCGACTACGGGGAGCATCAGGCCCAGTCCGGCCAGGCATGACCAGAGCAATCTGCCGGCCGGGCCGGTTGTCACCACGGCCTTTTCTCCTTTGACTGCCTTCAGGTTGCGGTAGATGGCCAGCAGGTACAGCATGAGAAAAGGCGTAAACAGGAAGGAAAAGATCTGGCCGGCAAAGGGAATTATGCCGGCCAGTATGGAGATGGCCCAAATCAGGACCAATTTGAAAAATGTGTCCCAGCCGTGGCCCCGCACATACTCCCTGCTGGCCAGCAGTCCGTCAAGACCGCGGCGGTCCTCATCGATCAGGATAAAAAGGCTGAAGGAAAACCAGACTATAAAAATGAGGCCGGGAACAATCCCGAGCGCCAGGCCGATCAGGATTATGCCCAAGAGGATGGATATCGTCTTGCTCATGGGCCGGAAGTACTGCCAGCCGGCATGCAGGGCATCCATGAACCCCATTTCCTCGTTGACGATCAGGGCCAGCAGGGCCGTCTGCGACCAGAAAACAAGGGCGGTGACCAGGAGGAACAAGACCGGCACGACGCCGAAAAGAAGAACGGCCCCGGCCGGGCCGCTGGTTACATGCTTGATCACGCCGCCGCCGATGAGGCCGCCGAAGACCAGCACCAGCGTCGAGCCGCCGACCAGCACCGTGCTGATCAGCATAACCGCGAGAATGGGCAGAGCCCGGATCTTGTATTGCTCCCAGGCCTGCGCAAAAAGTTCCCCTGTTGTGGCGATCTCGGTACTCATATTTTATGATTCCTTTTTATTTTGTGGGCGGGTCCTCCTTCTCCGAGAAGGCTTTGCCGGGCCGTTTTTTCATCACAGCCGGAGATAAGGACCTGTTTGCTGCGGCTTTGCAGGCCGCTCTTGATGACCACCGCCGATTTCGGCAGATGGAGGAGCTTGGCGAGCAAGGCAATAACGGCCTTGTTGGCCCTCCCCTCCACCGGCGGACTGGTCAGACGGATTTTAAGGGCCTCGCCATGGAGGCCGGCCAGTTGTTCTTTACCGGCCCGGGGCTGGACGTGCAGGGTGAGCAGGAGCCGACCGTCCGGCAGGGTGCGCAGCCAGTCCATCGCAGCGGATCAACGGAGATTCATGGCGAGCTGTCCCAAGGTCGGAACCAGAAAGCTTTGCAGGAAAATGATGATCAGGATAAGGATCATGGGGCTCAGGTCAATGCCGCCCATGGAGAGCGGCAGCAGGCGCCTGAGCCTTTCGAGAAGCGGGTCCGTGGCCTGGATCAGGAACCGGACAATGGGATTGTAGGGATCGGCGCTGACCCAGGAGATGACGGCCCTGGCGATGACGATCCAGATATAGGCGCTAAGGACAAAATTGAGGAGCTTGGCCACGGCCATGATAAAATTACTGAGCATAAACATAATTGAGGTTCAGGTTTAAGGTTTTCGGTTTTGGTCACGCCACTCTGCTGCCCGGGGCGATGGCCCCGGCAACGGTGGACAGGACAAGTCGTTCATTGCCGTCGGCATCGATCTCCTTGGCCGCCAGCACCATGCCGTGCGAGGTGACGCCCATGAGCTTGACCGGTTTCAGGTTGGCCACGATGAGCACCTGTTTGCCGATTAACTCTTCGGGCTGGTAATGTTTGCCGATACCGGCCACCACGGTCCGTTCTTCAGGTGCTTTCAGGGTCAGCTTCAAAAGCTTTGTCGATTTTTTGATCTTCTCGGCGGCCACGACCTCGGCCACCCGCAGGTCCAGCTTGCCGAACTGGTCAAAGTCGACCAGCCCCTCTTCGGCGGCGGCCTCTTTTTCTTTTTTCTTTTGTTTTTGCTGTGGCTGCGGCCGGGGCGGCTGGTTGTTTTTCTTGTCCAGGCGCGGAAAGAGTTGCGCGCCCTGGGAAATACGGTGGCCCGGGACCATCTGGCCCCAGTGTCCCGCCTCATCCAGGGAGGCTGTTTCCAGCTCGGCATCAAGACCAAGGGCGGCCGCCATCTTGGCCGCGGTTTCCGGCATAAAGGGCCGCAGCACCAGGGTGATCAGGCGCAACCCCTCGGCCAGTAGAAAGAGCATGGTCATCAGCCGGCCTTTTTGGGCCGGGTCCTTGGCCAGTTCCCAGGGGGCGTTGGTGACGATAAAACGGTTCAGCTGGCCGATCACCTGCCATATTTCCTGCAGGGCCCGGTTGAAGCCGAAACCGTCCATGGCCTTCCGGTACTCGCCGAGCATCCGCTCCACGTTGGCAATCAGTTCGCGGTCGGCGTCGGTCATGGTCCCGGCATCGGGTTCCGGGACCATGCCGTCCGCGTACTTGCCGATCATGGTCAGGGACCGGGAAAAGAGGTTGCCCAGGTCATTGGCCAGGTCCGAATTGCGGCGGGCGACCAGGGCCTGGCCGGAAAAAGAGGCGTCAAGGCCGAAGGACATCTCCCGCAGCACAAAGTAGCGCACGGTGTCCACCCCGTACTGCTCAACCAACTCCCCGGGACGGATCACGTTGCCGATGGACTTGGACATCTTGGTCTCGTCCACGTTCCAGTAGCCGTGGACATGCAGGCGGCGATAGGGGGGCAGTCCCATGGCCCGGAGCATGGTGGGCCAGTAAATGGCATGGGGCTTGAGAATGTCCTTGGCGATGACGTGTTCGGCCGCGGCCCAGTAGCGGTCGAAGTCGGGGCCGTCCGGGTAGCCGATCCCGGTGAGATAGTTGATCAGGGCGTCAAACCAGACATAGGTGACGAACTTGTCGTCAAAGGGCAGGGGAATGCCCCAGGTCAGGCGCGATGTGGGCCGGGAGATGCAGAGGTCTTCCAGGGGGGCCTTGAGAAAGGCGAGCACCTCGTTGCGGTAACGCTCCGGCGTGATGAATTCCGGGTTGTTTTTGATATGGTCGATGAGCCAGTCCTGGTACTTGCTCATCCGGAAGAAGTAATTTTGTTCGGCGATCGCGGTGGGCGGCTGCTGGTGATCCGGGCAGTTGCCGTCCACCAGTTCCTTGGCGGTGAGAAACCGCTCGCAGCCCCGGCAGTAGAGGCCGGAATATTCGCTGAAGTAGATGTCGCCCCGGTCATGGACCTGCTGCAGGATATCCTGTACGGTCTTGATGTGTTCCGGATCGGTGGTGCGGATAAAGTGGTCCGCCCGCACCCCGAGAAGGGGCCAGGTCTCCCGGAAGGCGGCGCTGATCCGGTCGGCGTACTCTTTGGGCGAGACCCCTTCCTGTTCCGCCGCCTGGACGATTTTCTCGCCGTGCTCGTCGGTGCCGGTCTGGAAGCGGACCTCGTCGCCGCATAACCGCCGGTAACGGCTGTAGGCGTCGGTCACGATCGAGGTATAGGCATGCCCGAGATGGGGCATGGCATTCACGTAGTAGATGGGAGTGGTGATATAGGTAGTCATTTTTTTGTCGTCGGCCCTTTGTGGGTTCCCTTGGGCCCCTGTTTAGGTCCCGGTTTTGGTACCGGTTTGGCGGCCCGCCATTGTTTCTCGGTCAAGACGGTCTCCTCTCCATCCCTGGAGACGCCCAACACGCTGCCCTGCAGGGGCATGAGCCGGACAACCCGGTACACCTGGCCCTCATGACTGATACACCTGCCGAGGCGGGGCATCCCTTTTTTCATGGTCCGGTAGGAGTCGTACTCATAGGTCAGGCAGCAGAGCAGCCGGTTGCAGAGGCCCGATATCTTGGCCGGATTGAGCGGCAGGTCCTGGGTCTTGGCCATTTTTATGGAAATGGACTCGAATTTTTTCAGAAAGGAACAGCAGCAGAGTTCCCGGCCGCAGGCGCCTATGCCGCCAAGCATCTTGGTCTCGTGCCGCACGCCGATCTGCCGCATCTCCACCCGGGTCCGGAATTCCTGCACCAGGCATTTGACCAGTTCCCGGAAATCCACCCGGTTGTCGGCGGTGAAGAAAAAGATGATTTTCGAGCCGTTGAAAAACCGCTCGACCCGCACCAGTTGCATGGGCAGATTGAGTTTTTTGATCTGCCGGAGACAGATCGCGAAGGCCTCTTGCTCGAGATTCGGCAGCCGCTCGTACTTTTCCTCTTCCTCGCGGTTGGCGCGGCGGGTCGCCACGTACGCGCTGCATACCGGGTTCGGTCGCCCCCGGAGCCCGGCCGACGATGCGGGCCGGTTCGGGGCCGTGGTCGGTGGTGGCGATGACCGTTGCCCCCGGGGGCAGGTCCGGGATATGCGATTGCGCGGTATGTTCCTGGTCCTTGTCGCGAAAACGGATACGGTAATAATAGAACTGTTGTTCCTCGACCATGGCCTCGCCGTTCGGCGGCGGCGTCTGGTCGGGACTTTGCAGGATAGTTTCTGTCATAATGATTTAAGAGTGCGGCCGGCATCCGCGGCGAGCAGGTTTAGAAAAAGGACTTCGCAGACCAGAGCACGGTTGCAGTTTCTGCCAAGCGCCTTTTCAGCGTAATCAATACTTTTTATACTATCAGAAAGTTGTGTTAAACTCCAGTGTTCTCTTGCCCGGTCAACGTGCATGGCCGCCGTGCGGGCTTCTCCATTCTGCCGGGAACCGGCAAGAGAGGCGACCATGACCTCCTGGAAGAAAATGCGCAGCAGGTCGAGCAGGGCGGGCAGGCCGTCTTTAAGTTCAACCGCCCTGGCGGCAAGGGTCAGGGCGGTCTCCGCCGCCTCGGCTTCACCGGCGGCCGGGGCCAGCAGGGCGTCAAGGATCTCGTTGCGCATCGCCGGCACGCCGTCCGTGTCCAGGGACCGGGCGCGGCCGGGACAGCCGTCGGTCAGGCCGGCCAGGGCCAGGGCCTCGTCGCGTTGCAGATGCGGGTCGAGCCGCAGCAGGATGTCCGCGGCCAGGTCGACCGGCAGGGGGAAAAAGGGGATAACCTGGCAGCGGGAAAGAATGGTCGGCAGCACCGGTTCGGACGCCGAGGCAATTAGAATTATCAGGTTGTCCGGCGGCGGTTCCTCCAGCAGCTTGAGCAGGCTGTTGCCGGTCTCCCGGCGCATGGTGTGCACGTCTTCCACCAGGATCACCCGCCGCCCGGCCTCCAGGGGCGGGAAGGCCAGGGCTTTTTTCAGCTCCCTGATCTGGTCGATTTTGATCGTGGCCCCCCGGGGCCGGATGAGCAGGAAGTCCGGATGATTGTCCGAGGCAAACTGGAGGCAGCCCGCGCAGTGTCCGCAGGGCGCCGTTTTTCGTTCCGCCTCGCAGAAGAGAAAGGCGGCCACGGCCCGGGCGGTCGTGGCCTTGCCCACGCCCTCCGGTCCGGTAAACAGGTAGGCATGGGCCAGGCGGCCGGTCGAAAGCGCCCGGCTCAGAAGCTTGACGGCCTTGGGCTGGCCCTGGATCCCGGAAAAGGCCGACATCAGAACAAGGTACGTTGAGGTGACGGCTGTTCCTGTTCGGCGGGCT
>JAADIK010000170.1 GCA_013151365.1 Deltaproteobacteria bacterium
AAACCACTGTTCTATTCCATCCTTCCTGGTTATCAATTTCAGGCAACCTCATCCTTCAGGCTTCTCCGGAGGAGCTCCCGGACCGCCTGCCGACAATCCCGGCCTTCGTATAACACCTGATAGACCTGCTCAAGAATCGGCATTTCAACGCTGTTTAGGCGCGCCAGGTTGTAACACGACCTGGTTGTTTTTACGCCTTCAGCAACCATGGTCATCCCGGCCAGGGCCTGATCAAGGGTCTGGCCCTGGCCTAGCTTGAGACCGACCGTGCGGTTGCGGCTTAAATTACCGGTGCAGGTCAAGACCAGGTCGCCCAGGCCGCCCAGGCCGGAAAAGGTGTGGGGCAGGGCGCCGAGACGGACCCCCAGCCGGGTAATTTCGGCAAGACCCCTGGTAATGAGCGCGGCCCGGGTGTTGAGGCCGTAGCCGAGACCGTCACAGATACCGGCGGCAATGGCCACCACGTTTTTCATGGCCGCGCTGATCTCGAGACCGATAATATCGGTACTGGAATAGGTACGAAAAAAGGGGGTGGAAAACAGACGCTGCACCGCGTGGGCGGCATCTTTATCGGCAAAGGCCACGGTCACGGCCGTGGGTTGGCCAACGGCAACCTCGGTGGCGAAACTGGGTCCGCTGAGAACGCCAAGATACAGGTTCAGGGCGGCTTCCTGGTTGGCAAGAGTATCCTGCATGACCTGGGTCATGGTTTGCAGGGTACTGTTTTCAATGCCCTTGACCGCCGACACCAGGAGGGTGTCGTCCTGCAGATGCGGCACGAGTCGGGCAAAAACGCCGCGAAAGGCATGGGACGGGACCACCATCACCACGCATTGCGCCTCCCGTACCGCTGCCGCGAGGTCAGTGACCGGCCGCACGGTTGCCGGCAGCCGCGCCCGGGGAAGATATTTTTTATTCTCCCGGCTCAGGGCCAGGGAGGCAATATGCTCAGGGTCGTGGCCCCAGAGTTGAACTTTTTCTCCCTTGTCTCCGAGGAGTTTGGCCAGGGCCGTGCCCCAGCTTCCCGCCCCTATGACCGCGCTGCATCTGATCTCATGAATCATCTTCGACCGGTTCGTCCTCTTCAAGTTCTGATTCCCGGGCCAGGATGGAGAGGCCGACAACCTTTTCGCCCTCATCCAGATTGATCAGCCTGACCCCCTGGGTATTGCGGCCGATGATCCGTATCGTATCCATGGGCATACGAATCACCTTGCCGCTGTTGGCGATAAGCATCACCTGATCGTCGTCGATTACCTGCAAGACCCCGACAACCTTGCCGTTGCGCTCGCTGGTGTTGATGGCCATTACTCCCTTGCCGCCTCTTTTCTGCAGCCGGTATTCGGCAACAGCGGTTCTTTTGCCATAGCCGTTTTCCGTAACCGTGAGGATGGAATCATCATTCTTAAGAACCACAACTCCGACGACTTCGTCATCGTCCTCAAGGGTGATTCCCCTGACTCCGGCGGCAAGACGGCCCATAACCCGGACATCGGATTCCGGAAAATGGATGGATTTGCCGTTTTTGGTGACCAGAAAAATATTGTCTTCGCCCGAGGTGATGCAGGCGGTCAGGATTTCGTCGTCTTCCTTGATGGTCAGGCCGAACTTGCCCTTTCGTAAAGGCCGCTTATACTCGGCAATACTGGTTTTTTTCACCCGGCCGAGCTTGGTGACCGTCAGCACGGTCTGTGATTCATCGGCATGGGCGAGATCGGATACCGGCAGGATGGCCGCCATCTTTTCTCCTTCGCCAAGTTCCAACAGGTTGACGATGGCCTTGCCGCGCGCCGTCCTTCCGGCCAGGGGCAGCTGGTATACCTTGCGCCAGAAGACCCGCGCCCGGTTGGTAAAAAAGAGAAAGGTATCGAGCGTTGAGGCGATGTAGAGGTTGGTGACAAAATCTTCCTCCACCGTGGTCATCCCCTTGACCCCTTTGCCGCCGCGCCGCTGCGCCCGGTAGAGGCTCAGGGAATTACGCTTGATGTAACCGGTATGGGAAACCGTGACCACCATCTCCTCCGGGGTAATCAGGTCTTCGGGCAGGATCTCGTCCGGCGCATCGATGATCTCCGTCCGGCGCTCATCGCCGAAGTCTTCACGGATCTTTTCAAACTCCTCGCGAATGATCCGCACCACGAGGGCGTCATCGGCCAGGACGCTGTTCAACCAGGCAATCCTTTCCATGGTTTCGTTATAATCTTTGATAATCTTTTCGCGCTCCAGGCCGGTCAGACGCTGCAGGCGCATGTCGAGAATGCTCTGGGCCTGGATTTCCGAGAGCTCGTAGCACCGGATCAGTTCCCCCTTGGCCTCGGCCGGGTTGGCCGATGACTTGATCAGCTCCACCACCTTGTCAAGATTGGTGATGGCGATCTTGAGACCTTCCAACAGGTGGGCCTTTTCCTCGGCCTTTCTCAGTTCAAAGGCGGTACGCCGGTAGATCACGGCCTTGCGGTGAGCAATAAAATACTCCAGGATCTGTTTAAGGTTGAGCACCTCGGGCTTATTGTTCACAATACAGAGCAGGATAATGCCGAATGATTTTTGCAGCGGTGTCATCTTGTAGAGCTGGTTGATGATAATATCCGGGTACTCCCCCTTCTTGAGCTCCAAGACGATGCGCAGACCGTGACGATCGGATTCGTCCCGCACCTCCGAGATGGAGGTGATCAGTTTTTCCTTGACCATCAGGGCGATCTTTTCAACCAGGGTCGCCTTGTTCTGCTGATAGGGTATCTCGGTGATGATGATGGATTCTCCATCTTTCTTTCGCTGTTCCACGTGGGTGCGCGAACGGATGACAACCACGCCGCGGCCGGTCTCGTAGGCCTCCCTGATCCCGGCCCGGCCGCAAAGATAACCGCCGGTGGGGAAATCGGGACCGGTAATGATATCCATCAACTGATGGATGTTGATATTCGGATCATCTATCAATGCGATCAGACCGTTTAACACTTCGGTCAGGTTATGGGGGGGAATATTGGTGGCCATACCCACGGCGATCCCCGAAGAACCGTTGATCAGGATATTGGGAATCTTGGACGGCATGACGGACGGCTCAAGCAGGGAGTTGTCGTAGTTGGGAACCATATCAACGGTTTCCTTGTCCAGGTCCGCAACTATTTCCTGATCCAGCCTGGTCATCCTGGCTTCGGTGTAACGCATGGCTGCCGCTGCATCGCCATCCATGGAGCCGAAGTTACCCTGACCGTCAACCAGGGGATAACGCATGGAAAAATCCTGGGCCATCCGGACCAGGGTGTCATAGGCCGCCGAATCGCCGTGAGGATGGTATTTACCGATTATATCACCGACAATACGAGCAGATTTGACATAAGGGCGATTATAGGTGTTGCCCAGTTCCCGCATGGCAAACAGGGCGCGCCGATGCACCGGTTTAAAGCCGTCACGCACATCGGGCAACGCCCGGCCGACGATTACCGACATTGCGTAATCGAGGTACGATTTGCTCATCTCCTTTTCAATTTCAATGGTGGGATTTTGCTGCTGAGCCGTGTCTTTAGAAAAATCAGTCATATCTTTTTCCCGTGAATGTCGAATGACCTTTTATCGTTTTTGATGATTTAAAATCGACATTCTTCTTGTAAAATTAAAACGTTATCCTGAATCAATCCGTGAGCGTTCGAGAACGGTGCAGATGAAAGCGGCAACAATGTTGAGCACGCCGTCACGAATCCAGGGTTATATATCGAGCTCCGAAACCTCAAGGGCATGGTTCTGGATAAATTCGCGCCGCGGCTCAACCTTGTCACCCATCAGGGTGGTAAAAATATCATCCGCCGCTTCCATGTCACTCACGCAAACCTGAATCAGGGTACGGTTTTGCGGATTCATGGTGGTGTCCCAGAGTTGTTCGGGGTTCATCTCGCCAAGACCTTTATAGCGCTGGATGTGACTGCCGCGGAAGGTTTCCTCGCGAACCAGTTTGATCAGATCATGCCAGTTATCGGCGACCAGTTTCTTTTCCTGGCCACCGGCCGAGATGCGAGTCAGGGTAAAGGTTTCATTCAGATAAGCCTTGATATCATCATATATATCCAAGGCATGGCGATATTCCGGGATGAGCGGAATATTGGGTCCCAGGGTGGTCATTATATGGGAGTGTCCCTTAAAGGCGATATCCACTTCGTAACAAGAGGGCCGCCAGCGGCAGGAGCGGATGTTGCCGACGATCGGATCAAACTCGTCCAGCTTGTCAACCAGGTTTTTTAAAAAAGATTCATCCTCAAACTGGTCGGCGGAGTGAACTTTATTTTCCAACAGAAAAATCGTCACCTGCTCGATAATATTAAGCCGCTCCAGGTAGGAACAGATTCGTGCGAAAACCGACAGTTTTTTCAAAATTGCCACCATTTCTTCGTGGGCAATTTCATCGCCGTGTTCCGGCTGGATGCGGAGAACCTGGCTGGCCTGATCGTAGAGATAATCATTGAGATGGTCATCATCGATAAAGTATTGCTCCTTTTTGCCGCGGCCAAGCCGATACAGGGGGGGCTGACCGATGTATACATGACCGTTTTCGATAAGCGGCAGCATCTGGCGATAAAAAAAAGTGAGCAGCAGGGTGCGGATATGAGAACCGTCCACATCAGCATCGGTCATGATGATGATTTTGTGGTAACGCAATTTTTCCAGGTCAAACTCGTCCTTGCCGATGCCGGTGCCCAGCGAGGCAATAAGCTGCTTTATTTCCTCGCTGCTGAGGATTTTGTCAAAACGGGCCTTTTCGACATTCATAATCTTGCCCCGCAGCGGCAAGATAGCCTGGATACTGCGGTCACGTCCCTGTTTGGCGCTACCGCCGGCAGAGTCACCCTCGACAATAAAAATTTCCCGTTCTTTCGGGTCCTTGCTTTGACACTCCGCCAGTTTGCCGGCCATCATCACCGAGAGACCGCCTTTTTTCCGGGACAACTCCCTGGCCCGGCGGGCCGCATCCCTGGCCCTGGCAGCCTCTACGGCCTTGGACAGGATTCGTTTTGCCACGGAAGGATTCTGTTCAAGATAAATTCCCAGTTTTTCACTACACAGAGTTTCAACAATAGACCGGACCTCGCTGTTTCCCAGCTTGGTCTTGGTTTGACCTTCAAACTGAGGATTGGGGACCCGGACGGAAATAACACAGGTGAGTCCCTCGCGGACATCATCTCCCCCCATCTTGGCCTTGAGATTCTTGGGCACCACGTCATCGCTGGCATAGCGATTAATGCATTTTGTCAGCGCCGCCCTGAATCCAGCCACATGTGTCCCACCCTCCTTTGTATTGATATTATTAACAAAGGAAAAAAGACGCTCCGCATAGCCGTCAAAGTACTGGAAACAGATATCCACCTGGACCTGATCCTTTTCGCCAAAGATGGAAACAGGCTCCGGATGAACCACGGTACGTTTGCGATTCAAATACTTTACATAGGATACGGTGCCGCCCTCGTAGTGGAATTTGTCTTCCGCGCCGCTGCGCTCATCCTTCAGGTAGATGCGCACGCCCCTATTCAGGAAGGCCAGTTCCCGTAAACGATTTTGTACGATATCATACTTAAAAACCGTTGTTTCGGTAAAAATCGTCGAATCTGGTTTAAAGATGATCTTGGTTCCTGTTTTTGTGCTTTCGCCGATCACTTCAAGGTCACTGGTACGCACGCCGCAGGCATATGTCTGCCGATAGATTTTTCCGTCGCGGTAGACCTCGGCCGTCGCCTCGGAACTAAGCCCGTTGACAACGGAAACCCCGACACCATGCAGGCCGCCGGATACCTTATAGGTTAAATGATCAAATTTACCGCCGGCATGAAGAGTGGTCATAACCAGTTCCAGGGCCGACATATGTTCAGTTGGGTGCATGTCGACGGGAATACCACGGCCATTATCTTCGACCGAGACCGTATTATCATGATGAATGGTTACCCTGATCCGATCGCAATTTCCGGCCATAGCCTCATCTATGGAGTTGTCGACGACCTCGTAAATAAGATGATGGAGACCTTCTTCTGCCGTATTGCCGATGTACATGGAAGGCCTTTTTCGTACCGCCTCCAGACCATCCAGAACCTTGATCTGTTCCGCCCCGTAGGACGTTTCTTGTTCACTCACTTTTTTTCCTCTGTCTATCGTTAGTTACTCAGTATTCGCGTGAAATAAATTCTTATTTCACATCGCGGCAAAACCAGACGCGTTTCTCCTGGTTTATTGTTTTTTTGTCTATGATCTCAAGCCGCAGGGCGGCGCGGCGCAGACCGGAAAATGCGTTTTTTCAGCAATAATGCAATAAATTCCGCTACTGCATGGAACGTCACCTCAAGCCGTCACCGGCACCCCATCTTCACGCGGTCGCTCCCGCCCGCATAGAGGGAAACGGAAGCGACTACGTAAACCTGTAGCACCTGTGGCGGCTTACAGGTTAGAGGCAAGAAATAACGCAGAGTGCCTCACTTGTGACCAGTTACGATTCAGGGTATATTCCATACCTATAGCTTCATCGGCATAACAATACTTAAAAAACCTTCATCTTCCTCGGAAGTCACCAGGCAGGGGCTTTCATCGGAACTTATGGTAAGTTTGACTATATCTCCTTCCATAACCTGCAGAGTATCTATAAAATAACGACAGTTAAAAACCAGGGATAAAGGTTCGCCGCTATAGACGACATCCAACTCATCCTTGGCACTCCCGAAATCCGCATTTTGCGAAGTGAGGAGCATGTGATTATCTCCTACTTCTATTTTTACGGCTCTAAACATATCCTCGGTAAAAAGATTTATTCGCTTTAAAGATTCAAGAAAGATCAGTCTATTTATTTCAATAAAATTTTCTCTTGAAATAACATCAATAACACTTTGAAAATCAGGAAAATCTCCTTCCATTAAGCGAATAATAAGCAGTGAATCTTCACTTTTTAATACAGCTTGCTTCTTTTCTATCCCAAACCTGAAAGTATCCTTATTTTCACTGAATTTACGTATTTCCTGTACCCCCCTGCGTGGAATAAGGGTCACCGGGTTCAGGTGCAGATCCTTAATATTCTCATCCACCTCTTTCGTCATGATCGTCAGCCGGTGGCCGTCCGACGATATCATTTTTAAAAAAACCTGTTTCCCAATCTCTTCCCTGCGGAGAAGGGCTGCCGTCAGGCTGTATATGTTTTCATTATCCATGGCAATGGAAAAAATCGTTTTATCAATAAGATCAACCATGACAGAGGCATCCATTTCCACCATAGCCTCTTCATCATATTCCGGAAACTGAGGATATTCGTCAGCTACCATGCCGGCCAGTTTGTAGAGGCTGGAGCCGGTTGTAATTTCCACCCAGTTATTTTCCTGTTCCTGAAAAGAAATGGTCTCCGAGTTGGATTCCCGGGCGATCTCAAAAAGTTTTTTTGCCGGTAAGGTCAATCTTCCCTTTTCCATTACCTCAGCCGGTAAAATCTGTTTAAGGCCAATCTCCAGGTCGGTACAGGTCATGATAACTTTGTCCTGTTCAACCACGATGAGAACATTGGACAGGATAGCCAGCGTTCCTTTTTTGCTGGTTATGTTCTGTTGTGCGCTTATGGCGTGGAGAAAATTTTCTCTGGCAATGTTGAAATGAAAAGCCATAACAATTCTTCCCTTTTTTTAATTAAATATTTATTGTTGTTATTAGGACTGTTAATTTGTTAGTTTACGTTTTAATTGTTTAATATTATTGATATATTTTGTTTGATAATTTTAGGGAACAAAAACTTGTAAGTTGTTGAAAAACAAGTTTTTGTACTTATCAACAATTTTTCAAACCCTCTTTTAACAACATCTCCACAGGATTATGAAAAAAAGCTAATTTTTAAGTTTTAAATATATCCGAAAACGATTGAAAAATCAAATAAATAAAAAGGATTTCGGCATGCAAAATTCATCTTTTTGGCCGCTGGAAAAGACTCTTGAGCCATTGTTTGAGAGAGGTCTTGCAAAAGGGGTTTTTACCGCGGCTGCCTGCGCGATTTTTAAGCAAAACGGGGACCGGCCCGGAAGGTTGATCAAAACTTGGGGCAGAACAAGAAAAGGAAAGAACGGGAAAGAAGTAACCCCGGAGACCATCTTTGACCTGGCCTCTCTGACAAAACCGCTCTGTACGACACTCTCTATCCTCTGTTTGATAGATCAAGGTGCGCTGGACTGGAGCGATTCCCTTGATACGCTTTTAAAGGCTGATATAGAGCCTGGAAAGCGAAACATCCGCCTTGACCAACTCCTCTCTCATTCATCCGGACTCAGGCCATACAGAGCTTATTTTGCAGGTTTTGCCCCGGAAATAAAGAAAGATAATAAAAAAAAATTAATAAAAACTATACTCGAAGAACCCTTGGCATATGAACCTGGAAGTGAATGTCGTTATAGTGACCTGGGATTTATGTTGTTGGGAGAAGTGGTGGAACGGGTATCCGGCCGGCAACTTAATTCTTTTTTTAACGAAAAAATAATAAAACCGCTGAAGATAAAAGAATCTCCATTTTTTAATACTTTAAATAGAAAAAAGAGCAAAAAAACAGAAAAATTTGCCGCAACTGAAAAATGTCCCTGGCGAGAAAGGATTATGCAGGGCGAGGTCCATGACGAACATGCCTGGCTTATGGGGGGGGTGGCCGGTCATGCCGGTCTTTTCGGTACTATCGGTGCGGTATTGTTTGTTACTGAAAAAATTTTGCACCAGTGGCAGGGCCAGGAAAAACATCCGGCTTACAGCACAACGACACTGCAAATGGCTCTGAAAAAAAAGTATTCGGACCAAACCTGGTGTCTGGGATTTGACACCCCCACGCCCGGCGGCTCAAGCGGGGGAAAATATCTTTCTCCGCAAAGTGTCGGCCATCTCGGTTACACAGGGACCTCTTTCTGGATCGACCCGGAAAGGGACCTGGTCATGATCTTGCTCACCAACCGGGTGCACCCGACCAGAAAAAACGAGCAGATACGGCTGTTCAGACCGCTTTTTCACGATACGGTTATAGAGGGCTTGTCCGGCGGATAAAAAAAGCCCCTGGCAACAAAGACAGAGGCTTGTAACAAGAAAAACAACTTGTTATTTGTAGATTTTCACCACCAGCAGATCGTCTGATCGGCATCCCATACCATGTCGACCAGCTTGTCATAATCCGGAGACTCAACATTCAGGTCAAAAGAGGCCTGATCACGACCTTCTGAAACGATTTCCACCAGTTTTTTTACATCTTCGGTCGGTTCGGATCGATAGATATGCAACATTTTCATAGTTTACACTCCTCTTTTTAGAACTTTTACTCTTTCTCAGCTCTTATCGCTTCTCTGGATACCGTAAGGAACAATGACGTCCATGTCCCGAAGCTTCTGTCCAAGTTCTTCAAGAGTAATTTTAACAAAACCATGCTTTTCTACATTTCCATCGGGAATGGAATATACTTCACCCTCCATGTCCCGGATCCAGTCGATGTTTTCCTTGTGATAATCAGTCAGGTCCGTATCTTCCAACACGGTATTCATCATGACACCGTAAGCGTACATGTTTTCAACCGCAAGGCCCAGGGCTGATCTGATACCGTCGAGCGAATATTCATTGCTGGGATACATAAAAAAAACTTTTTTAGACATCCTTTTTCTCCTTATAAAGTCAGATAGCAGTCATAGTCCTCAAGGATAGCGCCATGTTGAGCCTGGGTTGCCATTTTTTCGGGTGCAAGACCCTTGGGGATATCTTTGACATCATAACCCACCTTTTTGTAACTATCGGCACAGATGGAGACATCGACATTGTCCAGAGCGCACAGGGCGGGAAATTCGGCACACTTGGTGAGATGGGTTGCCATCCAGGTAAAGAACACTTTAACCTTGGCCCCCTTGGCCAGCGCTGCTTTGGTTATGCCCACGACATGCCGCATATTCTGGGGAGATGTTACAAAAATTCCGATACTTTTTGCCATTTTAACCTCCTGAAATAAGATAACGGCGCGGCCACTTGCAAGGGAGGTTTAACGCCGTTTTTATGTGTACTGGTTTGTTTTATCAGCCTTTTTTAATATAATAGGTTGTAAAACCCTCTTCATCTTTTAAACCCAAAAACTCATGACCGGAACGCTCGCACCAGCCGGGGATGTCATTCCTGGAGCCGGGATCCGTACCCATGACCTGCAGAATCTCACCGGATTTGAGCTTACCCATCTCTTTTTTAGTCCGAAGCAGAGGCATCGGGCAGCTCAACCCCTTGGCGTCAAGTACTGCTGCAACGTTCAGTTCTTCTAGTTTTACATCACCCATTTGATAATCCTCCTACTATAAAAAATAAATTGAAGGGGCTTATGAAAACGGATTTATGTTTTCATAATAAAGCAGGTAATATCAGACCATGTCACAATGTGACGTCTCACATTACTTACTAAAGCATTTTTTATACCGGACCGAAGGTTTCCTGTCAAGCGGAAAATGAATGGCAATTCAAATGCTTTTTTAAAGATAATGGTATGATTTTTTTTGTAAAAATAAACGCAAACAGTAATGATTATTTTTCAGATTGGTCGTTTAACTTGCTTGACAAAAGCTCAAGGCAACGGTAAAAAAAAGTGATTAAAAAATGAAACAGCTTTCTCTTTCCGGGGCAATAGACCGGAGAATGGCGAACTCACTGTTCAACCGGACCATTGAAAACAAAAAATGGAGGAGGGAACCGTATGGCTAGTGAAAACCTGTTTGGTAGAAAAATTAAAGAGTTGTATGTCACTCTATGTAAATCTGAATGGAATGCCACAATAAGCGGGGTGATTGTAGGAATTCTCAGCGTTCTCCTGATGGCCTGGTGGCGTCCCTGGGGTGCAGTTGGAGCCGTTCGGAAGTGGGGTGACTGGATACTCTATACGGTTGGTGTTTATTCCAACACCGATACCACCCATCTTCTTGGTTTTGTGAATAGTGAGGGGGCCAAGGTTCTGACCAAATCCTTCTGGTATAATACCGGTTCGGTGATCGGTATCGGCTTTGTCGGCGGCGCTTTCCTTTCCGCTTGCCTGGGAGGTCAGTTTGCGCTTCGTTTTCCGCCTATCCGTGAGTATTTCAAGGCCTTGATTGCCGGTACCCTGATGGGTATCGGTGCTACCCTGGCCGGTGGCTGTAACGTGGGCGGTATGTACAATTCGATCGGCAACCTGAGCGCAAGCGGCTTTGCCATGTGGCTTGGTCTTGTCTTGGGTGCCATAGCCGGTCTTTGGCTGCTCTACAAGGAAATGGAGTATATCTCCTGGGGCAGCGGCGGTGCCAAGACCTTTGAGTTCCCGCCGGTGGTCCAGTTTGCTCTCGGTATCGTGGCGATTGCCGCACTCATCTGGGGGGCCAATACCTATGCAAATTTTGAAGGTGGTTTCGAGGATTATATAAACTCCCTGCCCGGTGTTCTTCTTATTGCCGCCGGCCTCGGTTACACCATGCAGCGTGGCCGCTGGTGCATGATTCAGGGTTTCCGTGAGCCGCACATGACGGGCAACGGCACCATGGCCAAGTCGGTGGCTCTTTCCATCTGTATTGTAGCGGTTGGCGCGGCAGTGCTCAAATATGCCATTCCCGTGCGCGCCGGTGGAGACCCGGTGTTGAATACCATGTATTATGTGCGCGGAACCTTTGGCTGGGGCGGTGTGGTCGGCGGCTTTCTCTTCGGTGTCGGAGCGATACTGGCCGGAGGTTGCGGAACCGGGACCCTGTGGCGTGTGGGCGAGGGCCAGATAAAACTGTGGCTGGTTGCGCTTATGTTCGGCTTGGCAAGTTCGCTCTCCGCCACGCTGGTCAGGTCCCATCACTGGGAGGCCAGAGGTTTTCTGGGTAAATATGTCTACATGCCGGATGTTATGGGATATGGACCATCACTGCTGCTGATCTTTTTCGCCATGGCGCTCTGGTATGTGATCGTGACTTGGAATGAGGAAACAGGTAAACTCATTTTGCCGATGTAAACGGCTTCTTCCATATCTTTTTTTGGTGATAAATAGCGGTGTCCGATCACAACGGGCACCGCTATTTTTTTTACCTGTTTCCGTGAGCGTTCAATAGAGGTAAGCAAGAGGATGAATACTCAGAATCGAAACAGTTGGCGCCATAAAATTCTTAGCGGGCGTGACCGGTTATCTCCAGCCGAATTGGCTGAAAAAAGCGGCCGGATCACCGAAGGACTATTTACCCTTGAGGAAACAAGGGCGGCGCATATTTTTTTTATCTACCTGCATTTTCGCAGTGAAGTGCAGACTCGGGATATTGTGCGCCGCTGCCTGGCCGAGGGTAAGACCGTCACCGTACCCTTGACCCTGACAAACGAATCACGTCTTTTGGCCGTGCGCATAACCGATCCGCAAAATCAGCTTGAACCCGGCTATTGCACGATTCCCGAGCCGATACCAAGTCTGGTCCCCGGGTCGGTACTTGATCCGGCCAAGATTGAGGTGGTCATTGTCCCCGGTTCTGTTTTTGACCGGTTTGGCGGCCGCCTGGGCTACGGGGGCGGCTATTATGACCGTTTTCTCGACCAGGAGGCTGCTAATGCTCTTCGCATTGGCCTGGCCTATGAACTCCAACTGGTGGACCAGGTCCCGCTTGAACCCCATGACCAGCTTATGGATTTCGTGGTGACGGAAAAAAAAATCTATGATTGCAGGAGACTACGCCATGCGCCGGACCGCCGTGTATCGTGATAACCTCTTTCTTGAACATCAACCCGGCTTTGCCCATGTTGAATCTCCGGACAGGCTGCGGGTTATCTACCGGGAACTCGACCGGGAGGAAACAGCCGGCCATTTTGTCTTTCCGGATTTCGCCCCGGCATCCCCGGAGATTATCGGCCTTAATCATACGCCGCAGCAGATCGAGAGGGTGGCGGCAACCGCGGGCCGGGAGCATGGCGTTCTGGACGCGGATACCCAGACGTCGGCCAGGTCGTATGATGCGGCCTGTCTGGCGGCCGGGGCCCTGGTCGACGGGGTCAAGAGAATTTTCGATGGTGAAATAGATAACGGTTTCTGCCTGGTTCGCCCTCCCGGGCACCATGCCGAGCGTGATCGTTCCATGGGTTTCTGTCTGTTTAACAATGTGGCCGTGGCCGCCCGCTGGGCCCTCGCCAACCTTGGCCTGCAACGCATCCTGATCGTGGACTGGGACCTGCATCACGGCAACGGCACCCAGCATAGTTTTTATGATACCGACGAAGTCCTGTACTGTTCCACTCATCAATATCCTTATTACCCGGGAACCGGCGCGGTCATGGAAACCGGAACCGGCAGGGGAGAGGGATTCACGATCAACGTCCCTTTGCCCGGTGGTCAGGGTGATATTGATTTTGCCCGTATTTTCAATGAACTGTTCGCCCCGATTGCCAGGCTTTACCGGCCCCAGCTCATCCTTGTTTCCTGCGGCTTTGATATCTACCAGGGAGACCCCCTGGGCACAATGCGGGTAACCCCGCCCGGTTTTGCCTATATGACCATGGTTATGCAAAACCTTGCCGACCAGCTCTGTAACGGCCGGCTGCTCATTACCCTTGAAGGGGGCTATGACCTGACCGGAATGCGGGACGGGGCGCTGGCGGTCCTGACCGAGTTGTGCGGAGAAAAACTCAATCCGGCTTACCCTGATTTTTCAGCCGGAAAGATGACGGATGAACCGCCCGTAGACGGTCCGCCCCCTATATTTCTGGATCAGGTTATGGGGCTTGCAAAAAATTATTGGAAAATGTAAACTACAATAATGTAAGTGGAGGGGGAGAGCTGAAAAATTTCCACGTCTTGCGGTTATGTTACCTGAATTCGTGAGCGTTCGAGAACGGTGCAGATGCAAGCCGTCACGGATCCAGGTGTTAATTATTGAGTTGTGAAGAGGGCATGGCTTCAAAAATACTTATTGCCGATGACGATGATTTAGTCCGCAATGCGGTGCAGCAGATACTGATCATGTTTGACTATGATGTGGTTGCCGTGCAAAGTGGCCGGGAAGTGCTGGACCAGATCAATGATGATTTTGATGTTATTGTTCTTGATATCAACATGCCGGACATGGATGGT
Organism: Deltaproteobacteria bacterium; assembly: GCA_013151365.1. Taxonomy (GTDB): domain Bacteria; phylum Desulfobacterota; class Desulfobulbia; order Desulfobulbales; family Desulfobulbaceae; genus BMS3Abin13. Next base: position 14,060 of record JAADIK010000170.1, read on the forward strand.
TTTGAGACCCTGGATGGTTTGAACCGGAAAAAAATCGATATCCCGGTCATCTTTTTGACCGGTGCCGGTTCCATGGATTACGCGGTCAAGGCCATCAATCTCGGCGCCTACGACTTTATGACCAAGCCCATCGAGGATATTGAATTTTTTCATGTCAAAATCAAGCGGGCCATAGAAAAAAGAAATTTTGTCAGGCATGAAAAGAATTATCGCCTGAACCTGGAAAAAGAGGTTCGGGAGAAAACCAAGGAGCTTGCCGAAAGAAACGTCCTGCTCGAACAGTATGGTCATCAACTGGAAAATGCCGCGGTTGAAGTGATGACCAGTCTGCAGACGGCCCTGGAAGAAAAGGATGAGTATACGGCCGGCCATACCCGCCGGGTGACCGATTACGCCATGCTGCTGGGAGAGAAACTCGGCCTGTCCCGGGAGGACATGGTGGTGCTGAGGCGGGCCTCGCAGTTTCATGATATCGGTAAACTGGTCATCGACCTTTCCTGTATCCAGAAGCCGGGGAAACTGACGACGGACGAGTGGGAGCTGATCAAAAAGCATCCGACCGTGGGGGCGAATATTATTCAGCCCTTTACCTTTATAGACCGGGAACGGAACATTATTCTCCATCATCATGAACGTCTTGACGGTAACGGCTATCCGGAGGGTATAGGTGGAGACGAGCTTGACACCCTGACCAGGATTGTCACCGTGGCCGACAGTTATGATGCCATGACCTCGCGGCGCAATTACCGGCGTAATCTCTCGCCGGTAGAGGCCGTGGCCGAACTCCGCCGCTGTGCCGGGACCCAGTTCGACCCGGACCTGGTCGAGGTTTTCTGCCACGCCGTGCTTACCGAACCTCCCCACTGATTTCCTGTAAGCCGCCACAGGCACCCCATCTTCACGCGGTCACTCCCGCCCGCATAGAGGAACTATAGCGAACGGAAGCGACTACGTAAATCTATGGCGCCTGTGACGGCTTACAAGTTGGATGAAAGGAATAGCGCAGAGTTTCACACCCTGTGACCAGTTACGATTTCCGGTCTCTCCCTTCTCTCTCCTGTTGACATACAGGGTTGGTAGTGTCAATGTAGACGGGATTTTTTTCACATTATTAACCAGTACAAAAAAGACAATGAAGATCACCAGAAAAGAGGTGGAACACGTGGCCCGGCTGGTCCGGCTCGAGTTGCAACCGGAAGAAGTGGAACGGATGACGACCCTGCTTGATACCATCCTCAGTTACGCGGCCAAACTGGACGAACTCGATACCAGCGGCGTTGCCGTTACCACGCACACCCTGGGGACGGACAACGTCTTCCGGGATGACCTGGTCCATGAAGCCCTCAACCGTGAACTGGCCCTGGCCAATGGTCCGGACCAAAACGGCGAGGCCTTTGTTGTCCCCCGTATTATCAGTTGAGAACGAGTATGGAATTTTTTTCACTTACCCTGGCCCAGGCCAAGGAGCAGCTTGAACAGGGCAATATCACCTCGGTGCAGCTGACCGAGTCCATTCTTTCCCGTATTGCCGCAGTCGAGCCCAGGGTCAAGGCCTTTATTACCCTGGACCAAGACGGGGCTCTGGCCCAGGCGGAGGCGGCTGACCGGCAGCGCCGGGCGGGCGGGGCCGGCGAGTTATGCGGCCTGCCGCTTGCCGTCAAGGATGTCCTCTGTACCTCCACCATGCGTACCACCTGCGGCTCGAAGATCCTGGAGAACTTTGTGCCGCCCTATGACGCCACGGTGATCAAAAAACTGAAAGATGCCGGGGCGATCATTGTCGGCAAGCTGGCCATGGACGAGTTTGCCATGGGTTCCACCAGCGAGAACTGCGCCTATAATGTGCCGGAGAATCCCTGGAAACCGGGCTACGTGGCCGGCGGTTCCAGCGGCGGCTCGGCCGTTGCCATGGCGGCGGACGAGAGCCTGGCCAGCCTTGGTTCCGATACCGGCGGTTCCATTCGTCAACCCGCCTCCCTGTGCGGAGTCGTCGGGATGAAACCCACCTATGGCCGGGTATCCAGGTACGGCCTGGTGGCCTTTGCCTCTTCCCTGGACCAGGTCGGTCCCCTGACCAAGGATGTGCGCGACTGCGCCCTGATGATGAACGTCATCAGCGGCCATGATCAGCGCGATTCCACTTCGGTTGACACCCCGGTTCCCGATTATACGGCGGCCCTTAAGGACGGCCTCAAGGGCGTCAGGATCGGGATTCCGCCGGAGTATTTCGGCCAGGGTCTTGACCCGGAAGTAGAGCAGGTCGTGCGCACGGGCATCGAGATGCTGCGCGAGGCCGGGGCCGAGATAAAAGAGGTTTCCCTGCCGCACACCGAGTACTGTGTGGCGGTCTATTACCTGATCGCGCCGGCCGAGGCCAGCTCCAACCTCTCCCGCTTCGACGGTGTCCGTTACGGCTATCGCGCCGGCGACGCCGGTTCTCTCGTGGATATGTACAGCAAAACCCGTTCCCGGGGCTTCGGGGACGAGGTAAAGCGGCGGATCCTGATCGGTACCTATGCCCTGTCCGCCGGTTACTATGACGCCTATTACAAGAAGGCCTCCCAGGTCCGCACCCTGATCAGGGACGATTTCAAGACGGTATTCGACCAGTGCGACCTGGTGGTGTCACCGGTGACACCGACGCCGGCCTGGATGATCGGTGAAAAGGCCGATGACCCGCTGGCCCTCTACCTGTCTGACATCCTGACCATATCCGCCAACCTGGCAGGTATTCCCGGCCTGTCCGTGCCGGCCGGATTCAGCAGCAGCGGACTCCCCATCGGCATGCAGATGCAGGCGGCGCATTTCAACGAGGAGATCTTGCTGCGCGCGGCCTGGAACCTGGAACAGCGGGCCGGGATCAAGGGCAGGCGGCCGGAGCTGGGCTGATCATGAAACTGCAACCGCCACGGAATATTACGGCAATCGTTCCCTATCCTCCGGGCAAGCCCCTGGAAGAGCTGGAGCGGGAATACGGCATTACCGGCTCGATAAAACTGGCCTCCAACGAAAATTCCTGGGGGCCTTCACCAAAGGCCCTGGAGGCCATCAGTTCGGCCCTGCCCGGGCTGCATCGGTATCCGGACGGCTCCGGCTATTACCTGAGCGCGGCCCTGGCTGATTACCTGGGGGTAAAACCGCAGGAGATCGTGCTGGGCAACGGCTCCAACGAGGTCATCGAGTTCCTGGTCAAGGCCTTTGTCCGGGCCGATGACGAGGTTGTCACCAGTCATCCTTCCTTTCTCATGTACCAGAAATTCGTCCAGGTCCGGGGCGGCACCAATATCGTTATTCCCCTGCGCGATATGACCCATGATCTTGCGGCGATAACCGCGGCGGTGACGAAACGGACCCGGATCATCTTTCTTGATAATCCCAACAACCCTTGCGGCACCATAATCAGCAAGAAGCGTTTCGACGAGTTTCTCAGGCAGCTGCCTGAACGGCTGATCGTGGTGCTCGATGAGGCGTACGTGGATTTTGTGGAACCGGCTGAACGGATCGACGTGTTGTCATATATTCGTCAGGCCGACGGCATTCCCGCGGTAGTGGCGTTGCGCACCTTTTCCAAGGCCTTCGGGCTTGCCGGTTTGCGGGTCGGTTTCGGTCTCATGCATTCCGAGGTGGCCGCTCTCCTGCACCGGGTGCGGCAGCCCTTTAACGTCAACCTGCTTGGTCAGGTCGGCGCCCTTGCCGCCTTGGCGGACCGGGAACACTACCACAAAACCGTCAGCGGGACCGCCGGCGGCAAGGCGTGGCTAAGCGGCAAGGTGGAGGAGCTGGGCTGCAAGGCCTATCCTTCGCAGACCAATTTTTTTCTCATCGATGTGCGCGGCGATGCCACCAGGCTGTATGAGGCCCTCTTGCGCCGGGGCGTGATTGTCCGCTCCATGAAGGCCTACGGTTATCCTGATTTTATCCGGATCACCGTTGGCACGGAGCCGGAAAACCGGCGTTTTATAGGAGCGCTGGCAGCGTGTCTGGGGGATCTGGGGTATGTCGCATCGACTTGAGGTCGTGACCATTGACGGTCCCTCCGGCGTCGGCAAGTCGACGATCAGCCGCAAACTTGCCGCCCGGCTGGGTTTTACCTATCTTGATACCGGGGCCATGTACCGGGGGGTGGCGCTCAAATGCCGCCAAAGCGGCGTCGATGTCCGCGATGAAAGGGCGGTTGCGGACCTTATGGATGTCCTTGACCTGCGGCTGTTGTCCGCCCCGTCGGAAAACGAGGACGTTCGGGTCCTGCTTGACGGCCGGGATGTGAGCGCCGAGATCCGTACGCCGGAGATCAGCATGCTGGCCTCGGCCGTGTCGGCGCAGCGGCCGGTGCGGGAAAAGTTGACCCGGATGCAGCAAAAGATGGGAGCCGCCGGCAGGATTGTGGCCGAGGGCAGAGATACCGGCACCGTGGTCTTTCCCGGAGCGGCCTGGAAGTTTTACCTTGATGCCGGGCTGGCGGAACGGGTCCGCCGCCGGATCAGACAGTTGCGGCACCAGGGGGAAGCGGTTGACGAGGAAGAGATTTTTAAACAGGTCGTTAAACGGGACCGGGACGACATGGAGCGTTCCCTCGCTCCTCTGAAAGCCGCCCCGGACGCGGTTATAATCGATTCAACCGACCTGGGTCCCGATGATGTCCTGGCCAGGATGCTCGAGGTTATCCATAATAATCCCCTGTAATCTTCTCGCCGGATCGCTAGACCTTTTTGAGATCAGATGACCGAGGCGATTTCCTTGCCCGCCTGCATGGCCTTGAGGCTGCGGGCCACGGTGTGGCCAAGCTCAACGCATTCCTTCAGGTGCTCGTGTTCCGGCACGTACTGAACCCGCAGGCCTTCGTGGCAGATGGTGAACTTCATCTCCTGCATGGCCTGGTTGAGCAGCTTGACCGATTCTCCCGACCAGCCATAGGAGCCGAAGGCCGCGCCGATCTTGTTGGTCGGCTTGAGTCCCCGCATATACATGAGGAAACCGGCCATCCGGGGCAGCAAACCGTTGTTGAGCGTTGAACAGCCGAGAACGACGGCGCCGGCTTCAAGCACCTCGGTCATGACATCGCTGCGGTGGCTGAAGCGGAGATCAAGCAGTTTGTAGTTAACACCCTCGTCCAGCAGGCCGTCGGCCACGGCCTTGGCCATCATCTCGGTTGATTTCCACATGGTATCGTAGATAACCAGGGCATGGCCCCGGGCTTCATTGCCGCACCAGCGGGAATAGGCCTCGATGATCTTGCCGGGATCGGTGCGCCAGATCACCCCGTGGTCCGGCGCGATCATTTTAATGGGCAGGTTCATCTCCCGGACCTTGGCCAGCACTTTCTTGACCAGCGGCGAGTAGAGGGTCAGGATGTTGGCGTAGTACTTGGTGCATTCGCGCATGAGCACGTCCTGGTTGACCTCTTCGTCAAAGCGCTCGCTGCTGGCCAGGTGCTGGCCGAATGCGTCGTTGGAAATAAGGATCTGGTCTTCCTTGACATATGTGAACATGGAGTCGGGCCAGTGCAGCATCCTGGTTTCCATGAAGTTGAGTGTCCGGGCTCCGAGGCTCAGCTCTTCGTTGGGACTGATGACATGGTAGGGCCAGTCTTCCCGGTGAAAATGCCTGAGCAGCGCCCTGTGCCCCATTTTGGAGCAGAAAACCTTTTCCGGCCGGACCTCTTCAATGACCTGGGGCAGGCTGCCCGAATGGTCCATTTCCACATGGTTGACCACGATATAATCGATCTTTTTCGGATCAATGATGTTGTGGATCCGGTGCATGAGATCACCGTGAAACGCTTTTTTTACCGTGTCGATAAGGGTGATTTTCTCATCGATGATCAAATAGGCGTTATAGGTCGTCCCGCGATTGGTGGAGTAGCCGTGGAAGTCACGGATGTCCCAGTCAACGGCACCCACCCAGTAGATATTTTTTGCAAGTTCAATAGGCTTCACTGTTGAATCCTCCTGGTCGGAAAAAAATAAAAAATAAGAGTTGAATAGCCCCGGTCACAGCTCAGGTTGCGAGAGACCGGTGACTGAAAATTGCCCTGACCTGAATCCGTGAGCGTTCGAGAACGGTGCAGATACCGTTCACATCGGCCGGTCAACCGGCCGATGTGTTTTGTAAGGCCTGGTTGGTGCAACCGGGGCCGGAAAGGGAGCGGTCACACCTCTTCGAAATCGTCTTTGCTCGCGCCGCAGACGGGGCAGGTCCAGTCATCCGGCAGGTCGGCGAACGAAGTTCCCGGTGCGATACCGTTGTCCGGGTCACCGGCTTCCGGGTCATACTCATATCCGCAGATGAGGCACTTGTATTTTTTCATGATTTTCGTCTCCTTCTGTGGGGATCGGGTTAGCTGTGGCTGCCGCCGTCCCGGACCGGAACCGGCGGCTTTGCCGGCTGGGATCAGCTAGCTTTTCCAGAGTTCGTGCAGGTTGCAGTAGGCCCGGGCCGTAACGGCGTCGGCATCAACACAGAAGAGTGCTGCCGGTGCATCGCCGGGACTCAGCATCTGCCGGTAGGTCTGGTTCCCGGCTGTGAGTTCGATCCATTCGATCCAGTGCTTTTCTTCCATGGGGTGCGGCACGCTGCCGACACTGACCTTGTAACCCTGAGCCGTCTTTTCAATCACCGGCACATGCTTTTCCCGGGCCGCATCAACCGTGTTTTCGCTCACCAGGTTCATGGGCTGGCCGCAGCAGACAAGCTCGCCGGCCCCGGCATGCAGGACTTCAACGATATTACCGCAAAGGGGACATTTGTAAATTTGGTTTTTCTTGGTCATGGCGTTTCTCCTCGGGTTATATTTTTTCAGGAGGTGTTTACCGGTTGTTCGACTCAGGCAATGGCGCTTTTCCCCGCCTCGGTGATTTCATACTTGCAACGCACCGGGCTGGCAACATAGCCTTTCTTTTTCAGGGTTGTAAGCTGCGAGCTGATCTGTTTCGGTTCCAGCTTGACGGCGGCGGCGATATCCTTGCTGCCGCAGGCCGCCGCGGACTGGGCAAGTGTTTTGAGAATTTGCTGTTGTTGGTCGTTGAGGGTCTCGGTACCGCATTTTTTACAGCCCATTTTTTTATCTCCTTGAGGTTTTTTTTGGCAATCGGGGCAAAGGCCGAAAAATTCGATCCGGCAGCCGGTAATCCGGTAGCCGCCGGCTGCCGCCGGCAGGAACTGAAAATTTTCCTCTTGCCCCAGATCGATGTTATCAACCCGGTGGCATAACAAACAGTAAACATGATGGTGCCGGCGTAACTCGCCGTCAAAACGTTTTCGGCGGCCGCTGATCTCGAGCTTTTTGATCAGACCGGCCGTTGAGAGAATTTCCAGGTTCCGATAAACCGTGGCCAGGCTGATTCGAGGCAGTGTTTTTTTTATCCGCTCGTACAGTTCATCCGCCGTCGGATGATCTTTGCACTTTCTCATCTCCCGAAGAATGATATCGCGCTGATGAGTCATCCGCATTTGGTTTTTTATCATTTTCAGAGCAGGTAAATTATTATCAGATGCGATCTCTTTTTATTTGTATTTGATAATTATTACCATGTCAATAGAAAAAGGGGCTGCTCCGGGCGCCGGGGGGAAACAAAAAAAAAAGGGACAGTGGTCAACTGTCCCTTGATCCTGAATCCGTAAACGTTCGGGAACGGTGCAGATGCAAGCCGTCACGGATTCAGGTTGATACCTGCGGGTAGAGAGGGGAATCGTTATTCGATAACGAAATCATCCCGGCGGTTATGGGACCAGGCGAATTCATCGTGACCCGGGAAAAGCGGACGTTCTTCGCCATAACTGATCGTCCGGATGCGGTCCTGGGCAACGCCGAGTTCCACGAGGAATTTTTTGCCGTTCAGGGCTCGGCGCTCGCCGAGAGCGAGGTTATACTCATTGGTGCCGCGTTCATCACAGTTGCCTTCGACAATGACCCTGACGTCCGGGGTCTGCTTGAGGTAGTCGGCATTTTTTTCAAGCCGCGTCATCTGGTCGCTACGAACGATCGCCTGGTCAAAGTCAAAATAGATCGGCAGGAGTTGGGCCGAGGAGCGACCATGCAGTTCTTTGTATGCATCGGTGTTCTCGGCGGCGGTTGTCGAGGCCTGGTCAAGGCTGTTGCCGTTCGCGCCGCCGGTGTTGTCCAGCGATTCCACGCTCGGTCCGGCTTCCTGGGAAGATGCCGGTGCCGGGTACTGGATGTTTTTACCCGCTGCCATGCCGGCGTTGTTTACCGGGACATACGGCGGGATCTGTTTTTTACCGCAGCCGCCGAACAGGGCAAGTGATGCGGTGACTATCATAATAGTGAGCAGACGAGAGAGGGTCTTCATGGCATCTCCTTCCCGGAGGATGAGGGGAAAATCAGGTACGATACGATTGAGTTCATATTACCGTTTTGCCTTGGAGCGTCAAGAAAAAATATGGTTTTTTCGGCCCTGTTCAGCTGTTTTTTTACCGGCCTTTCCGACGGTTTTTTTTTATCTTAATATCTAATAAATACCTTGTATCCGTGAGCGTTCGAAAAATGTGCAGATGCAAGGCGGCAACGAGGTCGATTATCCTGCACAGGCTGAGCTGCTCCGGGCCAAGGTGCTGATAATGGCACCCCTTGACAGGCAGGAAAGCGGAATTATCTTTACAAGTTACAAAGTATTCTCCCTGGCGGTTTTCAAACTCGTTTTCCGCCCGGTTGCGCCGGGCATGAAGGGGAGCACAAAGTCTGCCGGGCTCTTGGCCCGGGGAAAGGTTTTCCGATTCACAGGATCCTTGTTCAATTGATTGTGGTTTTTTGCTTGCGTTTCATTTTTGTCAGCAGGAGGTATAAAAGCTATGAGAATTGCACAGGTTGCTCCACTGTACGAAAGCGTACCCCCCAAACTCTACGGAGGCTCTGAACGGGTCGTCTCCTACCTGACCGAGGAACTGGTCAAACAGGGACACGAGGTAACCCTGTTCGCGAGCGGCGACTCAAACACCAGGGCCAACCTTCAAGCCGTGACGACCAATGCCCTGCGACTCAAGGGATCATGCCGCGATCCGTTGGCCCACCATGTCCTGCTGCTTGAAAAGGTATTTCAAGAGGCGGCGGAATACGACATCGTTCACTTCCACATCGATTATCTCCATTTTCCACTCTCGCGGCTGTTGAAAATTCCCCATGTGACCACCATGCACGGCCGTCTCGACCTTGCCGATCTCGAGCCGGTTTTCATGGAATTTTCCGACATGCCGGTGGTCTCCATCTCCAATAGCCAGCGCGGACCGTTGCCGATGGCGAACTGGCAGGGCACGGTCTATAACGGCGTCCCGGAAGACCTGTACAGCTTTCATCCGGAACGGGGCAACTATCTCGCCTTTATTGGCCGGTTTTCCCCGGAAAAACGGGTGGACCGGGCCATAGAGATCGCCAGGCGGGCCGACATGGAAATCAGGATCGCCGCCAAGATCGACCAGACAGATAAAAGCTATTTCAAGGAGCGGATTAAGCCCTTGCTCAATCATCCCCTGGTCACCTTTGTCGGCGAAATCGGCGAGCGGGAGAAAGACGACTTCCTCGGCAATGCCGCGGCCCTGTTGTTTCCCATTGACTGGCCGGAGCCCTTCGGCCTGGTGATGATCGAGGCCATGGCCTGCGGTACTCCGGTGATCGCCTACCGGCATGGCGCGGTTCCCGAGGTACTGCGCGACGGGATTACCGGATTTATCGTGGACAATCTCGAGGACGCGGTGACCGCTGTGCACCGGGTACCGATGCTGAACCGCTCCCGCTGCCGCCAGGTGTTTGAGGAACGGTTTTCAGCGGAAAAAATGGCGGACGGTTACCTGGCGGTCTACCGGAAAATCATCAATATCAACCAGATGCCGCACCTTGCCGCCTGATTTTCGCTGACCATGAACGACGTCATCCTGATCAACGATCAATGGTACGTGCTGGCCACCTCGTCAAGGGCGGACGGCCGCAGCCTGGTCATGAAGAATGAAGAGACCTTCGGACTCTTTGACCGTTTCGGCGATATTCAGCATATCGGCGTTGGAGAACAGGGCCTGTACCACCGGGGAACCCGTCATCTCTCCCACTACGAGATGCTGATCAACGACCGGCGGCCGATGCTCCTCAACTCTTCGGTCTCCAATAACAATAACACCCTTGCCGTTGACCTGACCACGCCGGACCTGTACCAGGACGACAAGCTGCTTATTCCCAAGGGAACCGTGCATATATTCAGGGCCAGGTTCCTGTGCCAGGGAGTCAGTTACGAGCATATCCGGATCCGCAATTTCGGTCCGCACCGGACCAGTTTCGGGATCAAGTTCCTGTTTACCGCCGATTTCGCGGATATTTTCGAGGTCAGGGGCCAAAAACGCAGCCGCCGGGGCAAAATTGTCCCGGCCGGGCTCGGACCGGGAGAGCTGATCCTGGGATATCTCGGTCTCGACAAGGTGAAACGGCAAACGCGCATCGCCTTTGAACCTGCCCCGGACCGGTTGTCCGAAGACGAGGCCGCTTACCTGTTTTCCTTGCAGCCGAGGGGCGAAGTCGAGATCTTTCTTACCATCAGTTGCATAAACGGCCAGGACCGGCCGCTTACCTTACCTTATTCCATCGCCCTGGCCGGGAACAAGAGCAACTGGGCCCGGAAGCAGGCCGGGGCCGCGACCGTCCGTTCCTCGAACGAACAGTTCAACGACTGGCTGAACCGGTCGCTGGCCGACCTCCTGATGCTGGTCACCACCACCGGCCACGGTCAATATCCCTATGCCGGGGTGCCCTGGTTCAGCACGCCCTTCGGCCGGGACGGTATCATTGCCGCCTGGCAGACCCTCTGGATCAATCCTGATCTGGCCCGCGGCGTCCTCGCCTTTCTGGCCCAAAACCAGGCCGACGAGGAAAGCCCGGCCCAGGACGCCGAACCGGGAAAGATCCTCCACGAAACCAGGCAGGGCGAAATGGCGGCCCTGGGCGAAGTCCCTTTCCGTCGTTATTACGGCAGCGTGGACGCCACCCCCCTCTTTGTCATGCTCGCCGGCCAGTATTTCACCCGCACCGGCGACCAGACCTTTCTTAAATCCATCTGGCCCAGTGTAAAACGGGCGCTCAACTGGATCGACACCTACGGCGATCAGGATGGCGACGGCTTTGTGGAGTACGCCCGCAAGAGCGGCCAGGGCATTATTCAGCAGGGCTGGAAGGACTCCAATGACTCGGTCTTTCACCAGGACGGCAGCCCGGCCGAGGGACCGATCGCGCTCTGCGAGGTGCAGGGGTATGTCTACGGGGCCAAACTGGCCGGGGCCGAACTTGCCGCGGTGCTGGGGGAAGAACCGCTCGCCGCCTCGCTCCGGGAGGCGGCGGAGACTCTCAAAAAACGATTCAACCAGGCCTTCTGGTGCGATGAGATCAACTCTTTCGCCCTGGCCCTGGACGGCGAGAAAAAACCCTGCCGGGTCCGGGCCTCCAATGCCGGCCACGCCCTGTTCACCGGGATCGCCAACGAGAAATATGCCAAAATTATGGCGGAAACCCTGTTTGGCAACGATTTTTTCTCCGGCTGGGGCGTCCGCACCGTGGCCGCCACCGAGAAACGGTACAACCCCA
>JAADIK010000045.1 GCA_013151365.1 Deltaproteobacteria bacterium
CTCGCAATCCACCGAGTTGTGGCCGCCGGCCATGGCGGTAAAGCCGCTGAAGGTGCAAGCATCCCATGAACGGACCCGCTCGCCGCCGGCCTCGTTCAGGGGCAGATCCGTAATATTGAAACAGGTGCAGGTGGGGCAGATAAAGGCGCAACCGCCGCAGTCCTGGCAGCGGCTTGAAAGGTCGCGGATGATCGACTCCGGCACCTTGTCCTCGGCCAGGAGTTTGCTTGCCAGGTCCACATGCACCAGTTGCTTGAACCGGCCCCGGGCCTCCAGCTCCGCCTGAAACTGGGCCCGCTTGTCCGCTTCGTTCGCCGGGCTGAAAAAGCAGGCCCAATCTTCCGTCAACCCGGTCCCCCGGGCCCGGCCGGTTTCGACGAACCAGCGGTCGCCGAGGTCGGTCAACTGCAGGTCAAAGCCGGACTCCAGGAAAGGGCCGGACCGGGTCGCGTTGCAGAAACAGTTGTCAAAGGGGGTCTTGCAGGCAATGGTTATGAAAATCGCGTTGTCGCGGCGCTGCTTGTAATAGACATCGCGTTCATGTTCGTGCAGAAACACCATGTCGGTGTACATAACCGCGAACATATCGCAGGAGCGCACGCCGAAATAGACCGTGGGCCGGTTCTGCGGCAGTTGCACATGAAAGCTGTAATCCGTGGCGCCGGTCGCCGGGTCGCGGTCGATAACGTAACGGCACAGGGTGTCGGTCTGGGGGAAAAAATAGGGTTTGAGAGAGGCCTGGGGCTGATGCTCCAGGTCGATCTCCGTCCGGTCCAGGTCCGTGATCAGGGTAAAGAGGGTGTCGCCGTATTCGTTGCGCACCGGGGCCACCAGGCGATGGGTTTTGGCCAGCTTGCGTAACAGCGGCACGAGGTAGTCCTTGTTCATCACCAGGGTTTTGTTCATCGCCGGCCCCCTTTGCCGCCGGCGGCCGCGGGAAATCCGTTCGTTCTCCTCATCATGCCACCTCCCTCTCAACCTGCACGGCGCATATCTTGAACTCCGGAATCCGGGCTATCGGATCACTGGCGTCGCCGATCAGGACATTGACCGGCGACTCGGGAAAATGAAAATTGGCATACAGATAACCGGCCTCCACCCGGGGGGTCAGGTCGGCGTTGAAACTGCAGCTGCCGTGGCGCGACGTCAGCCGGACCGGGTCGCCGGGCCCGATCCCGAGACGCCGGCCGTCGTCCGGATGCATCTCCACCAGCGAGCGCCCGCACTCCCTCATCAGGGAGAGGCTGCGCCTGGTCATGGAGCCGGTGTGATAGTGATGATACACCCGGCCGGTCATCAGGACAAATGGATAGTGTTCATCCACGGCTTCCGCCGGGGCCACATGTTTGGCCGGTTCAAAACGGCCGCGGCCGCGGGCAAAGGCGTATTTGTGCAGATACTGGGTCGAGTCGTGACTCCGGTCGACGCACGGCCATTGCAACCCCCAGCCGGGGTCAAGCCGGTCATGATAGATCCCGCCGTAAATCGGCGTCAGCATGCAGATCTCCTCCATCACCTCCGCCTCCGAATCGTAGCGCATGGGATAGCCGAGCCGTTCCGAGAGCGCCATGATGATCTGACCGTCGGGCCGGGCCGCGCCCACGGGCCTGATGGCCCGGTGCATCAGCTGGACCCGCCGCTCCGAACTGGTTACTGTCCCGGACTTTTCGGCAAAGGTCGCGGCCGGGAAAACCACATCGGCCAGCTCGGCCGTCTCGCTGAGAAAGATATCCGAAACGGCGAGAAAATCCAGGCCTTTGAGCGTGGCGATGACATGGTCCTGCCGGGGATCGCTGAGGACCGGATTTTCGCCCATGACCAGCATGGCCCTGATCTGCTCGCCGTGCGTCATGTCCAGGACCGTCAGGCCCGGCCGGTCCGACAGTTCCACGCCCCCGGCCCGGGCGAACTTTCCCAGGGCTCCGGGATCGGCTACCGGCTGGTAGCCGGGCAGGACCACGGGCAACGCCCCCATGTCTCAGGCCCCTTGAACGTTGTTCTGCCCCCGGAGCGGATCCACACCGGTGAATTCCTGCTCACGTGACCGGTCAGCATGGCAAGGTTGGCATACGAGCGTACGTTGTCGGTGCCGCAGATATGCTGGGTCACGCCCAGGCAGTAGCAGATGACCGACCGCTGCGCCCGGGCATACATCCGGGCGGCAAGACGAATGTCCTGTTCGGCCACCCCGGTGATCCCGGCCGCCTGGCCGGGGTCCACCTGCAGGAGCATATCGCGCAGGGCAAAATAATTTTCCGTGCGCATCTCGATAAACAGATCATCAATTAGGTTTTCGTCGAGGATGCAACGCATCATGGCGTTCAGCAGCGGAATATCAGTGCCCGGCCGCAGCCGGAGATGAAGATGGGCATGCCGGGCCAGCCTGGTGCGGCGCGGATCGATGACGATCAGTTTCGCGCCGCGGTCAACGGCATCGTAAATACGACGGGCGACCTGGGGATGGGCCTCGGTGGTGTTGGAGCCGGAGACGAGAATAACCTGGGCCCGGCCGATCTCGTCGATGGAATTCGTCATGGCGCCGGAGCCGAAAGTCATGGCAAGACCTGCCACGGTGGGAGCGTGTCAGAGCCGGGCGCAGTGGTCGATGTTGTTGGTCCCGAGCACCGCCCTGGTGAACTTCTGCAACAGGTAGTTTTCCTCGTTGGTGCACTTGGCCGAAGCCAGGACCCCGACCGCGTCCGGGCCATGCTTTTCCCCGCACCGCCGCAGTCCATCCGCGGTCCGGTCCAGGGCCTCGTCCCAGGTGGCCGGCACCAGGTGGCCTTTTTTGCGCACCAGCGGGCCGGTCAAACGGTCGGGGTGATGGATGAACTCATGGATATGCCAGCCCTTGACACAGAGATTGTTCTGCGACACCGGATGATGCCGGCTCGGTACCACGCCGACAACCCGTTCATTTTCCACATGCAGATAAAGGCCGCAGCCGCAGCCGCAGTAACAGCAGATTGTCATCACATCGCGCATAATCGGACCCCGATCTCCCCTGTTCTCCGGATTCAGGCACCTGCCGCGCAGGCAAACGACCGCGGCAGATGAGCTACTCCCAATACAATACTAATGCGGGCGATGCCCGCAACCCAAATCAGCTTCCAGCGTATCTATTTCCAGGCTGTTGTTGTTAGGCTGTTAGGCTGTAGGCTGTTAGGCTGTTAGGGTAGGGCTAATAGCCTTCAGCCTAAACAACCTACTGATTTACATAAATAAGACATGATCAATTTTCTTGTTTTTTATGATAGGAATTCAGCAGTAAGGTACTCATATTGTATGCGAGGTGCGGCCCGCACACAATAGGCAATTTAGACAATCGCTTTTTTTCGTCCCGCCCCCTCATCGCTCAAATCCGGACGCCCTTGGGGTACGGACTTTTTTTCAATCAGGGCGTCTTGCCGCATAGAGCCTGCCCCGCCAGGGAATCCGGCCCCGCGGATAGGAAAACTCCAGGACCTCCCGCCGGACGCCGACCCGCAGCCCCCGGCTGAGATGCAGCTCGGACCCGGTCCGTCCCTGTTGCGCCGCCTCGACGACCCGCAGGATATGTTCGTAGCGAGCCCGGCTGCCGAGGCGCCAGAGAATTTTTTCCACCAGCCGCCGCTGCAGGGCCGCCGGCTGGCGGCCGAACAGTTGCCGGTCGAGGACGATGCGGCCGGTTGCCGCCTCTTCATTGTCGTCGTCAGCGGTAATCACCTCGTCCCAGCAGGCGTCGGTCAACGCTGCCAGCTCGGCCAGGCTGGCGGCTGTTTTCCGCAGCGACCGCCTGATGCCCGGATCGAACCGCCGTTCCAGGAACGGCAGCAGTTCATGGCGGACCCGGTTACGCAGGAAGCGGGGATCGAGATTACTGGAATCCTGCAGATAGGATATATTTTTATCTTGCAGGTAGGCGAGAATCACCTTCTTTTCCGTCTCCAGGAACGGCCGGACCAGGTCCCGGTTCCGGCGGCGCATGCCGGCAAGTCCCTTGCGGCCGCTGCCGCGAATCAGGCGCAGGAGAATCTCTTCCGCCTGGTCGTCGGCGGTATGGGCCACGGCTATGCCGGCGGCCCCGTATTGCCGGGCCACGGTCCGCAACGCCTCGTAACGCAGCTCCCGGGCCGCATGTTCCAGGGAGAGCCCGGCGCCCGCGGCATGCTCCGCCGTTGCCACCCGGACATACTCGTAATCAAGGCCGAGGGCCGCGGCCGACTGCCTGACATACGCCCCTTCGTCCGGCGTTTCGGCCGGCCGCAGACCATGATCGACGTAAACCGCGACCAGGCCGAGATCCAGGGGCGCGCGCAGGGCCGCCAGCACATGCAGCAGGGCCGTGGAATCAGGACCGCCGGACACGCCGACCACCAGCCGTTCATGTTTTGCGAGCAGGTTATCCCTGGTCGCGATTGCCAATATATCACGTTCAAGCGCATGCATTGCCGGTCGCCAAAACAAAAATTTGAAACAGGGTCGAAAAATATAGTATAATTAAATAATGAATAGGATCAAGTTAAGACCCGACCGAAAAAAACAGGGGGCGCGCAAGACAGATGCGACCGTCGGAATACCGACAAATTATTCGGGATCATCTCAAATCGGCATATCTACTGTCGGATGAAAAAATCGACGCGCTCCTGCCCGGTTTCCTCGAGACACTCCGGTCTCACCTGGAGGACCTGGAACACGTTCTGAACGGCGGCGACGTGAAGACCATGAACCGCCGGGCCGGACACACCATAAAAGGGGCGCTGCTCAACCTCGGTCTGAAGGACCTCGCCGCTATCGCCCTGGCCATAGAAAAAAGCTGCCTGGACCGGGAAGGCCGGGCGGAGCACGCAATACTCGTCGGCAAACTGAAGGCGGAGATCGAGAAAATTATCTGACCGGCCCAAAAGCCAGGCCCACGGTCTCCGGCCGGTCCCTTACCGTTTCCGGTCGTTGTCCGGCGGATCGGGCAGCTTGAAAAATTTGACGGCCATAAATATCGAGACAAGCAGCACGCAGCCGCCGACAATGCCGTCAACGGCACGTTCAAAAGGGGTGGCCATACCCGCGGCAACGCGGATATTGATGACCAGCCAGACCAGAAAAACGGCAATGATCCATCCCGCCGATATCCGTTTCTTTCTACGTGTTTTCATGGCTTATTCTCCCGATGCAGGAGGTCCTGGAGACGACGCCTCTGCCGACACGCCGCTTAAGGGCCTGTAAGAAAATA
This sequence comes from Deltaproteobacteria bacterium, assembly GCA_013151365.1. GTDB lineage: Bacteria > Desulfobacterota > Desulfobulbia > Desulfobulbales > Desulfobulbaceae > BMS3Abin13. The sequence goes on from JAADIK010000045.1 coordinate 5,210, forward strand.
ACAAAAACACCCATGTTATTTCCTTACAGGCCTTTACAGGAAGTTAATCTGCCCAGCAGCCGTTCATGAATATCATCAAAGCCGCCGTTGGAAAGAACCGCGACCACGTCACCGGTCCGCACGGCATCTCCCAGGAAATCCAGGATGCCGTCGGTATTCCGGAAGGCATATGCCTCTTTGCCCTGCCGCTGCAGGTCGTGCACCAGCCGGGCCGATGAAAACTGCTGTCCGGCCGGTACCGTATCCAGCGGCACCGGCTCCCTGGCCACCACCATGTCGGCCCCGTCAAAGGCCGCGGCGTAGCGCTCCTGGAATACGGCCCGCCGGCTGGAGTTGGTGCGCGGCTCGAAGACGATGATCAGCCGCCGCCCCGGCCAGGCCAGTTTCAGGGCTCTGGTTGTTTCCCGGACGGCCGTGGGATGGTGAGCGAAATCATCGATCACCGTGATCCCGTTCACCTCGCCGCGCACCTGCTGGCGCCGCTTGACCCCCTGAAAGCCGGAGAGTCCTTCCCTGATAGCCTGCCGCCCGAAACCGAGGTGGTGCATCAGGCCGATGACGGCCGTGGCGTTCAGGGCGTTATGCAGGCCGGGCATGGGCAGGACAAATTCACCGAAAAGGGAATCGTTGAAATCCACGGCAAAGCTGGTGGTCAGGCCCCGGGCCTGCAGGTCCCGTAGCCGCCAGACGCAGGAAGGGCCGGTTCCGTAGGGGATGACCCGGCAGCGAGCCCGGTTGGCGATTGCCGCCGCCACGGGATCATCCCGGCAGACGAAAAGCGCGCCCTCCTCCGGCAGCAGGGCCGCGAAACGGCTGAAGGTCTTTTTCACCGCCTCCAGGTCGGCAAAAATATCCGCATGGTCGAACTCGATGGAGGTGAGGATGGCGCAGTCGGGCCGGTAATGGAGAAACTTAGAGCCCTTGTCGAAGAAGGCGGTATCATACTCGTCCCCCTCCACCACAAAATAATCACCGTCGCCGCACCGGAAGTTGCGGCCGAAGGCCTCGACAATGCCGCCGATCATGAACCCCGGCGAACTGCCGGCCACATGCAGGGCGGTGGCCAGCAGGGAAGAAGTCGTGGTCTTGCCGTGGGTCCCGGCCACGACCAGCGAAGTATGGTCCCGGAGGAAAAAATGTCCCAGGGCCTGGGGCATGGACAGGTAGGGAATGCCGAGTTCCCCCAGGCGGACCGCCTCCGGGTTGACGGCCCGAATCACGTTGCCGACCACGACCAGGTCCGGCCGGGGCTCCAGGTTGCCGGGCTGGTACCCTTCCAGCACCGTAATCCCGGAATCCGCCAGGAAATCGGACATGGGCGGATAGACGTTCCGGTCGGAGCCGGTCACCAGCAGGCCGCACTCCTTGAACATTCCAGCCATGGCGGCCATGCCCGTACCGCAGATCCCCATCAGATGAACATGGCGGAGCTCCGCCGGCGCCCGGTTCAGGGCCGGATCAAGGGGCGCGAAAGGGCTCACTCGGGATACACCGATCGTTTGACGGTCGTATAAATCTGTTCATAGGTATCTGCGAAATTGGCGGGCGTCAGCCGGCCGACCTCGATAAATTTGACCACGATCTCCTTGGTTACCTTGAAGATCGCCTCATCCGTTACCGGCCGGTTCAGGTTCTGCTGCTGATTCTGTCCTTTTTCACCACTCACGGTCTCTCTCCATTAAAGAAACAAGAGTCCCCCGGGCTGCCGGGTAAACTCTGACAAAAAACAAAAAAACCCCTGCTACAGGAAGAAGGCCAATTCTATACCCGACGTAGCAGGGGTCTCGATTCTCCACGGAAAAAACCTGGAAGCACTCCCCGGGAGAATTCAGTTTTTCAAGCTGTCAGGCACGCAAATCTTTATTTCCCGGCCAGCGCCTTATAATCAACAGCCCCGGCATAGGCCAGCAGATCACTTTTGTCCACCCGCTGCCCCTTGACCGTCACCATGAAACGACCCGCCACCACGACATTGATATCACCGGTGCGGCCGGCCGCATTGTACTTGAGAATGGCCCGCTGACCTTTGATGGTCACCAGAACCCCCCCGCCGGCACCGGCGAACATCGGGTTGTTGAGCATCATCATCAGGGACTGGAGAATCGGCGAGTCGGAGACAATCTCGACGGTCACCAATGAATGCTCCTTTTTATAGGCGCGACTGACGGTAATGCCGCCGCCAAAGACCGCGGTGCCGACGGCCTGGGCCTTGGCCGGTTCGGCCTGCCAGCCGGCAAGCGGTGCCGGCAGCAGCTCCTTCATCTTTTCGCTTTTTTTCTGCCGGACCAGTTGGGAGGCGTAATCAAGGTTGCTCGCCGCCCCCGCGTAATCGCCGCTCTTATACTGTTTGACGGCCTGGTTTATGATATTCAACACATCGTCCGCCTTGACCGGCGGACTGAAGCAAAAAATCCCGGTCATGACCAGGACGAGACAGAGTCCGATTTTATACATATTCATACATCTTTATAGTCCAGAGAAAGGGCAACCGGCAACAGGGTGCGGCACTCTGCATCGGATTCAGATACTTGCCTCTAACCTGTAAGCCGCCACAGGTGCCACAGATTTACGTAGTCGCTTCCGTTCGCGATAGTCCCTCTATGCGGGCGGGAGCGACCGCGTGAAGCCGGGCTGCCTGTGACGGCTTACGAGGAAGGTGTTCTATTTTATTCCCTTGATACCAGGAGCAGGGTGACCTGTCAAGAACCTGAATCCGTGAGCGTTCGAGAAAATGGAATCCATAATTGCATGAAATGTTAGCTCAAGCCGTCACGGATTCAGAAGGGAGCGGCGGCGGAGCCTGGCCATCACCCTG
>JAADIK010000069.1 GCA_013151365.1 Deltaproteobacteria bacterium
GGACTATAGAACGGAAGCGACTACGTAAATCCGTGGCGCCCGTGGCGGATTACCGGTTAGATGCAAGTAATAACGCAGTAGTGCCCATAAGTTGTTTAAGGTGTGGAAATGAAACCATATATTTTTGTGCTGATTTTCGTGTTACTGGCAGCAGGAGGCGCACAAGGGAGCGAGCAGCCGGCAGCCGCGGCCCGGGACTTGTCGGGGATCAAGGTCCTGGACCTGGCAACGGCCCAGGATATCGCCCTGAAGGACAATCCGTCCATGGCGGCGGCCATGGCCCGGGTTCGGCAGGCGCGCGCCAGGGTTCGGCAGGCGGCTGCGGCCTGGTGGCCGAGCCTGGACCTGACCGGTAGCGGCAGTCATGTCCGGTTACCTGATTCGTCCTTGCCGTCGCCGGCCGTTCCGTACCCGCAAAGTTATGACGAGTATACCGCCGGAATCCAGGCCGCCTGGGTGCTCTTCGACGGCTTTTACCGTTCGTTCAGCCGGCAACAGGCAAGCTTTGGTGAAAAGTCCGCCAGGGACGCCCGCCGGGATGCCCGGCGTCTGCTGGTTTCCTCGGTGGCGCGAGCCTTTTTGAACGCGCAGCTGGCCCGGACCAAGGTCCGGATTGCCCGGGCGGATAAGGATTTTTACGGCCAGCAGCTCCGTGACGCCGAAAACAGGTACAAGGTCGGGACCGGAGCCTGGGGCGATGTCCTCAACATCAAGGTCCAGATCAATTCCGCGAAAACGAGCCTGATGCTGGCCGCCCGGGAGTTTGAGGCGGCCGGGTACGGGCTGGCGGCTCTCATGGGCCTTCCCGGTGCCGTTCTTCCGCCGGGGATCGACCTGGCGCCTCTTGACCGGAACATCGACACCGGCGGCCATGAGGAAAACCCGGAACCGTTGATTGCCGAGGCCCTCGCCCGGCGCCCGGATGTGCGGCGCCTGGAGATGCAACTGCACGAGAGCAAGGCGGCGACAGGGGCCGCCAAAGCGCCGTTTTATCCGAAACTGCAGCTGGCCGGGGCGGTCAACGGCGTGCGTCTTGGCGATGCGGCCCTGAACAGCGATGATTTCGGCAACACCGTGTCGCTGAGAATGGCCTGGAACCTGTTTGCCGGCGGCGCGGACCGGGCTCGGCTGTTCGAGGCCCGGCAGAAACAGCGGGAGATCGGCCTGACCCTGGCCGATCTCCGGAACCAGGTCGCGGCCGAGATCCGCCAGGACATAGCGAGACTAGCCGCCGCCCGGGAGCAGGTGCGGCTGCAACGGGACAGCGTCAAGCTGGTGGAAGAAAATCGTGACCTGGCAAAGAATGAATATGAGGCGGGCGAGACTTCACTGGTGCGGCTCAACGAAGCCCAGCGCGACCTGACCACCACCCACAGCCGTCTGGCCCAAGCCCTGGTCGCCTTTCACCTGGCCCGCCAGAACCTGCTGGCCGCCACCGGCCGCAACCTGGCCCGGTTTGAGAAACATTGATGTCGATTCCGGCCGCTAACGCGGCGACCGGTTCACTTAACGGCTTTGTCGAGGATCTGCTGTTCGGGAATGCCGTGGCCGCGATAGACGACGATACCTTTTCGGTCGGCCACAATAATGGTCGGCACGGCAATAATCATATACTGCCTGATTATCTTTAAATCACGATCGAAAACAACCGGGTAGGTCATGCCGGTTTTCTTGATAAACAAGGCGGCCCTGGTTTCGGAATCGTTTCGCCCCACATTGATCCCGATAAATTCCATGCCTTTTTTGCCGTAGATTTTTTTCAGCTGATTGATCCTGGGCACCTCGTGTAAACAGTTGGGGCACCAGGACGCCCAGAAGACGAGCATGATCGGCTTGGTCCCGATCATCTCCTGCATGTTGATGTCCTTGCCGGCCATGGTTTTCGTGGCCGCGAAAGGCTTGAGTTTACTCCCGACCCGCTGGGCAAAAGAGGTGGACGGCAGGACAAGAATCAGGGCCAGGATGAGTGTATAGGGCCATTTTTTGCGCATGGTGTTTGTACTCCCAATGGTGAAAAGTGAAAAAATTAAATGAAGTGCGGATGTTCATATCAGCATTTTACCGGCCTGAATAAAGAAGTACTCTGCCAGGCCGATCATAAACAGGGCGAGCGTTATTTTCATGGCGACGGTCCATCTCCCGGAGCGGGGGATGGAGACGAGCAGGCCGGAAAAAGTGCCGACGGCCAGCAGGATCGCCCCCATGCCGAAGGCAAAGACAAAGAGCAGGGAGCCGCCCAGCACCAGGTTGCGAGTGGTGGCGACATAGGTCAGCAGCACGCCCAGCACCGGCGCGGTGCAGGGACTGGACACCAGGCCCGAGGCCAGGCCCAGCGCAAAGACCCCGGAAAAGCCGTTGATCTTGATCTGCCCTTTCGGCCCGAAGGAAGGGATGTGGCAGACGCCGAGCATACTCAGACTGAAGAAGAGAATAATATTGCCCACCAGGAAAAAAATCCAGGGATTGGTGCTGATGGCGCCGAAGAAATGGCCGGTGGCCGCGGCAAAGATTCCCAGCAGGGCATAGGTCACGGCCATGCCGGTTACATAAGACAGGGAAAGGAAGAAGCCCCGCAGCTTGGAGCCGCCCAGGTTGGTGTTGCCGATCACGCCCGCGGTCAGGGGGATCATCGGATAGACGCAGGGCGTCAGGCTGGCCAGCAGGCCGCCCACATAGGCAGCGGCAAAGGAGAGCAGCAACGAGGTCTGCAGGTACGTCGTCATCTGGCTGATAAAATGTTCCATATTCGTCCTGAGCGGTTTTTATGAAATAAGAATCCGGTTCCCTCTCGGAGCAGGAGCAAAAAGCACAACGTTATAAACATATAAATAGACCTTTATATGTTTATGTCAAGCAGTTTCCCTCCACTCTGCGCGATTGCCTGCCCGGTGGCCGGTCAGTGTCTGTCCGGTAACGATGATTTTGGTTCAAGATCAGGTAAATGCAGACTCAGAGGCAGACAATATCCTGAATCCGTGACGGCTTGGGGTGATATTCCATAAATAATATTTGGAATCTATGGCATTATTGCTGAACAAATGCATTTTCCGTCACCGCGCCGACCTGCGGAGCTGCCGATAACGGCGCATTTGCGCCGTTATCGAACGCTTATGGACTCAGAAACATATAAATAATAATTTATACTGAATGACGTTGGAAAGTAAAGATAAAATCTTACAAAAAAAGGAAAAGCCGTGCAACATTGTGGTGCTGTATACAACGGTCGCCCAAGGTTGCATCGAATGCGGTCTGTGCCGGAAAGCATGCCGGTTTCTCCAGGCCAACGGCATGCCCAAGGGGTTTGCCGAAGAGGCCCTTGCCGGCCGGCCGGACCTGCGGGGGGTATTTGCCTGCAGCCTCTGCGGCCTGTGCACGTCCGTCTGCCCTCAAGACCTTGACCCGGCGGCGATGTTTGCCGAAATGCGCCGGGAAGCGGTGCGCCGCGGTCAAGGCCGGTTCAGGCGGCACCGGGGCCTAATCAACTATGAACGCTGGGGCGGCTCGCCGCTTCTGTCCTGGTACGGGCTGCCGGCGGGATGCGATACGGTTTTCTTCCCCGGCTGCAGCCTCGCCGGCACCCGGCCCCGGCGAATTCTCCAGCTTTACGAACACCTCCGGCGCATGATTCCCGCGCTCGGCGTTGTCCTTGATTGCTGCACCAAGCCGTCCCACAGCCTGGGACGAACCCGGCACAGTGGTGACGTGTTCGGCGAGCTGGTCAGGGCGTTGCAGGCGGATGGCGTGCGAAACGTCCTGGTGGCCTGCCCAAGCTGCTACACCATGTGGCGTGATTACGGCGGCGAGATAAGCGTGCGGACGCTTTACGAAGACCTGGCCGGCGGCGATACCGGTACCCCGGTCCGCTGCCCGGCGACAGTGACCGTTCACGATCCCTGCTCGGTACGGAACGAGACTCATATTCACGAAGCGGTCCGCAAACTGATTACCGCCCGGGGCTTGCGGGTCGAGGAGATGCCGCATCACGGGAAGACCACCGTCTGTTGCGGCGAGGGTGGAGCGGCCGGCTGCCTGGCCCCGCAGTTTGCCGACAACTGGGGCCGGATAAGAGAGCAGGAGGCCGCCGGCCGGCGGATCATCACCTACTGTGCCGGCTGCGTGCACCTGCTGGGACGCAGGACGACGGTCAACCATGTCCTGGACCTTTTTTTTGCACCTGACCGGACCCTGGCGGACCGGGTCCGGGTTGCCCGCCCGCCCCTGACCTGGCTGCATCGTTTCCTGCTGAAGGGCAAACTGCGGCGCCTGCTCAAACCGGCCGTCATCGGCAGGCGGGGTGCGGATGGCCGGGTGCGGATGAAAAAAACCGGCTCCCCCGCAGCAAAGCAGCCCCCGGCCGGGTC
>JAADIK010000062.1:0-2561 GCA_013151365.1 Deltaproteobacteria bacterium
GGTCGGAACTCCCGGATTTGCGGAAATTATGACCGGCCTGGCAGAAAATTACCGGATTACCTTTTTACCCGTCAACCGGCAGGTCAGTGTCCCGGCCGGCACCACCCTGCTGCGCGCGGCCCGGCAGGCCTGTCTCCATATCAACGCCTCTTGCGGCGGCACCGGTGTCTGCGGCAAGTGCCGGGTCCTGGTGGAGCAGGGAAGCGTCAAGGACGGAATCAGCGAAAAGTTTTCCCCGGACGAGGTGAAAAAGGGCATCCGGCAGGCCTGCACGGCAGTCGTCACCGGGGATGTCATCATCCGGCTGCAGGAAACGGCGGGCCTCAAGGGCGGCCAGCTCGGCACCGAGGTGCCCGAGCGTCACCGGGCCGCCATGTACGTCTTTGATCTCGCCGAACTGCGGGAAGAGGGGCTCTTCTCGCCGCCGGTGGAAAAGTTTTTCCTGGAACTGCCCAGGCCGGATCATAACGACCGCCAGGCCGATGCCGGCCGGCTGCTTCGCTCCCTGAACGAGCAGTACGGCGAACGGCATATCCTTATCACGCTCAATATGTTGCGCCGGTTGCGCCGGGTCCTCAGGGAGGATGACTTCCGGGTGACCGCGACCCTGGCCCGGCCGGTGAACAGGAGATTCAAATCCAAGCTGGTCCAGGTGCAGTCGGGCAACTGGACCACGCGCAACTACGGCCTGGCCGTGGATATCGGCACCACCACGGTCTATGGCCAGCTCCTTGATAAACAGTCCGGCGAAATATTGGCCGAGGCTGGTGATTACAACCGGCAGCTCAGCTATGGCGAGGATGTGATCTCCCGCATGATTGTGGCGGAAAGACCCGAGGGGTTGCGGCAGATGCATGACCTGGTCGCGGAAAGTATCAACCGGGTCATCGGCCGGCTGCTGAAGAAAAAGCGCATCGATCATGATGAACTCACCTCCATCACCCTGGCCGGCAATACGGTCATGACCCACCTCGTCCTCGAGCTGGAGCCCCATAATATCCGCCGTACTCCCTATGTGCCGGTTTCCACCCTGTTTCCGCCCATCCGCGCCACGGATCTCGGCCTCCAGGTGGGCGACCACTGCATGGCCCTTTTCTACCCGGCCATTTCCAGCTATGTGGGCGGCGATATCGTCGCCGGGGTCATGGGGTCCGGCATGTACCGGACCGACAAGGTATCCCTGTATATCGACATCGGCACCAACGCCGAGATCGTGATCGGCAACCGGGAGTGGCTGGCCTGCGCCGCCTGTTCGGCCGGTCCGGCCTTCGAGGGCGGCGGCATTCTGCACGGCATGCGGGCGGCGGCCGGGGCCATCGAGGATTTCAGCCTTGATCCGGTCAGCCTGGAGCCCATGAACCTGACAATCGGGGGAAAACCGGCGGTCGGCATCTGCGGCTCGGGCCTGCTGGTGATCACCGCCGCCCTGTTCGAGTGCGGCGCCCTTGATCAGCGCGGCCGTTTCGTCCGCAACCTGGATACGGCCCGGATTCGCGAGGGGCGGAGCGGTTACGAATATGTCCTGGTCTGGGAGGAAGAGGCGGGCATTGACCGCGACATCGTGCTGACCGAAGTGGATGTCGACAACTTTATCCGGGCCAAGGGCGCCATCTATGCCGGGGTCATGACCCTGCTCGGCGAGGTGGGACTTGGCATCGCCGACCTGGAGCAGGTTATCCTGGCCGGCGCCTTCGGCTCCTATATCGACCTGGACAGCGCCATGACCGTCGGCCTGCTGCCCGAGATCGCCCCGGAAAAGTTTCTCTACGTGGGCAACGGCTCACTCATGGGCTGCCGGATGAGCGAACTCAGCAATCACATCCGCAAAGACGTGATCAAAACCATCCAGCGGATGACCGGTTTCGAACTCTGCGAAGTGCCCTCCTACAAAGATCAGTACGTGGCCGCGCTGTTCCTGCCCCACACCGATTCGTCGCTTTTTCCCCAGGCCCTGGAGCGGCGGCAGGCCATGAATCTCCGGGCCGGCGATTCCGCGGGAAGGTAGGCTGTATATTGTTTTATGGTTTTTTTCGCGCCTGTTGGCGCCTTTGATAGAGGCGCTCCGTAAAACCGCCTGACTGTTCGAAGGCTGCCGACAGGGCCGCAAGCTGGCGGTCCAGGAGGCTGCATGCCACCGCGATGAGAACCAGCGCTGCGTTGGCTGCTATTTCCGGGTAGGTGGACTTTGTGGACTGGGTGGACTGGGTGGACCCTGTGGACCTAGTGGACTGGGTGGACCTGGTGGACTGGGTGGACCTGGTGGATGATCCGCGGTGTTCGTTTGGTTCATGATGGTTGCTGCTTTTTTGTATTTCCGCCACCCATTGGGCGACTTCGTCGGCGGTGGTGCACCGTCGGTCGATTAAGTGTTGCCGCCGGGGGTCTTTCCTGGGCCACTGCGGCAGATTGCGGTGTCGCAGGAAATCTTCGTAATCCAGCTGTAACTCTTCAAGGCTTGCCCGCGCTACGCTTGTCAGCTTTAGTTCGAATTTTTTCGAGGTTCCCGATGCCTGGCTGCCCTCGGCGATATTCTGTACTCCTGACCTTGCCGCCTGCACCAT
>JAADIK010000062.1:2589-6937 GCA_013151365.1 Deltaproteobacteria bacterium
CAATGTAGCGGTCGCAAAACCTGACCGTTACGTCATAAGCCAGTTGCGCCACCTGAAAACTTTTCAGCTGCCGATAGCCCCCATGCTTCGGGATCAACGGCCCGGCAGCCCCGCTGTCACTTCGTCTATTATTCAAGTCCACTCAAGTCCACTTTGTCTACCCAGGTCCACCCCGTCCACAGGGTCCACTTTGTCCACCAGGTCCACCAGGTCCACAATGTCCACCAAATATCCACCCATACCGAAATATATTCCTATATCGTCCGCAAGTGAAAGCCCCAAGGTATTCAAATCACCTGTCAGCTTACCGCTACGGCCTGTTTTTCACCCAGCGGCTGGTGGATATAGAGAAAACTGCCCTGCCTGCACTTGGCGTGATGCTTGGCAATGGCCGACGAAGTTGGTATTTACATCGATATTGTCCGTTAATAATTCCGCCACCAGGACAATGACCTCGTCCCCCTTGCTGAATCCGAACACATCATTAAACGGCTTAAAATTGTCCAGGTCAAAATAACAGATAGTCAAGGGGCGTTGTTGTTTGATTTGTCGCGGTTCTGAAACAGGTGGCCGGGGCGGGCCGGTCAGGAATTTTGCAGCAGCCTTGCCATGTCCTTGGCAAAATAGGTGATGATAATATCGGCGCCCGCCCGCTTGATGGAGAGCAGCGTTTCCGCCATGACCCGGTCGCCGTCAATCCAGCCGTTCTGCGCCGCGGCCTTGATCATGGCATACTCGCCGCTGACGTGGTAGGCGGCGATGGGCAGGTCGAATTCATCGTGCAGGCGGCTGATAATGTCAAGATAGGCCACTGCCGGTTTGACCATCAGGATATCCGCGCCCTCGTCAACGTCCAGGGTCGCTTCCCGCAAGGCCTCGCGGCTGTTGGCCGGGTCCATCTGGTAACTGCGGCGGTCGCCGAACTGGGGGGCGCAGTCGGCGGCGTCCCGGAAGGGGCCGTAGAAAGCGGAGGCGTATTTGACCGCGTAGGACATGATCGGGACCATGTGAAAGTTGTTTTCGTCCAGCTGCGCGCGGATTTCGCCGACCCGGCCGTCCATCATGTCCGACGGGGCGACCATGTCGGCGCCGGCCCGGGCATGGGACAGGGCGGTGAGGGCCAGGAGTTCGAGGGTGGCGTCGTTGTCCACCTCGTTGCCGATGAGACAGCCGCAGTGGCCGTGGTCCGTGTACTCGCAGAGGCAGACATCGGTCACCACCGTGAGGTCGGGGGCCGAGTTCTTCAGTTCCCTGATGGCCCGCTGGACAATGCCGTCCCGGGCATGGGCGCCGGAGCCCATCGGGTCCTTTTTTTCGGGCAGGCCGAAGAGGATGACCGACCTGACACCGATATCCAGGCACTCTTTCGCCTCCCGGCCCAATTGGTCGACACTGATCCGGTGAACGCCGGGCATGGACGGGATCTCCTCCCGTTTGCCCTTGCCGGGCATCACGAAGAGCGGGTAGATCATCTGGTCGGGCGCCAGGCGGGTTTCTCTGATCATGGCGCGAAAGGTATCGTTTTGCCGCATCCGGCGGGGGCGGTATTCCGGGAAGACCATGCTTTACTCCTTGTCGGGTTGAATGTTCAATGCCTTTATTTTTTTGTGCAGATGGCTCCGTTCCATGCCGATCCGTTCGGCGGTCTGCGAAATATTCCAGTTGTTTTCCTGCAGTTTGACCTTGAGATAATCGCATTCAAACCGGCTCCGGGCCTCCTTGAAACCGACATGTCCGTACGTCTGCACCTGCACCGGCCTGGACGCCTGGCTCTCGGACATTCCCAGGAAAAGGGCCACGTTATTGTCGGCGATCACGTCGTCCGGAGTCATGATGATAAGACGTTCGATCAGGTTCCGCAACTCCCGCACATTCCCCGGCCATGAGTGGCGCATGAGGACATCCATGGCCTTGGCGGAGAACTTTTTCTCCCCGAGTCCTTTCTGGCGGAACTGCAGGAGAAAGGCTTCGACCAGAAGCGGAATATCCTCGAGCCGTTCCCGGAGAAACGGGACCTGGATCGGCACCACGTTCAGGCGGTAGAACAGGTCGGGGCGGAAGGTCTCTTTGACGATTTCTTCCTCGAGGTTCTTGTTGGTCGCCGCCAGCACCCGGACATCGACCCGGATCGTCCGGCTGCCGCCGACCCGCTCGAATTTTTGTTCCTGCAGAATGCGCAGCACCTTGGCCTGGCTCTTGAGACTCATGTCGCCTATTTCATCGAGAAACAGGGTCCCGCCGTCCGCCTGGTCGAACTTGCCCTGCCGCCGGCCGGTGGCGCCGGTGAAGGCCCCTTTTTCGTGGCCGAAGAGTTCCGATTCGATCAGGTCTTCGGGGATGGCGGCACAGTTGACCTCGATCATGGGCCGGGAACTGCGGGCCGATTTGTCATGAATGGTCTGGGCGACCAGCTCTTTGCCCGTCCCGTGCCCTCCCCGGATGAGAACCGACGCATCGGTGGGGGCGACCAGCTCGATCTGTTCCCGGACCTTGCTGATGGCCACCGAGTTGCCGGTCAGTTTCGGCGTGGCGGTGGACCGGCCCCGGAGGATTTTATTGTCCCTTTCAAGCCGGGCGACATGCAGTCCCTTGTTGATCGCCAGGATAATCTTGTCGTAGGAGAGGGGCTTTTCGATGAAGTCGAAGGCGCCGCTCTGGGTGGCCTGAACCGCTGTTTCGATGGTGCCGTGGCCCGAGATCATGATTACCGGCAGATCGAAGCGTTTTTTTATTTTTTCCAGGGCGGCCAGGCCGTCCATGCCCGGCATCCAGATGTCGAGCAGCACGAGATCCACATCTTTCTGCTCCAGCATCTCCAGGCCGTCTTCCGCGGAAGCGGCGGCCAGCGGTGAAAACCCCTCGTCGGCAATAATTCCGGACAGGGAATCCCTGATGGACTCTTCATCATCGATGATCAGGACGGTGCCGGACATGTTTGTTTTCTGTCGTCTTGGTTCGAGGTTGCGGGCGGCTCCACGGGTGTTACTCCGTTCGGCCTTTCTGGAAAACGGTATTCCCCGGACCCGTTATCGGGCGCGGTGCGATATCAACGAGTTGCCGATGCAGCAGATGCGCGGTTATCGGGCGCTCACGAATCCAAGTATGCATCATATCAGCTATCCATGGGGAGCTCAACGATAAACACCGAGCCCGAGGGTTGATTGTCCATGACCCTGATGGTGCCGTTGTGCTCCGTGACAATGGTATTGGCGATGGCAAGCCCCAGGCCGGTCCCTGATTTCTTGGTGGAGAAATACGGCTCGAAGAGACGCAGCTTGATGTCTTCCCTGATCCCGGGGCCGTTGTCGGCCACCCCCATCGCGACCGTTCCGTCCTCCCGGTTGACCCGGAAGGTGATCCGGATCTCCCCGCCCCCCGAGAGCACGGTGACGGCATTGTCCAGCAGGTTGATCAGGACCCGCTTGATCTGGACCGGGTCAAAGGAGATGTCGGGAATGTCGTCGCGGCAGGACAGGCTGAAGTTGATGTGCTTATGCGCCTCCCGGTAAAGGATCAGGGTGTCTTCGGCCATGCTGACCAGGTTGCCGGGCTTTTTCTTGACCTGCGGCATCCGGGCGAAGTTTGAGAATTCGTTCACCAGCCACTTGATCTCGTCGACCTGTTTGACAATGGTCCGGGTGCACTGGTCGAAGATTTCCCGGTCTTCGCCGATTTTGTCCAGGTAGCGCTTCCTGAGTCTCTGGGCGGAGATCTGGATCGGGGTCAGGGGATTTTTGATTTCGTGGGCGATCCGGCGGGCGACTTCCTGCCAGGCCGCCAGGCGCTGGGCCTTTTCCAGTTTCGTCAGGTTGTCGAAAACGATGACATAGCCGAGAGGCTGCTGCTGTTCGTCTTCAAGACGGGTAATGTTGATCAGCAGGGAGAAGGTCTCGCCCCGGCGGACCGTCAGGTGGAGATGACGTTCGATCTGCTGGCGGCCCGATTCCTGTAATTCCTTGAAAAAACCTTCCAGGATGGCGACATGGGGCCGGATCAGGATATGATGAAAGTCCTTGTTCAGGAAGTTCCGCGGGTCGATTTTCAGGAGTTCTTCGGCAAACTTGTTAATGGTCGTAATTTCGTTCCGTTCATTGATGGCAATGACCCCGGCCGCCACGTTCTTCAGGACCGTCTCCATGTAGTGACGCCGCTGCTCGGAGATGATACTGCTTTGCTGCAAGGCCTTGTGGGCCTCCGCCAGTTTGAGGTTGCTGGCGGAGAGGTCCGAGGTCATCCGATTGAAGGAATCCACCAGCAGGCCCATCTCGTCGTCCGATTCTTTTTCCAGGACAAAATCCAGTTCGCCTTCGGCAACCCGGCGGGTGGCCTCGGCGAGTTTGTTGATCGG
>JAADIK010000062.1:7059-10375 GCA_013151365.1 Deltaproteobacteria bacterium
TCGTTGATGCCCTTGGAAATGGTCTGCATCCGGGTCAGCTGCTCGGCGGGAATGAGGAGCGTCGTGACCAGGTAGTGCGAGTTTCCCCGGATACCGGGCAGGTTGACATGGATGATCGAGCGCACCAGTTCGCCGATGGCCGAGTCCTGGGTGATGACCTCGAGTTTTTTGTTGTCCCTGGCCAGGCGCAGGGCCTCGGTGGGGATTTCCGGCAGAACGATGGAGAGCAGCCGCTTGCCGCGTTTGGAAACGAGATCGTCAGCTCCTTCGTTCATCAAGGTCAGGGCATCCGGCACCCCGGGTGGGGGATCATGCAGGACGACGGCAAAGAATTTTCCGACCTCGGCCTTGGTCGGCCCGCCGTTCCGGCTGTTCTCCAGCTGGCGGGCCAGCCGTTTGCCCATGTTTTCGGATTCGCTTTCCGCCTGGTGAAAGATGGACTGGGCCAGTTTGAGGGAAGACTGCAGCGATTCTTCAACATTGCTGTTGAACCAGTAATCCATGGAGGTGGAAATAAAACTCAGGGCGATAATAAAGAGGATCGCCGTGGGCACGATGGACAGGGAAACAAAGGAGACGACCAGCCGGGTGCGGAGCTTGCTGCCGAGAATTCTCTGGGAGCGCTCGAAGATCAGTTCCACCAGGTTGCGCAGGATCAGGTAGAGCATGAGCAGCAGCAGCAACCCGTTGAGGTTGATCAGGGTAAAGATCAGGATGGTGCTGCTGATCGGCAGCGAAAAGGTACCCTTGAGCAGGAGGTGTTGCAGAAAGGCGAAAAACGGGATCAGGATGCCGCAGAACAGAATAACATAGCGAATGTAGAGCTTTTTCTTCCGTCGCTGCTGAGGGGTGAGCATGACCGTCTAGTACCTGAATTCTATGGTGCGCCAATCCGTTTCAAAGTCCCAGAGAGAAATGAAGGGAATGAGGTAATGGATGTTGAACGGCAGCTTCTTCTTGGCCAGCTTCGCCTTGACATGCAGGGCATAGGGGGCGTCGGGGATGAGTTTGTCGCGGGGGATGATCTTGATGCCGCTCAGCTCCGCCATGATCGCCTTGGCCTTGTCCAGGGAGTTGGTGGTGACCAGGTGGTTGTTTCTCTCGGAGAGCTGGACGTGGTATTCTTGTTTCAGGGTGTCGTAGGTGAGGGTGTGGTGGATGGTCAGTTCCGTCAGCGTGGTATCGGGCCAGTCGTTGATCACCTTGTCCAGTTCGATAAGGAAGGTGAAGGTTATGGGGATACCGTTGCGGATACCCTTGATCATCTCAGGCGTAAAGCTGTTTTTTACCGTGCAGAAGAAGAGCAGGTTGGTCTCCGAAGTGGTGATAATGATATCCGAGATGTTCGCCTCGGGCCGGCCGCCGGCGCTGACCGGGAAAGGGCGCACGAAAACGGGCAGGAGAATGAACAGCAGAAAAAGATAGATAATGGGGGAGGATAATGATTTCATGGGTTTTTAAGTCGATATTTTGTCAGGATGACATCCTGCTTTTGTAAGACCTGAATCCGTGACGGCTTGAGGTAATGCTCCACACAATGTAGAGTTTGTTGTATTGTTGCCAAATAAACGCATTCTCCGGTCTTCACACGCCACCCTGCGGGGCGTCCCTAACGGCGCATCTGCACGCACCGTTGTCGAACGCTCACGGATTCAAGGAAGAGGTAAGCGCAGACTCCGTGGGGGCGCAGGTGAACTTCTGCCTGCTTATATTGGCGCGGGGGCGGTATGCCGTTCGGTTCTCTTTTCTTGAACAAACCTGCTTTTTTTACCCGATAACAAAATATTTGTCTATAAATAGACGTTGGTTGCTCGCCGGTTGCATGTTTATATATTTCCGATTATCTTATTAATCATGTCACCTCGTCCCAAAAAGATACGCCGCTGTGCGGCGCAGGTTTGCCACCGGGCCTTTAAGCCCACCGGCACCCCGGTGACCGAGCTGAAACAGATCCCCCTGTATCGTGACGAACTGGAGGTCCTTAAACTCTGTGACCTGGAGGGACTGTTCCAGGAAGAGGCCGGCAAGAGAATGGGGATTTCCCGCGGCACGGTGCAGCGCATTCTGACCTCCGCCCGTCGTAAGACCGCCGAGGCCCTGGCAACCGGCGCGGCCCTTATCTTTGCCGAAGACACTACTTGAAAAAAACAGCGGCTCTGCAAAGTTCAGCCGAGATAATGCGTTGTCCCGAATACGGTTCGTCAAGCTGAGTTTGGTATAGAAGCACTAAAAAAATATTGCGCCGCCATTCCCTGTTTGACAGGGACGCCTCCAGCCTCTATATTATTTCTTTTCATTTTTTTACAATTTTTTTATTTTTTTACATCGAATTCATGACTGTCCGCCCGGCTTGCCGGACCATGCCGGGGCGCGGCATTATACAGGGGAAAGGTATGGCAAAAACGGTTCTGGTTACCGGTGGCTGCGGCTTTATCGGTACCAATTTCATTCGCTTGATCCTGGAGTCCCGGCCTGACTGGCGGGTTGTCAACTTGGACCTGTTGACCTATGCCGGCAACCTGAAGAACCTGCAGGATGTCGCGGACCATCCCCGCTACCGGTTTATCAGGGGCGATATCTGCGACCGCGACCTGGTGACGGGGTTGTTTGCGAAACACCGGATCGATACGGTGGTCCATTTCGCCGCCGAGTCTCACGTGGACCGCTCCATCACCGGGCCGGACGAATTTATCCGCACCAACATCTCCGGTACCTTTACCCTGCTGGACGTGGCCCGGCAGCAGTGGCTGGAGAACGGGGCCGGCCCAGGCGGAAAGTGTCGTTTCCTGCATGTGAGCACCGATGAGGTCTATGGTTCCCTCGGTGATTCCGGCTATTTTACCGAATCGACTCCCTATGATCCCCGGTCACCGTATTCGGCCAGCAAGGCCTCGTCAGACCACCTGGCCCGGGCCTATTTTCACACCTACGGCCTGCCGGTGCTGATCACCAACTGTTCCAACAACTACGGCCCCTACCAGTTCCCGGAAAAATTGATTCCCCTGGTTCTCAACAATGCCCTGAACGGCAGGGAACTGCCGCTGTACGGTGACGGCGGCAATGTCCGGGACTGGCTCTATGTCCAAGATCATTGCGAGGCCGTGGTCCGGGTCCTGGAGCAGGGCCGGGCCGGCGAATCCTACAACATCGGCGGTCATAACGAGAAGAAAAACCTGGCGATAGTGGAACTGCTCTGTGATATTCTGGACCGGAAAGTCGGACCCCTGCCGTCGGGCCGGCCGCGGCGGTCGCTGATCACCTTTGTCAAGGACCGGCCGGGGCATGATCGGCGTTATGCCATCGATGCTACCAAGAT
>JAADIK010000064.1 GCA_013151365.1 Deltaproteobacteria bacterium
AAAACCGGCGACAAAGAGGCCGAGCAACCGCTGGTCCGCGAGCATGATTCCTGCCGGGAATGGATCGACTGCGGTCAACAGTACCATATCCGTCTCGGCTGGATCAAAGCCTTTAACAAAAAACTGAATCAGTGACGGCTTGAGTGCCGTTTCATGCAAAACAAAACAGGCCGGAGGTTTGAACTTAAACCCCCGGCCTGCTCTTTGTCACCCTTAAGGGGTCCGCGCAAAAAAACAACCTGTCTTTTTACGCGAACTCCCGGTCTGAAACAATTACTTGAAGTTCAGAGACGGAACGATCTTGTTGATCCCCCAGTAGATAATGAAAGGTGATACCGCCACCACCAGGGCGCCGCCGAGTCCCTCTTTAAAGGTCTCCAGGCTGTGCGGGATGATCGGCATATGATAATGCATAAAACCGTCAAAGGAGAGCGAAAATGCCTGGCCGCCGATAACAACGTTCCACCGCATCATGAAGACGCCGAACAGGATGAGAACCAGGGCGACGGAGAGTCGCCGGATGGTTATGCGGGGAAGCAGAAGCAGGATCAGCGGGATCAGGTTGCCGAAACCGTACTGCAGAATGAAGATGTTGAAAAAGTCCTTGCCGTACATAACCGAACGGAGGATATCCCACGATTTCATGGCCGTGTAGCCCCTGAAAATGACATCCAGCAGTTCCAGGGAAATCGCCGCCACCAGGAAAATGAGCAGATACTTCGCGGCCTTGGTCATGCGGTCGACTTCAAGACCCTTGATAACCGTGACGCTTTCATCCCCCATGCCCTTGGCCAGGATAGCCTTGAATCTCTTCCATTCCATGATCACGATATAGGTAATCATACAGAGCGCGATACCGGAAACCACGGCCGACATAATGAAAATAACCGGCATGAGCGGTGACATCCAGAGGGCGTTCGCCTTGACCGACCCGAAGATAAAACCGGCATAGCCATGCAGAAAGCAGGCGACCGGGATGCCGATTGCGGCAAGCAGCTTGACCGCCTTCTTGTCTTTGGCAACTGCCTCGTCGCTGATGTTATAGGCACCGAGAAGAAGAATATGGTAAATGCCGCGCTTGAAGGAATCGCCGAAGCCTTTCGCCCCCTTGAGGGCGATCGTCTGTTCAACAAAAAACTTACGATAGACAAACCATATTTCACTCAACACGATGATACCGTACGTGGAAAAGACAATACCAAAGGCGGAAATAGCCGAAGTAAAGTGAGGAGTGAACAAGACGTTCATCCCCCGGAACGGATGCTGCAGGTGCAGGAGCAGGGGCAGCAGGGCCACCGGCAGCAGGGCCAGGGAAAAAACCAATGAGAACCTGGCCAGGTCACGCAAATCCTTCTGTCCGAAAACATGATAGAGGGACGAAAGAACAAACGCCCCGGCCACCAGGCCGGTCATGTACGGATACAGAACAATCTGAATACTCCAGTAAATAAACTCGTTCGGGTAAACAAACAACTCCTTGGTTGTCCATGCCAACCCGTGTACCGCATACAGTTCAGTCATCTCTGTTACCTCACATCGTAATCCAGGCCGATATAGAAGACCTGGGGTTTGGTGCCGTATTCATCCTTGAGGACTGCCACTCTTTCCGACAGGATCGCCTTGGTCACCGGATCGTTGGGATCCTTCAGGTTGCCGATCCGCCGCGCTCCGAATGGACAGGCATCGACACAGGCCGTTTTCAGCCCCTTGGTGATACGGTGGTAGCAAAAGGTGCATTTCTCGGCGGTATGGTACTTGGGATGGAAAAAACGGACGCCATAGGGACAGGCCATGATGCAGTAACCGCAGCCGATGCACCAGGTCCGGTCGACCAGAACCACGCCGTCCGGAGTCTGATAGGTCGCTCCCACGGGACAGACCTGAACACAGACCGGATTTTCGCATTGGTTACAGAGCTTGGGCACAAAGAAGGCCTTGGTTATCTCCTCCGGGGGAATGTTTTCCGGCGGCTCACCATCGTCTTTGATTTGCCGGCTGGTAAAACCGTCACGGCCCCCCATGGGAGAATCGATATGGGCCTTTTTATCTTTGGTGATCACGTATCGCTCTACCCAGGTCCTGGTCACCGGAGCGTCATAGGGCACCTCGTTTTCTTTCTTGCAGGCCTTGACACAGAAACCGCAACCAACGCACTTGGTCGTGTCGACCAGAAAACCCCACCTGACCTTGGCATCACCGATTGCCGCCTTGACCTCGGTCGGGCTGAGGAACTTAAGGGCGGAAAGCGGCACCGCCCCGGCGATAGCGCCTTTTACCGTATTTTTCAGCAATGTTCTGCGCGAACAACTCATTCCATATCCTCCAAGTCAGGGTTATGCGGATTATGGCAATCAACACAGGCTTCACCCGCATTATGTTCCTTGGGATCAATTCCGGGTATCTGCGCCCTGTTGCTGTCCGGATAGCCGAGATCGGCATGACAGCGCAGGCAAAGGGCTCGAGACCGGTTAATTTTCAGGGTGGCGGGGTTATCCGGGTGATCGATGGCCGGACCGTGACAATTTTCACACTGGATAATTGAATGGGGGGAGGCTTTAATTTTCGCAAACTCTTTGTCATGGCAATCCGCACAGAGATCCCGGCCGCGATATTTCACCTTAAAATTCTTCCAGTCCTGGATATCGCCCTGGCGGTAGAATCCATAGGTGAAACTTTTGCCGTGCACACCGGGGTGCACCCCGAAATCAGAGGGAACGACATAGTACCTGGCCAACAAAATGGCAGCAACGAACACAATCGCCAACCACAGCGGCCGCAGTACATGATTCTTCATAGAAGGCCTCCTTTTTCCTTGTTTATGGAGATATTACGCCCCTCTACAGGAGGGGTATGGATACGAATTTAAAAGGCCTCCCCGCCGGGCAGGCCGGAATTCAAACGACTCGGCAAACCGCTGTCCCTCTATGGCGGAGGGGACCCGGAATTGCAACTTGAATTTTCTCCAAAACCATAATTACCATTTGATTTGCGACGTCACATCGTGGTATAGGTCAATACTACACAGTGGCACCACGACGGCCTGCAAAGTAAATAGTTGCTAACGATATTGCAAGCAAAATATGCGGAAAATCCCCGATCTCATCCAGCCAACGGCTTAAAACAAATGGTATGTTAAGCAGATAAAACAGGAGAAAAAATGAATTGCGGTAAAGGAGAAACCGAGCCCGTCGTCGAGCGCCTGGCAAAGCAACTCCAGGCTTTGACGACGAGAGTGGAGCAGTTATCGGAGCGGGTGTCGACTCTTGAAAGCGGAGAAATCATAACCGGACGCCGGGACGGCGACCGCATACCGGCGGCAAAACAACAGCAGTATCCGCAACCCGCCGGACGTCCCCCCACGCTGATCAACACCGGGGTGCTGTTGCCGCGCATTGCAACGATATGTTTCCTGCTGGTTATCGCCCTGATTCTGAGAACAATCACCGATAACGGGATTATCAATTCCCATATCGGTTCACTGCTCGGCATGACCTATGCCGCCCTGCTCATCGTCACCGGCTGGCGGCTCTATGAAAAGAAAAGCCGGCTGGCCCCGGTATTTCCGGGTTGCGGAATCCTGCTTCTCTTTTCCGTGGTCCTTGAAACCCATATCCGTTTCGGCTCGCTGTCCACCGTCGGGGCATACGCCATTATCTTTATCGCCAGCGCCCTGGTCTTTGCCATGAGCCTTCGTTACGAGGCCTCGTTCCTTATCTGCCTGGCCGTTCCCGGTGCCGCGGCGGTCGCCATGGCGATCGACCTGCCCGCCCCCGTCTACCCGGTTCTCGGCCTTGTTCTTCTCGCCGCCGTTATTGCCGCCTTCTATGCTTTCAAACATATGGTGTGCCGCCACCTGCGGTGGTTCACCCTTGTCCTCTCCGTATTTTTCTGGCTGCTCTGGGTTTCCAAGATGAATACCATCTATTCCTGTGCCGAGCCGTCGATGGTAGGAATGTACCCCACCTGGTTATTCACCATGCTCTTTCTGTTCTGGGGCGTTTATGCAGCCACGGTGGTGATGAGTGTCCTCAGGAAAGATTTACAACTGGGAGTTTTTGAAAGCCTGCTGCCGACCATGTGTGCGATCGGCGCCTTCTGGGCGGGGCACACCGTGCCGACGGCCTGGTTCGGAGACGTCAGGTGGTTCGACATCACGATCGTGATTATCGCCACCGGCCACCTGGCCCTGGCCTGGTGGCTCGCCGCCCATGACCGGGAAAGAGCGAGGGGCAGCAATATCTTCGTGCTGGCCGGGGCCTGCCTGATCG
>JAADIK010000145.1 GCA_013151365.1 Deltaproteobacteria bacterium
TACTCTATGCACGGGTGAACGGCAACCGTTAGATGGCGGCCGGCCGGAAACGGTCTTTTTGGCCCGGTCACGGCGTGTTTTTCCATCGATCTTTCCTCTTTCAGACTTGTACCTTGCCTGTCCGGCATACAGGAACTATTGTTACCATGGAACTGACGTAAAATTCGCATAAACCGGGTCAAGAACCGGGGTAAGACGCCACGGCTTGAGCTCGTTATCAGGGGGCTGAAAATATATTATGTATGGAGTGAGGTTAAAACATCACGGCTGGGGCCGGAGCCTGGTCTCCCTCTTTCTCTGCCTGGTGCTGGTCGCCGGCAGGATGATGGTCGGGGTGCCCACGGCCAAGGCCATGACCATCGGCGAAGAACGAGAGATCGGCCAGAAACTTCTCTATAAAATAAGGACCCGGTTTCACCTTCTCGATGATCCCGATATCTCGCAGTATATGAACCACCTGGGCCGGGAGATCCTGGCCGTAGCGGGGCCGCAGTATTTCAAGTATCATTTTTTTGTGGTTCAGAGTGATCAGTTCAACGCCTTTGCCGCGCCGGCGGGGTTGGTCTTTTTTTATACCGGCCTGATCGAGACCATGAAGACCGAGGATGAACTGGTCAGTGTCATGGCCCACGAAATCGGCCATGTGGTCAGCCGGCATATCGCCAGCGGTTCGGAAAAGAACGCCAAGGTCGGCGCCATCTCCATGGCCTTGGGTATGGCCAGCCTGGCGCTTGGTGATCCCGCCCTGGCCCAGGGGTTGTTTACCGGTTTTGTCGCCGCCGGCCAGGCCGTGGATCTCCACTTCAGCCGTGAAGACGAAGAGCAGGCCGACCGGCTTTCTTTTGACTGGATGAACAAGCTGCACCGCAATCCCGAGGCCATGGTGGATATGCTGAAAACCATGCGCCGGATCTCCCGCTATAGCATGGGCCATGTCCCGCCTTACCTGCAGACCCATCCCAATCCCGAGGCCCGGCTTGACTATGTCCAGTCGCTGATCACTCTGCAAAACGCCAGGGGGAAAAAGAATCATTACATAAAAACTGATAATTTTGCATTCCTGCGCATGAAGAGCCGGGTGTTCGTTGCCGGCAATGATCCGCAGAAGGCGCGGATATACTTTACCAACAGCCTGGCATCAAGCAAGAACCGGGAGCAATCGGCCATGGCGACCTACGGTCTCGCCCTGCTCGAGGCGCAGGGGCTGAATTTCAAGAAGGCCCTGGCGGACATGGCCCTGGTCCGCAAACAATATCCGGACCGGTCCATCCTGGAGGTGGATGCCGGGGTTATGTACCTGGATTCAGGGAACCTTGACCGGGCCTATATCCTGCTGAGTCAGGCCGCCGACCGGGACCCGGACGACATGTATGCCGCCGTCAACCTGGCCCGGGTCCTGGAGAAAAAAGGCGAGATCAAGGCCGCCGAAAAACTGTATGACAAGGTCGCCCGGGCCATGCCCGAATATGCCAAGGTCTATTACGATCTTGGCCGGATCAAGGAAAAAGAGGGGATGACGGGCACAAGTTATTTCTATCTGGGTAAATATTATCTTTATGAAGGTAAGATCAAGTTCGCCGGGCACTATCTGAACCAGTCAAAAGACAACAAGAGCGTCCCCGCTCCTCTGCGGAAAGAGGCGAAAAAGTTACTTAAGCAGCTTGAAAAACTGAAACTCCTGTGAACTTTGAGGCCGGCACATCTGCTGCGCTGACAATTCCTTGATATCACACCGGGATAATCGACATCGTTGCCGCCTTGCATCTGCCCGCTCCCGAACGCTAACGAATCAGGGGTCCTGTCAAGCGCCAACCGGTGCATTTTGCTCGTCCTTCGGCATTCCGGCTTCAGCTCCATGGTATTGCCGTGCGCCTGCGGCCGGGCCTTGCCTGAACGCCGAATTCCTTCGCAAACTTACGTTTTTGTCGCTTGACATGACCTTGATTGTGTGTAGTAATTTATTAGCCGCCGGAATATCCTCTAATGATGATGGTTGAATCCGTAACGGCTTGAGGCGATAATTCATACGAATATGTAGAGTTTGTTGCATTATTGCCGAAAAGCGCAATTTTTAGGTCTTCACCGCGCCGCCCTGCGGGGTACCCGATAACGGCGCATCCGCACCGTTTCGAACGTTCACGGACTCAGGTTCAAAAAAATAGAGGTGAGATGATGGAGCGAGGGGTATCTGTTAATCTAGGCAATTTTCTGCTTTCTCTATCTGATGCGATGGATTTGGCAAGCCCGGAAATGGCGCAGCATCAGCAACGTACAGCCTTTATCGCGTGGGAGATTACAAAGACCGCCGGCTTGTCGGAAAAAATGACGGAGGATATATTCGTCGCGGCGTTACTGCATGATATCGGATTTTTCAGGGTTGAAGAAAAACTTGCTTTCATCAGGTTTGAAAGGGATGATACTTCCCCGCACTGCACGCGCGGCGCTTTCTTATTGAATCAAATTCCTTTCTTAAGCGATAAATCAGACCTGGTCAGGTTCCACCATAGAAAATGGTGCAGTTGGCATAAACCTATCGATACGCCATATGTCTTAGGCTCGCAAATTATTTCACTTGCGGATTACGTCGAGCGTTTAGTGAATCGAGATCACTATATTTTACATCAACATGATCAGGTTATCGCCGAAATTGTTTCCTTGTCAGGTGAGACATTTCATCCCGATGTTGTCGATATGTTTGTGAAAACCGCCAGGCGCGAGGAGTTTTGGCTGGACTTGGCTTCGCCGCGGCTATATTCCATTTTACTTCATACCGGCCCTTATAAAGCTAGGGAAATCGATATATTGGGAATATCTCCCATTGCCAAGACCTTTAAAAGTATTATCGACTTTAAATCAAGATTTACCTCGACCCATTCAACCGGGGTCTCGGCCTGTGCCACGAAAATGTCCGGCATATTCGGTCTTACCGATACGGAAATACAACTCATGGGGGTGGCCGGAGATTTGCATGACCTTGGCAAGTTAGCGATACCGGAGAGAATTCTTGAAAAAGACGGCAAGCTGACCCGAGAAGAATTCGCGGTTATCAAGTCGCATACATACTTTACTTATTCATTGATTAATACGATTACAGGGCTTAAGCAAATTGCCGAATGGGCGGCATATCACCATGAGAAATTAGATGGTTCAGGCTATCCTTTTCATTGTGTTGCGACTGAACTTGATAGCAAGGCACGGATTATGGCCGTCGCCGATATTTTTACAGCGCTTGCCGAAGACCGCCCTTACCGGCCCGGGATGTCAAAAAAAGAAGTTATCAGGATTCTAAAGAAGCAGGCTGAAAAAGGGCTTTTGGATTCCAGGATAGTAAACCTTCTCCTTGATAATTATCATGATATATTTACTTATGTCGCCGGGGAACAGGCCAAGGCTTCGGAATTATACGTGGAACAGTTTAACCAGCCTGTAAGTGAAGAATAAGCCGTGACTGCTTGAGGTGATTTCCATGCAGTCCCAGGTTATATTCTATCGCGCGAGATCGGGAGGTTCAGGCGGGCGTTAAAGTATCGGGGAGGGGGTGATGTTTGTGAACCGGCTCTTCAAACACTGGACCTACCAGATTTTTTCTCCAGGCACGGTGCTGCGGGAGAAATATGAGGCATTCAAGCGTTTGCTCGACCAGGATCGGCGAGCCCACGAATTGATCGCCGAACTTGAAGAGATTTTTTACCGGCAGCAGAAATTCGATCTCGCTGCCATCGCCCAGCGGTACGAGGAACTGGCCGGAACAGTGGGTGCCATGATTGACTGCCTCCAGGCCATGGCGCCGGGTTCTTATCTCTCCCTATCGGACTATTTCAAGAAGATAGATTTTTATATCCGTTTCATGCTGGCCCCGCCGGAGCTTGATTTCGCGCCACCCTTTGTGGTCGGACTCGAGGAGATTTCTGCCCGGGATGACGGGCTGGTGGGCGGCAAGGCCTTCAACCTGGCCCGGTTGAAAAACCGGCTCAAGCTGCCGGTTCCGCCCGGTTTTGTCGTCACCACCACGGCCGGCAATTATTTCCTGGAGTGCAACGACCTGCGCGGGGAAATCGACCGGCGGTTAGCCGGGCTTGATCCGGCCGAGCCGGGCGCTCTCGAACGGGTCTCGGATGAAATCGTGATTGCCGTCCGCAATGCCCGGGTGCCGGCCGACATCGAGGAGGCGATAGCCGGCTCTCTGGCGACGCTGGAAGACGACTGTAACGGTGCATCCC
>JAADIK010000066.1 GCA_013151365.1 Deltaproteobacteria bacterium
GCTCAAAGGCAACCTGATATTCGTTCTTTATTCTCTGATAAATAACCTGCTCGGCGGCAGGCAATGTCTGCGGATCCATATAAAACTCCCATCAACGATATAAACAAAAAATATAAACAAAAAAATAAAATAAAAAAAGCCGGGCCGGACAAAAAACCTCGTTGCCGGGCCGGACACCAGTTACGATCCGGGCCGGAACCCGTGTCATGTCAAGAGACAGATAACACCAAGGGACGTGCAAGATGCGTCAGTCGGCGCTTGGATGTAAGGAATAACGTAGAGTTTCACACCCTGTGACCAGTTACAATTGCCTGGCGGGACTGCAAAAAAAAACAAAAAAAGAGCCGGTTGATGACGGGAGTCATCAACCGGCTCTTTGCAATAAGAAAAAAACGTCCTGTCGCTCAGCAACCTTCCAGGGCCTGCTTGACGGCAGTTTTGACTTTTACTTTGTCACCGGCTTTCAGTTTGTCGGCCTTCCTGCAGGTCATGGTGACGGTATGGCCACTGACGCTGTTTACGGTGCACCTTACCTCTCTCGCCATTGCAAATCCGGCTACACTCAAGGTGAAAGCCGTAACCATTAATACAGTTACCAGTTTTTTCATAATTCTCTCCTTTTCAGATTAAATTGAAAATTGATCCCGTCCAACTTTTCTGCAACCACGGAAAAATATAAAAGTTTAACCTGGCATTGTCAATAAAAAGTCGAAAAAGACGTAATCTTACCGCAAAACCGACAGAATATCCTTCTCCAGCAGGGCCATGGAGGTATAGCCGGGATAGCGCTTCACCACATTGCCCGCCCGGTTGACCAGGAAAGAGGTGGGAATACCGACAATGCCGCCGAAATCCCTGGTCGTTGACCGCTCCGACATCAGCACGGGATAATTGATATTCTCCTGTTTAACAAGTTTGGCAACGATCCCGGGGCCGCCCTGGTCGACGGAAAGAGCGATGACGGAAAATCCCTGCGGCCCGAATTTTCTATTAAGCTGAATAAGGTTCGGGATTTCATGACGACAGGGCGGACACCAGGTGGCAAAGAAGGTAATCAGCAGAACCTTGCCTTTGAAGGCGGCACTGCTGACCGTCTGGCCGCTAACGGCGGAAGACAGGGTGAACGGCGGCATCCGGGTGCTGGCACCGGCCACGGTCACGCTCATAACCAGGACCACGAGTCCGAAGAGGATCAAACCTATTTTTCTCATGCTCTTATTTTTGAGATATTTCTTATTTTTCAAATACTTCATGTGGTATTCCCTGAAATAGTTATTGTTCTGTTTTTTGTTTTCATCACCAAGCCGAGTCACGACCGGAAATGATTCTCAGTAAAATAATAATTTACACCATGAAACCAGCCTGTCAACATAAAGGGCCGGACGATGGAATATCGGCCGGTATATTTATGTTGAGCCATGATTGCCGCAAATGCGCCGGAGGCCGGGGCGAGATAACGGCCGACCGCCCCGCCAGGCTCCCGAGCCGGAAGCGGCCCGAGGCGGCGATCTCCTCCAGGTCGTCCCGGCAGCGGAAATCATAATAAGCCAGCAACGGTTCCGGCCGGCCGTCACCCCGGAGGTCGGGCAGGATGGCCCAGACGCCGGGGCGCCTGGTGGCGAGCAGCCAGTCCAGGGCCCCGGGCTGCAGACACGGCTGATCGCAGGCCGTGACCAGCCAGCTCACACAGGGCTGCCAACGCATAACGGATAAAATACCGGCCAGGGGGCCGGCCGCCCCCGGGGCGTCGGGAATACAGGGGACATCCGCGAGAGCGGCAGGGATCTCCCCCTGGCCCGAGATCACGACCCGGTCAACCTTTTCCCGCAATTTCGCCACCGCTCCTTCGAGCCAGGTCCGCCCTTCCCGGCGGAGCAGATGCTTGGGCCGCCCCATGCGCCTGCTCCGGCCGCCGATCAGCACGCAGCCCCACACCGGGGCCGCACACCACTGCCGGTCAAGCCAGGCCGTGATCCAGGCCAGGACAGCCTTTGCTTCGGCCTGACGCCAGGGCAAAACATGGAGGATCGGCCCCGGACCCGGCACTGGCTCCGAATGGCCTTCGCCGAGCAGCCAGAGTTTGGCAACCGGAGTTCCGGCATGCCCTTCGACCAGGACCAGGTCATAGCTCCGGCACAGGCCGGCGAGCAACATCTTGAACCCGGGGTTCCGGTGCCGGCGCCCGAACATCCCCTCCCCTGACAGCCAGACATCGGCCCCGGCCCGGTAAAACCGGTCACTGTCTTTTCCCGGTCGATCAACCAGGACATTACGGGCGTCATACTTGACCACGGCGACGCGGATCCCCCGGGCCAGCAGCAGCGGGACCACGGCCTCGATCAAGGTCGTCTTGCCGGCGCCGCTGGAACCGCATATCCCGAGGACCGGCAGTCGATGCAAAAAGGAGTCTTCGGGCCCTTCAGCGTTTGTCTTCATTCATTTTTACCTGAATCCGTGCCGACCCAGGCCGGGGTATCGCTCTCGGGAAAAAGTCCGGCCGCCCGGCCGCGCCGGAAAAACTCAGCCACGGCCGCCCGGCCCTCCTCGCCGACACCCAGGGAAAAATCATTGACATACAGGTCGATATGGCTCCTGAGAATCGGCTCATCCAACTCCCGGGCGTGCTGCCGGATATAGTCCCGGCACTGCTCCGGATGGGCCCGAGCCCACTGGAGGCTGGCCCGGACCGCCCGGTCGATTTCCCCGAGCACCGTATCGCCAAGCGTTCTCCGGGCGGCAATACAGCCGAGCGGAATCGGCAGGCCGGTCAGCTCCTCCCACCAGGCGCCCAGGTCCTGCACGCATTCCAGGCCGTGGTCCTGGTAGGTAAAGCGGCTCTCGTGGATGATGACCCCGGCATCCACCCGGCCCCGGCGCACCGCCTCCATGATTTCATCAAAGCGCATAAGCCGGAGGTTCCCGCACCGGGGCGCATACAAACGGAGCAGCATGGCGGCCGTCGTATAGCGGCCCGGGATGGCGATACTCCAGTCCTCCATGTTCAGGGCCCGGCCCGTCGTCACCAGGAGCGGCCCGCAGCCGCGTCCCAGCGCCGCGCCCGCCGTCAACATGACATAGCGGTCCAACACGTGTCCCAGGGCGTGAAAAGAGAGCTTGCTGACATCAAGCCGTCCTTCCAGTGCCCAGCGGTTGAGGGTTTCAACATCATCCAGGATCTCGTCGGCAAAGGAGATATGCTCAAGGCCGACCTTGCCGTGCATCAAGGCATAAAAAATAAAGGTATCGTTGGGGCAGGGGGAATAGCCGATTGTCAGTTCCGCAGCCATGAACTACTCCTTCGCGGCCCTCGAAGGCCGGACCGGCAGGTGCCGGACCAGGACGGCCGTCACTTCGGCGGCCCGGACACACGCCTTTTCCAGCTGCCAACGGCCGGGGTCTCGGTCTTCCACCATGTTGCTGATGCAGCGCAGCTCGAGACAGGGCAGATGAAACTCTTCGCAGACGCGCGCCACGGCGGCCCCCTCCATGTTTTCACAAAGTCCCCGGTGAGCGGCGGCAAGCATGGCGCCGCGCCGGGCGGTACCGCTGGCACAGTTGACCGTAATAAACGTGCCGCAGTGAAAGGAAATATTCTCCGCAGACAAGGCCCGCCGGGCTTGGGCGCGCAGCTCGCGGTCCAGCGTAAACGTATCGTAAGCCCGCAGTTTTTTATCCGAAAACCGTTCAATCCGGTCCGCGAAACAGATACCGAGATCGCCCAGGACTTCGCGTTCAGCCAGGCAGATATCGAGCAGCCCGGGACTTGTCAGACCAGGGGAACCGGTGTACGCTCCGGCCACGCCGAAATTGATAACGCCGCTGACCGGCCCGGGATGACGGCTCAACCAGGAATAGAGACGAACCGCGGTTTCCAGCGGCCCCAGGCCGGTGACCAGTTGCCGCACCCCCTCGCCGCCGGGGCAGACAGCCTGAAAGGGCTGCATTTCATTTTCAGTGGCCGAGGTCACCAGGTACATAGGCATCCTTGTGCGGAATTCCGGCAGGGTCCGCCACCCTGCCCCGTCATTTCATGGGCCATACACAGAGAAACGCCGGCGGAATTCTCAGGCGCGGCCAAGAGGCCGGGCCGACAGGACCTCAACCTCCAACTATAATCATGCGGCGTAGTGTAGCAAAAGAATCCCTTGCAGGGCAAGGCGAAAAAAACCGCCAAGGCCAACAGATTCAGGATAATTTCAACGTTACCAAGGTGATGAACGACAACCTCCACACTGCAACGACCAAGCAATCCATGCCGAACTCTTTTGACCTTGACGCCTACAATTACGACCTGCCGCCGGAGAATATCGCCCAGCATCCGGCCGCCCGCCGCGATCAATCACGGCTTGCCGTTCTCGACTGCGAAAACGAGACCATCACCCATAGACGATTCGCCGACATAACGGACTACCTGCGATCGGGCGACCTGCTGGTGGTCAACGACACCAGAGTCTTTCCGGCCCGCCTGCAGGGCCGGAAGGCAACCGGCGGCAAGGCGGAGGTCCTGCTTCTCCACTATCCGGCACCGATACAACCGGACCCGGACGCGGCAGGATGGCAAAGCGCGGCGGCGCTTGCCCTGATCAAGAGCTCCAAACGCCCCAAACCGGGCAGCTCTATATTCTTCGGAGAAGACCTGCGGGCCACGGTCCGGGAACTCCTTGATGGCGGCAAGGCCGAAATCCTTTTGCACTTTCCGGCAACGGAGGGAAAAACGCTTACCGACCTGCTGGGCCGCTACGGCCGGATACCGCTGCCGCCCTATATCAGGCGGCCCCATGGCGACAGCGCTGAAGACGCCCGCAGGTATCAGACCAAGTATGCGGTGCAGACCGGGTCGGTAGCCGCCCCGACCGCCGGTCTCCACTTCTCCGCCGCCCTGCTGGAAGACATCCGGCGCCGGGGAATCAACATCGCCGCCGTCACCCTGCATGTGGGTTACGGTACCTTTGCGCCGGTGCGGACTGAGGATATCCGGGAACACCGGATTCATGAAGAATACATTGAAGTGCCGGCAGAAACGGCGCAGATGGTCAACCAGGCTAAAAGATCAGGCCGCCGCATCTGGGCCGTAGGCACAACGACCGTGCGAACCCTCGAATTTGCGGCGGCGGAATCCGGCCAAGTCCGGGCACGACGGGGATTATGCGGTTTGTATATCTATCCCGGGTTTCAATTCCGGGTCGTAGACAACCTGATCACCAACTTCCACCTGCCCCGGTCATCACTGCTCTTCCTGGTCTCGGCCCTGGCCGGGCGGGAGAAAATTATGCACTGTTACCGGGAGGCCATTGATCTCGGCTACCGTTTTTTCAGCTACGGCGACGCCATGGCCCTTATTACCAAGCCGTAAACCACGGCGCCTGTAAGAGTTCAGCAGCACCTCATCTGCACACGCTCAGAACGTGCGGCATAGAGGGGCTATAGCCCACCCGTCCTGATCGTGCACATCTGAGGCACTGCTGCACTCTTACAGGTTTGAGGTAGAGACTATGTTTTGCATCCCCGGAGAACCGTTACGAATCCGGAGTCCCGCCCGGCCGGGCGGCGACCCCGGTAATCGCAGATTAAGAAATATTTCAGGCCGCAGCCGGGCAGCCCTTGCAGCTGTCGCCGCCGGTCTTGCACGGCGGGGACGACGTACCACCCTCTTTCTTGGCCACCGACTTGCCGTTTTTACTCTTGGCGCCGGGCGGACCGCCGTTTGTCCCCTTGCCGTTGGACTGACCGCAATATCCATCGGCATACCAACCCCTTCCCTTGAGCTGAAAGGAACTCATCGAGACCAGCTTCCGCACGGAGCCGCCGCAGTCAGGGCAGGTTTCCAGCGGGTTATCGGTCATATGTTGCTGTACCTCAAACACCTTGTCGCAAGCCGCACATTCATATTCATAAATCGGCACGAGAACACCTCTCGTCAAAAAAATAATAAAAAAGTTAAACAGTTGCCGAATCCGTGAGCGGTGAAGGCCGGAAAATGAACTTATCCGGCAACAATGCGATAACTTACGCATATTGCACGGAATGTCACCGAAAGCCGTCACGAATCCGGAAATTAAACTAACTTCCCGTTAGAGAAACTTTCAATCTTTTATTTTAATCCCGCCCCTCCCCCATGTCAACCATCGTTTTATAGACGTTTCCAACCTAACAAGAAGTTTTCTTAAAAAGCAGGAAGTCGATTCATCGCAGCAGGGTAAGAAGCGATAGAACATAACAACGAACAGAGCAATAAGGAACAAACCACTGCATAATAGCAAAATAAAAAATGTTCTCCAGCCAAACCGATCTTTAAAAATAATTCGGCTACAGGAAGCAACAAAAAACAAATTATATGAATAAAATGTTTGCAATCTTTTTTTTACTCATTTAATATGTTCAGCCATTACCATAAAAAATGTGGTTCTATACCAAACTCGGTCAAAAAATACCGGACTTCCGCCTGCGCGGGAGAGACGTAACGATCCTGCCGATGTCATCCACGAAAAAAAAGGGATGCAGTGACAAACACCGACAATGATCTATCAAGCCGGGTTTCATTCAGAATCACATTAAAATTTTTATTTTTTAATATTTGTCCCGATAACAATCCCCTAACTACAGGAGAAAAACATGAGCAAATCACTTGTTGAAATGACAGCGGAAATCGTCCAGTCGCAGATCGGTACCAAAGAGATGTCCAGTGACGAGATCAAAGGCGCCCTCAATGAAACCTTTCAGACACTCAAGTGCCTGCAGGACGCGGAAGCGGCCGGCCAACCCCTGGAACTATCCGGAACCGAGCAGACCATGGCGCCCGAGCGGTCCATTCAGAAAAACAAGGTTATCTGTCTTGAATGCGGCCAGAGCTTCAAGATGCTTTCCCCCAAACACCTGAGCAGTCACGGCCTGACGCCGAGAGAATACCGGAAGAAATACGGCTTTTCCATGCGGCAGCCGCTCTGTGCCAAAGCGCTTTCCGAGAAACGTTCCAGGTCAGGGAAAAAACGCGGCCTGCCGGAAAACCTGAAAAAGGCCATCGCCGCCCGTACCAAAAAGAGAAAATAAACCGGCCCCGGCCCTTTCCTTAATTTTTCCAACAGACCGCAAAATACCCTGAATCCGTGAGCGTTCGAGAACGGTGCAGATGCAAGGCGGCAACGAGGTTGATTATCCTGGTGTGATATCAACGAGTTGCCAACGCAATGCGCCGTTATCGGGCAAACCGCAGGGCGGCGCGGTGAAGACCGGAAAATGTGTTTATTCGGCAATAATGCAACAAATTCCACATATTGTGTGGAGAATTACCTCAAGCCGTCACGGATTCAGGATACATGATCGGCATCTTTGATTCCGGTGTCGGCGGCATGACGGTAGCCCGGGCAATCGAGCAGCTTTGTCCGGGCTACCCCCTCATCTATTTCGGCGATATTGCCCGAACCCCCTATGGTTCCAAAAGTCCTGAAACCATTATCGGTTATTCCAGAAACAACACCGACTTTCTGCTTGACCGGGGGGCCGGACTGATCGTTGTTGCCTGCAACAGTGCGGCCAGCACGGCTTCGGCCGCCCTGCGGCTTCATTACGACGTACCGGTCCTGGACGTGATCGGCCCGGCAACGCGCAAAGCCGCGACAATCAGTAAAAACGGCCGCATCGGCGTCATCGGCACCCGGGCCACCGTCAAGAGCGGCATATACGAACAGCGTATCCAGACGCTGCTGCCCGGCGCCAGGATATTCAGCCGCCCCTGCCCCCTGCTGGTGCCGCTGGTCGAGGAAGGCTGGTTGTCCAGGCGGGAAACCAAGATGATCCTGCGCCGATACCTGCATCCGCTGCGGCGCGAAAAAATCGACACCCTGGTCCTCGGCTGCACCCATTATCCGCTCCTCAAGCACCTGATCGGTCCGCGGATCGGCCGCCGGGTCAACCTGATCGACTCCTCAGTCGAGGTGGCCCTGCATGTGCGGGAATTCCTGCACCACAACCCTGAGCTACGGGAACGTCTACGGGATAACCGGGCACCAAGCCGCTTTTTTGTTTCCGACTGCACGGAACCGGTCCGGCAGTTGGCCGCGAAAATCTTCGGCCGTGAAATCCTGCTGGAAAAAGTGAAAGCATTCCTGGATCCGTGAGCGTTCGAGAATGGTGCAGATGCAAGGCGGCAACGAGGTTGATTATCCTGGTGTGATATCAACGAGTTGCCAACGCAGCAGATGCGCCGTTATCGGGCGCCCC
>JAADIK010000105.1 GCA_013151365.1 Deltaproteobacteria bacterium
GGGAAGTGACCGGCGACGGTGGCGACGCTGGTCATGAGAATGGGGCGCAGCCGGGTCATGGCCGCCTCGTGCACCGCCTGCCGCTTAGGGCGGCCCCGCTCCTGCAGCTTGTTGGCGAACTCGACGATGAGGATGCCGTTTTTCGCTATGAGACCGACGAGCGTCACCAGCCCGATTTGCGAATAGATGTTGAGCGTTGTGGTCCAGCCGTGGGTCCAGAAGGGGACATTGGGGTCCGGCATTTTCAGAAACGTGAACAGCAGGGCGCCGAACATCGCCAGCGGCACCGAACCGGCCAGGATGACGAAGGGGTCGCGGAAACTGTTGAACTGGGCCGCGAGGACCAGGAAAACAAGAATCAGGGCCAGTATAAACGTCGGCAGGAAGGTGTTGCCCTCGGTGCGCAACTGGCGTGACTCGCCGGTATAGTTGATGACATAGCCCTTGGGCAGAATCTTGGCGGCCTCGTTTTCCAGCAGGCGCAGGGCCTCGTCGAGCGGCCGCATGGCCACGCCGCTGATGGTAACGGCGTTGAGTTGCTGAAATCGGTTGAGGGAACGGGGCACGGTGGAATTGCGAATGGTGGCGACCGCGCTGAGCGGCACGAGCCGGCCATCCGGCCCGGTGATGTAAATGTTCCTGATCTGCTCCGGCGTCAGGCGGTCAACCCGCTTGATCTGGGGAATGACCTTGTAGCTGCGGCCCGCCATGTTGAAACGGTTGACAAAGTTACCGCCCGTCATTGCCGCAATATCGGCGCCGACCTGCTTGAGATTGAGGCCAAGGTCCGCCACCCGGTCGCGGTCGATCATGATCTCCGACTGCGGCTGATCGATTTTCAGGTCGATCAGCGGCGGAAAGGCGAACATGCCGCTTTGTATGGCCTTGGCCTTGATCTGCCGGGCGAATTTCAGGATCTGCTGTGGTTCCGCGGTCGAGGCGATGACAAATTCCACCGGGAACCGGCCGCCGCCGGGCAGGGCCGGAGGGGTTACCGGGAAGATCTGGATGCCCGGAATGGCGCGCAGTTTCTGCCGCACTTCAGGCAGGATCTGAAATATGTTGCGTTTACGTTTGTCCCACGGCTTGGTGATCATCCCGCTGAAACCCGAGGTCGGCCGGGTAATCTGGAAAGTGAAATCCGTCTCCGGCACGCTGAGAAATGCCCGGTTAATGGCGGCGGCATAATGACTGGTCTGATCAAGGGTCGAGTCGGCAGAGGCATTGAGGATCCCGAAGATAACGCCCTGATCCTCGGAGGGTGCGAGTTCGACCGGTGACATCCTGAACATGGGAATAACGAGGAGGCTCAGGCAGATCCAGACCAGGTAGACCGCCGGCCGGGTGTCGAGCGTGGCATTGAGCCAGCGGCCGTATACTCCCTTGAACCGGTTGAAGTCACGTGAGATTCTGCCGGCCAGCCCGTGCGTCTCGATTCCCGCAGTCAGCAGATGGGCGGACATCATCGGTGAAAGGGTCAGCGCCACGACCCCGGAAATGATGACCGCGCCCGCCAGGGTGAAGGCGAACTCGCGGAAAAGGGAGCCGGTAAGCCCGCCCTGCAGCCCGATCGGGGCATAGACCGCGGCCAGGGTGATGGTCATGGCGATAATCGGGCCGACCAGTTCGCGGGCGCCGATAATTGCGGCGTTGAACGGAGTGCTCCCCTCGCTCAGGTGGCGCTGAATATTTTCCACCACCACGATGGCGTCGTCAACCACGAGTCCCACGGAAAGCACAATGGCCAGCAGGGTCAGCAGGTTGATGGTAAAACCGAACACCTGCATGAGAAAGACCGCGCCGATGAGCGACAGGGGGATGGCGACCAGGGGAATGATGACGGACCGGAAAGAGCCGAGGAAAAGAAAGATCACCAGCATGACGATAAGCAGCGTATCGGTCAGGGTTTTCAGGACCTCTTTGATGGCGTTGTTGATGTAATCCGTGGCATCGTAGGCGATCCGCGCCTGCATCCCGCTCGGCAGTCCCTTCCGGATCGAGGCCATTTCGGCGCGCACCCGCTTGATCACGTCAAGGGAATTGGCGTTGGGCAGGGGCCAGATGCCGATGAATGTCGCCGCCTGCCCGGAAAAATGGACCTCGGTATCATAGTCGGCCGCTCCCAGCGCAACCTCGGCAATGTCCCCGAGCCGCACGACGGCACCGTTTTGGTCGCGGACGATCAGTCGTTTGAATTCGCCCGGGGAGTGCAGGTCCGTGTCGGCGGTCAGGTTGATCTGGATGAGCGAACCTTTGGTGTGGCCGACGGCGGCAAGATAGTTGTTCGCGGCCAGGGCTCGCCGCACCTGCATCGGGCTGATGTTGAGGGCCGCCATCCGGCTGGGCTTGAGCCATATCCGCATGGCAAAGGTGCGGGCGCCGAGGATATCCGCGCGCTGCACGCCTTTGATGGCGGAAAGACGCGGCTGGACGTTGCGGACGAGATAGTCGGTGATTTCATTCTGCTTGAGAACTTTGGAAGTGAAACTGAGATAGGCGGCGGCGAAGCGGCTGTCGGCCGACTCCACGTTGATAATCGGCACTTCCGCTTCCGGCGGCAGGTCATTGCGGATCTGATCGACTTTCGAGCTGATTTCCGCCAGCGCCTTGATGGGGTCGTAATTGAGCTTTAAGCGGACATTGATTGTCGAGCGCCCCCGGGCGCTCTCGGACTGGATGTAATCAATGCCGTCGGCCGCAGCTATGGCGCGTTCCAGGGGAGTGGTGATAAAGCCGCGGACCAGTTTCGCGCTGGCGCCGACATAAACCGTGGTCACCGTGACCACCGAATTTTCGCTCCGCGGATACTGGCGGACGGTGAGCGAGTGAATCGCCTGGATGCCGGCAATGATGATCACCAGGCTGATCACCAGGGAAAGAACGGGCCGGCGGATAAAAAGGTCGGTTAATTTCATGTTGCGCGAGAGCCGTGTGGAGTTTGTAACAAAAAATTCACATGGTTATGGTTGTGCCTTTCCCGGTCAACTGTCTTCAGGCCGTGGTTTCAGCTTGTATTCAGGGGCCAGGGCGTTGTCGATCACAACCGTCATCCCGTTGCGCAGCTTGAAAACACCGGCGCCGGCAACATGCTCTCCTGCCTTCAATCCGGAGACGACGGCGATAAAATCACCGCGTTTTTCCCCCAGGCGCACAAATTGTTGCCGCAGGACCTTGTCGGTCCGGCCGGTCTTGTTGTTTTTTTTCTCCTCAATCACGAAAACCGAATTGCCGTAGGGGGCGTAGAGTACGGCCGTGGCGGGGATGGCCAGGACCTGCTTCCGTAGCGGCCGCACCACGGCGACTTTGACAAACATGCCGGGCCGCAGCCATTTCTCCGTGTTCGCCAGGGTCGCCTGGATCTTGACGTTCCGTGTCTCCTTGTCGATCTCCGGGTTGATCGCGGTGATTTTTCCCTCGATTTTCCGGGCCGGTCCGGCATCGGTGGTCACCTCTACCGTGATACCCGGATGAACCATGTCGAGGTTCTGCTGCGGCAGGGAAAAATTCACATAAATCGGATCCAGTGCCTGGAGCGTGACAATGGGGGCACCTTTGCCGAGGATCTGCCCCACGTCCACCATGCGGATACCGAGACGCCCGGCAAAGGGTGCCCGTACCGTTTTCTTGTTGATCACCGCCCGGATGATATCGCACTGGGCTCTGGCCTCTTTGAGTTTGGCCGCAGCGGTATCGTATTTGGCCTTGGCTATGCTTTTCACGGCCACCAGCTTGGCGATACGGTCAAAATTGATGGCGGCGAGGGTTGCCTCGGCCTCGGCCGCCCGGAGCTGGGCCTCCTCCGACGAGGTATCGAATTTGACCAGCAGGTCGCCTTTCTTCACCCTGGCCCCTGATACGAAGGTGATCTCCTTGATCTTGCCCGGCAGTTCCGCGGTCAGGTTCATCCCCTGAACAGCCTCCAGCGAGCCGACGGCCGGAATCGTCATCCCCCAAGATTCCTGCCGGACCAGGGCGGTGGTTATGGTCTCGGGTGGAGGAACGAAATGGCTTCCCCTGGCGATCATCCGGCGGATCTGCAACACCTTGATGCCGGCGATAATCCCGATCACCACGAGCAATACAAGACAGGTCACTATTATTCGTTTTTTCATAGGCGTTTGGTATCTGTAACCATAAAACGATTTCTGCCGTGCTTCGGTCATGACCCGATTCGAGAACGGGATATTTATACTTCCCGG
>JAADIK010000138.1 GCA_013151365.1 Deltaproteobacteria bacterium
GGGCTGGTGCGATCGGTTATGACCGTGGACCTCGTCTCCCACCCCGAATTTGACCGGCAGTTTATCCGGGCGATGCTCTTTTAAGGGCCTGCGCAAGCCCGAAGGGACCGGCGGCATTTTTTCAACGAAGGTGGCGGTCATCGGTCGGCTCCGAATCGAAGAGAACTCCCTCGCTTGCAGATGGAAAAAACGGGTTCCCATGGACCATGGGAACCCGTTTTTTATTGGGGGAGGATCGCGACGGTTTTAATTGCTCGGCGCCTGGAAAATTGCGCTTGATATTTCTGATCATTTGCTCTATATTTTTGAGCGATTGATCAAATCAGGGCCGCGTTGTGGCGATAATGCCCTGCGGAGCGCCCGATAACGGCGCATCTGCACAGTTCTAGAAAGCTCACGGATTCAGCAAGACATAACGATGAACAAAACGCGTCAGAAACTCATCCTCGCAACCGAACGGCTGCTCCGCCGGGACGGCCTCGCCCGGGTGACCACCCGCAAGATCGCCAGGGAAGCCGGTGTGGCCGAAGGGGCGCTTTACCATCATTTCGGCGACAAGGCCGAACTGCTGTACGCGGTGGTTCAGCAGAGTATGGGGGATTTTCGCGAAGTGCTGGAGATCCTCCCCCTGCAGGTAGGGCAGCGGACGGTGCGTGAAAACCTGGAGCATACATTGCAGGCGGCGTTCGATTTTCAGTTCAAGGTCGTCCCGATTGTCTGCTCGCTGTATGCCGACCAGCCGTTGCTCGCTCGCACGCGGGAAATCCTGAATGAACGTGGGGTTGGCCCGCAATGTTCCGTCGCCGCGCTTGCCGTTTACCTGCAGGCCGAGCAGCGGCTGGGCCGGGTGGTCGCGGACATCGAGCCGCAGTCCGCGGCCAGGTTGTTGCTCGCCAGCGGCTTTCACGCGGCGATGTTTGACCATTTCCTGGCCCGGGAAGTAACTCCGGCCGCGGCCCGGCAACGGATTCAGGAAACGGTGCGGACGCTGCTGACCGGTCTTGAGCCGCGTATTGCGGTGGAAAATCCCTCTGTCCCCATGACCGGAAGCTAGAATTATGAAATGGTTGTTTATGAGTGCCGCCATCGCCGGAATCACGGCGATGGCCTTGGCCGGCTGCACGGTCGGTCCTGATTTTCATGCCCCGGCCGTCCCGGCCGCCTCCACCTATACCGCCTCGCCGTTACCGGCGCAAACGGTCGCCGCGCCGACCGACGGTGGCGCCGCCCAGCGTTTCGCTTTTGCCCGGCAGCTCCCTTCCCGGTGGTGGCGGCTGTTCCGCTCGCCGGCACTCGATGCCCTGATCAAGCAGGGGTTGGCCCAGAGCCCCACCTTGTC
Source organism: Deltaproteobacteria bacterium (assembly GCA_013151365.1). Classification (GTDB taxonomy): domain Bacteria; phylum Desulfobacterota; class Desulfobulbia; order Desulfobulbales; family Desulfobulbaceae; genus BMS3Abin13. Next base: position 1,340 of record JAADIK010000138.1, read on the forward strand.
CGCGGCCCGGGCGGCACTGCGCGAGACCCGGGAGAACTTCCGCGCCGCCGGCGGGGCGCTGCACTATCCGCGCCTTGATGCCAACCTCTCGGCGCAGCGTCAGCGCAGCTCCGGGGCGGCCTTCGGCGGCTCGAATATTGAATACAATCTCTACAACGCCTCGGTCGGAGTCTCCTACACCCTGGATCTGGCCGGCGGCACGCGGCGGCAGCTCGAGGGACTGCAGGCGCGGGTCGACTATCAGCGTTACCGGTTCGAGGGCGTTTACCTGGCGTTGACGGGCAACATCGTGACCACCGCGATCCGGGAAGCGGCGCTGCGGGAGCAGATTGCGGCGACGCGGAATATCCTGGCGGCGGAACGAAAACAACTGGCGATGGTGAAGCGGCAATTCGAACTCGGTGCCGTGTCCAGGGCCTCGGTCCTGTCGCAGCAGTCGCAGCTGGCGACCACCGGCGCCACCCTGCCTCCCCTGCAAAAACAGCTGGCCTTCACTCGCCACGCCCTCGCGGTCCTGGCCGGGCAGTTGCCGGGCGCCGGGCATCTGCCGGTATTCCGGCTGGATTCTCTGCACCTGCCCGAGGTCCTGCCGGTCACCCTGCCCTCGACCCTGGCCCGCCGGCGTCCCGATATCCGCGCCGCCGAAGCGTTGTTGCACCAGGCCGGGGCGGCGGTCGGCGTGGCAACGGCCAACCTCTATCCCCGGATAACCCTGAGCGGCAGCTTCGGCACCCAGGCTACCACCACCGGTGACCTGTTCACCGGTGGAGGGGCGATCTGGAATATCGGGGCCGGCCTCCTGCAGCCGCTCTTCCACGGCGGCGAGCTAAGCGCCAAGCGCCGTGCCGCCGTGGCTGCCTATGATCAGGCGGCGGCCCAATATCGACAGACGGTGCTCCAGGCGTTCAGGAATGTGGCCGACGTGCTGTGCGCCCTCGACAGTGATGCCCGGACTCTCCTGGCCCGGGCGGCCGCCGAAGCTGCGGCCCGGGCGAGTTTCGATCTGACCCGGCGGCAATTCCGGCTCGGCGCGGTGAACTACCTGGTGCTGCTGGTCGCCCAGCGGGATTGCCAACAGGCGCGCATCGGCCTGATCGCCGCCCGGGCGCAGCGCTATGCGGATACGGCGGCACTGTTCCAGGCCCTCGGCGGCGGCTGGTGGAACCGCTCCCCGGCCGCCGCAGGCCCTGCGGCTAAACAGAAAATGGATTGATCCGCCGGCCACGGCTTATTTTTTTTCCTCAAGAGGTTTCGAATGACCAAGCGTATGATAATTATGCTGATTCTCGTTGGCTTGCTGTTCGGCGGGATTTTCGGCTTTCTGGCGTTCAAGGCACACATGGTTAAAAAGTTCATGACGTCGCGGGGGATGCCGCCGCAGACCGTGTCGACGATCAAGGCGGCCAGCCAGGACTGGCAGCGGCGACTCGAAGCGGTCGGCTCGCTGCAGGCCGTACGCGGCGCCGATCTCGCCCCGGAAGTGAGTGGCCTGGTGGTGAAGATCAACTTCAAGTCCGGGCAGGAGGTGAAAGCCGGGGCGCTGCTGGTCGAACTGGACGCCAGTTCCGATCGGGCCAAGCTGCAAGCACTCAAGGCGACGGCGGAATTCGCCCGGAAGACCTATCGGCGCGACCGGCAGCAATTCCTTGGGCACGCTGTCAGCCAGGCGACCCTGGATGCCGACATGGCCAGGCTGGAGAGTTCCCGGGCCCAGGTCGCCGAGCAGCAGGCCTTGGTCGGCAAGAAGTTCATCCGGGCGCCTTTTGCCGGCCGGCTCGGCATCCGGGCGGTGGACCTCGGGCAATATCTCCACCCCGGCGCCAAGATCGTCACCCTGCAGGCCCTGGATCCGATCTTTGTCGACTTCTATCTGCCGCAGCGCACCATCAGCCAGGTTGCCCTCGGCCAGGCGGTGACGGTCAGGGTCGACGCCTTTGCGGGAAAAATCTTTGCCGGCAAGATCTCGGCCATCAATCCGAAGGTCGATCCGGACACGCGTAACATCCGGGTCCGGGCCATGCTCCGTAACCCGGACCATCTGCTGGTGCCGGGAATGTTCGCGACCACGGACATCGAAGTCGGCCGGCCGCAATCCCTGGTCACGCTGCCGCAGACGGCGATTTCCTACAATCCGTACGGCAACATCGTTTACCTGGTCAAACAGAAGGGCAGGGGCCGCGACGGCAGGCCCAGGCTCGTGGCCGAACAGAAATTCGTGACCACCGGGGCCACCCGGGGCGACCAGGTGGCCATCCTCAAGGGCGTGCAGCCGGGGAGTGTCGTCGTGACCTCGGGGCAGATCAAGTTGCACAACGGCACCCCGGTGCTCATCAACAACAGCATCGAACCGGCCAATGATGCCGCACCGACCCCCAGGGACGAGTAAGCGGGAGACATTGATGAAATTCACCGATATTTTTATCCGGCGGCCGGTGCTGGCGACGGTCCTGAGCCTGTTTATCCTCGTGCTCGGTCTGCGTTCCATCGGCATGCTGCCGATCCTGCAGTTTCCGCGCACGGAGAATGCCGTGGTCACGGTGGCCACGGCCTACACCGGTGCCAACGCCAACCTGGTCGCCGGCTTCATCACCACGCCGTTGGAGAACTCCATCGCCCAGGCCAACGGTATCGATTACATGACCTCGACCAGTACCCAGGGATTGAGCGTCATCTCCGTCAATTTGCGGCTCAATGCCGACACCGACAAGGCGCTGACCGAAATCAACACCAAGGTCAACGCCGTGCGCAACCAGCTGCCCCCCGAGTCCCAGCAGCCGGTGCTGAGCGTCAAGGTCGGGCGGACGATCGATGCCATGTATATCGGCTTCAACAGCAAAGTGCTCACCCTCGAACAAGATCACCGATTACCTGATCCGCGTGGTGCAGCCGAAACTGCAGGCGATTCCCGGGGTGCAGACGGCGGAGATTATCGGCAAAAAGCTCTTCGCCATCCGCGCCTGGCTCAACCCGAAGAAGCTCGCGGGCTATAACCTGACTGCGGCCGATGTCTGGAACGCCCTCGCCAAAAACGACTATCTCTCCGCCGTGGGCAGAACCAAGGGCCAGATGGTCCAGGTGAACCTGACCGCCTCCACCAGTCTCCATTCCCTTGCGGACTTCCGCAACCTGATCATCAAGCAGCACAATGGCGTCGTTGTCCGCCTCAGGGACGTCGCCAACGTAACCCTGGGCGCGGCCAACTACGACTCGCAGGTGGCCTTTGACGGGCAGAGGGCGGTCTACATCGGCATCCAGGTGGCGCCGGCGGCCAACCTGCTCAATGTGATCAAGCAGGTCCGCAATGTTTTCCCGGGTATCCGAAAACAGTTTCCGGAAGGGCTCAACGGACAGATCATTTACGATTCGACCAAGTTCGTCAGCAATTCGATCACCGAGGTGGAGTTCACCCTGGCCGAGGCGCTGCTGATCGTGACCCTGGTCGTCTTCGCCTTTCTGGGGTCCTTTCGCTCGGTGCTGATTCCGACCATCACCATCCCGCTGTCGCTGATCGGCGCCTTCACCATCATGATGGCGCTCAATTTTTCCATCAACCTGCTGACGCTTCTCGCCCTGGTTCTCGCCATCGGCCTGGTGGTCGATGATGCCATCATCATCGTCGAGAACGTCAACCGTCACCTCGAAGAAGGGGCCCAACCGCGGGCCGCCGCCATTGCCGCGGCCCGCGAACTGGCCAACCCGATCATCGTCATGACCGTGGTGCTGGTGGCCGTTTATATCCCGATCGGTTTCATGGGGGGGCTCACCGGCGAGCTCTTCACCGAATTCGCCTTCACCCTGGCCGCCGCGGTGACCATCTCGGGGATCGTCGCCCTGACCCTCTCGCCGATGATGTGCTCGCGGTTGCTCAAACCCTACGATTCTCAGCAAAAGGGCTGGCAGGCCAGGCTCGTGGTCTTTCTCGACCGCCGGTTCGAGGCCCTGCGCCAACGCTACCAGCGTCTGCTGCACCGGACGCTGAACTACTTCCCGGTGACGGTGGTCTTTGCGCTGATCGTGCTCGGCAGCATTTATTTTCTTTATGCCGGCGCGAAATCCGAGCTCGCCCCCCAGGAGGATCAGGGGGTCATCATCACCGCTTCCACCTCGGCTCCGAACGCTACCCTGCAACAGCGGCAGCTCTACTCCCGGGCCGTCTACCAGACCTTTGCCAAGCATCCCGAAACCGATCACGTCTTCCAGCTCGACATGCCGGGCAGATCCATCGCCGGCATGGTGCTCAAGCCCTGGAGTGAGCGGACGAAAACCACCAACGACCTGCAGCCGGTCCTGCAGCGGGAACTGAGTCATATCGCCGGGGTGCGGGTTGTGGCGTTTCAGCCCCCGCCGCTGCCCGGCAGCCGGGGCCTGCCGATCCAGTTCGTCATCCAGACCACGGATCCCTTCAACCGGCTGAACCTGGTGGCGTCCAGGTTTTTGCGGCAGGCGCAGCGAAGCGGGATGTTTATGTTTCTCGACAGCAACCTCAAGTACGACCTGCCGCAGTCGAAGGTGGTCCTCGACCGCAATCTGACCGCCCAGCTCGGGCTGTCGATGCATGATGTCGGCGGCGCCCTGTCGGCGATGCTCGGCGGTGGTTATGTCAATTATTTCAGTCTCGACGGCCGCTCCTACAAGGTGATTCCGCAGGTCCAGCAGCGCTACCGGCTCAATCCCGATCAGCTGAAAAATTACTACATCCGCAGCGCCGCCGGCAAATCGATTCCCCTCTCGACGATCGCCCATATCGAGACCTCGGTGGTGCCGGAATCGCTGAACCACTTCCAGCAACAGAACGCCGCGACCATCTCCGGGGTGGCCTTTCCTGGCGTCACCCAGGGCCAGGCCCTGAACTATCTCAAACAGCTGGCGGCAAAGACGCTGCCCCAGGGATATTCGATCAATTACGCCGGCCAGTCGCGGCAGTTCATGCAGGAGTCGAGCGCCTTGCTCGTCACCTTCTTCTTCGCCATGATCATCGTCTTTCTCGCCCTGGCGGCCCAGTTCGAAAGTTTTCGCGATCCGGTCATCATTCTGGTTACCGTGCCGATGTCGATCTGCGGGGCGTTGATCTTCATCAGCCTCGGCGTCGGCGGCGCCAGCCTCAACATTTATACCGAGATCGGCCTGGTAACTCTCATCGGCCTGATCAGCAAGCACGGCATCCTGATCGTCGAATTCGCCAACAACCTGCAGCGGCAGGGGCACAGCAAACGCGAAGCGATAGAGATGGCGGCGGTCATCCGGCTGCGGCCGATTCTGATGACCACTGCGGCGATGGTTCTCGGCGTGTTGCCGCTGATCCTGGCCACCGGTGCCGGCGCCGTCAGCCGTTACAACCTGGGCCTGGTCATCGCCTCCGGCCTCTCCATCGGCACCCTGTTCACGCTCTTCGTGGTGCCGGCGATGTATATGCTGCTGGCGGCCAGGCATGCCGGGCGGGAGGTTGCCGGGATGCCGCCGGTGGAGTCCGGTCCTGCGTCCTCCTGAGCCGGCATGACCGGCCGGGATGAAGACCGGGCAAAAAAGATCGTTTCCGGATGCTAATGCAGGCGATGCCCACAACCAAAATCAACTTCCAGCGTATCTATTTCCAGGCTGTTAGGCTGTAGGATGTTAG
>JAADIK010000029.1 GCA_013151365.1 Deltaproteobacteria bacterium
CCACCGCCTTGGCCTCTTGCCGCTTCTCCGTGCCCTCTTCTACCGGCACAGGCGCAGAGGGTGCTATTTTTTTCACAGCGGCCACCTCCCGGTCCGGTCCGGGGCGGCCGTCCGGGGCGCCATATTCCACCGGGGCAGGAGAGGCCGTTTCCGAACGCACCGGCGCGGCTGCCGGACGATCCATGCCGCCGCCGGCCGGGCCGCCTCCAGGACCGGAATCTTCCGGCTCAGGAGGAACACCGGCCGCAACAGCGTCAAGCCGGGCCAGAATATCGGTGACCGGAACAACCTCCCGGACCTGTACCGCCCGGATAAACGCCAACTCCAGGGCAAAACGGGGCCGCGACGAAAAACTCGCCTTTTCAAGACTCTCCATCAATATATTGAACATGAACGACAGGGTCTCGACCGAGTGGGCCGCAGCGGTTTCCCGCAGCGCCGCCATTTCATCTTCGGCCAGGTCCAGCAGCTGCTCCGGTTTGCCGCTGACACGGCAGACGACCAGGTCCCGGAACCAGGCCAGCAGGTCGTTGATAAAACGCTTCAAGTCCATGCCATAAGTATAGACCTGGTCAAGCTGCTCCAGGGCGGCCGCCAGGTCGCCGGCGAGAAGAGACGAAGCCAGGCCGGCAATGATCCGGTGGCTGACCAGACCGAGCACGTCCACCACCTCGTCCGTGCTCACCGAGTCACCGCAGTAGGAAAAAATCTGATCCAGAAGGCTGAGACCGTCTCTGACGCTGCCCCGGGCTTCCCGGACGACCAGGTTCAGCGCCGCCGGCTCGATCTCGACCTTTTCACCCGCGGCGACCGCGGCGAAATGGGCGGCCAAGTCCCGGCTGCCGACCCGTTTGAGTTCATAACGCTGGCAGCGGGAGAGGATGGTCACCGGCACCCGGTGCATCTCGGTGGTGGCAAACATGAAATAGACATGCTCCGGCGGCTCCTCGATGGTCTTGAGCAGGGCATTGAATGCCTCGGGGGTGAGCATGTGTACTTCATCGATAATGATGATTTTAAAACGGGAGCCCGTCGGCATGAAGCGGATCTGTTCCTTCAGCTCGCGGATCTCCTGAATGCCCCGGTTGGAAGCCCCGTCCACCTCGTGCAGATCGACACTGACACCGGACATGATTTCCCGGCAGGAACGGCACTGATTACAGGGCGTGGCAGTGGGTCCCTGCTCGCAGTTGAGCGCCTTGGCCATGATCCGGGCCAGCGTGGTCTTACCGACACCGCGCACCCCGCTGAAAATCAGGGCATGGGGGACCCGGTTCTGCGCCAGTGCATTTTGCAGCGTACGCACAACGGCCTGCTGGCCGATGACCTCGGCAAAAGTCCGGGGTCGTGATTTTCTGGCAAGAACGAGATACGACACAATCAGGAATCAATGGTCATAGAGTTTCGGATGTAAAGGATACAAGGGAATAAAGAACAACTGCAATCAAGTTAGTCCAAAACGTGATCCACGGCAATCGCAAAAAAACAAAGATTAAGGAACAGGCAAAAAATCGCCATAACCTCAGCCCGGATAACTGTTCAGATATGCTCCATAAAGATATGCTCCATACCGGGGGAACTGTTCAGATGTGCTCCATATTCGGGTAAGCAGGCCACGCATCCATAGTATGGCTATGTGAGGCGGCCTGATCGCCCGAAGATGGAGTGCAGCTGGACAGTTACCTCAAAAAAAAGATAGCCAGGCACCCCTGCGGCACACAAAGAGATTCACTACCGCTGCTTCCTCCCGGACCTGACGGAGTTCGTGATTCTTTGTTGCGCAGGACCTGGCTATCAAAGCTAAGTCAATGGCTGGCGGAGAGGGTGAGATTCGAACTCACGGTACTTGCGTACACACGCGTTCCAGGCGTGCACCTTAAGCCACTCGGTCACCTCTCCTTAGATAAAAAAAGGCCCGAAGACAGAGAGCCGGAGCCTGACACGACTGCCTTTTTCCTCTACATGAAAAACACTTTCTATCCGGTACGGCTTCTTTTGACAACAGAAAAATGGCTATCGGCGGCGGTTTCGGAAAAAATCTTTGAGCTGACGGCCGCACTCAACCTCAAGAATACCACCGCTGACAACAAAACGATGATTGAGAACACCATCCGTGCCGATCCGGTACCGGGAAATGATTGCCCCGGCCTTGGGATCGGCCGCGCCGAAGACCAGCCGCGCTATGCGCGCATGGACCATGGCCGCGGCACACATGGCGCAGGGCTCGAGGGTGACATAAACGGTGGTTCCGACCAGGCGGTAATTGCCCAATATTCCGGCGGCCTGCCGCAGAACCAACATCTCGGCATGTCCGGCCGGATCGCTGGCGCCGACGCAGTTATTACCGGCCGTCGCCAGGAGCCGGCCATCTCCGTCGACCAGCACGGCCCCCACCGGCACCTCACCCCGGGCGGCGGCAGCGCGGGCCTGTCCCAACGCCAGCTCCATCATCCGGCGATCATCTGTTTTCGTAAACATCAGTTCCACCCGGCGTAACCGGTCCTGCACAAAATCGCCGTTACCGTTTTTTCCATATTTACTTTCCGGGGAAAATCCCCTATAATTATTATAGTATAGATATTACAGATGACAAAGCTGGCACTCAATGGGAACAAATAAGCCATCCATGACTTCGTCCACCTATTCGCTATTAGCTTACGACTGCTCTTATGAACATCGCGAAGACTTTGGCGCTGCCTTGGCGGATAACACAAAAGTCACCATTGTCGGCGACCCCAGATCGTTTCAGCAGGAACTCAATAAAAATCACTATGACGTCATCGTCATAAACGTCACGGCGGACAAAAACGACGCCTTTGACCTGCTGGAACAAACACACCGGCAGCATCCATACACCCCGATCATCGTCACCAGTGAAACGGAAAAGGCCGATTTCATTGTCCAGGCTATCAGGCGGGGGGCTTACGACTTTATCGTCAAGCCCTTTTCTCCGGCCAGAATCCAGCTTGCCGTCCAGAAAGCCATTAATCACCGTGGGCTGCGAAACGAGATCGACTACCTGCGCGGCAGGCAGGATATCGTCTATGACTTCAGCATGGTCGTTGCCGAGACCCCGGCATTTAAAACGATAATCAACAGTTTGAAAAAATTTGCCGAGACCGACTCCACCATTCTCATGACCGGCGACACCGGCACCGGCAAGAGTTTTCTCTCCGGCTCGATTCACTATAACAGCCATCGCCGCGCCAAGCCTTTTATCAAAATCAACTGTGCCAATATTCCGGAAACCTTACTTGAAAGCGAGCTGTTCGGCCATGAAAAAGGCTCGTTTACCGGGGCGGTAAAGCAACGTATCGGCCGCTTTGAGCAGGCAAACGGCGGCACTATCTTTCTCGACGAGATCGGCGAGATCAGCCTGGAAATACAGACCAAGCTGCTCCGGGTTCTGGAAGAAAAATCGTTTGAACGGGTCGGCGGCAACAAGACCATCCAGGTGGATATCCGGGTCATTGCCGCCACGAACAAGGATCTCGACAAACAGATTACCCGGGGCAAGTTTCGCGAAGATCTTTTCTACCGGATCAACGTGCTGCCGATCCATCTTCCTCCTCTCCGGGAAAGACCCGATTGCATAGAGCCCCTGGCAAAGGTCATGCTGCGGAAGGCCTGTACCTCGCTGAAAAAGAAAATCAGCGATTTTTCGCCAACGGCCATGGAGATCATCAAGGCTTACAACTGGCCGGGGAATATCCGCCAGTTAACGAACACCATTGAACGGGCGGTTATCCTTGAAGAGAGCAATCATATTCAGCCGGAAAGCATCGCCATCCCCAGGTTCCACACCCCGGCCATATCCGCCGCCGCCTGCGAGCCCCTGAAGGTGCATGAAAAAGATTTGATCCTCAAGGCCCTGAACGACAGCCTCTGGGTCCAGAAAAGAGCGGCCAAACGCCTGGGCATCAGCCCACGGTCGCTGAATTACAAAATCAAAAAATTAGGCATCACCCATCCGAATTGGCGGAAAAACCGCTGAACCGCCGGTAGCCCGGGAGCGATCAGAGCCGCCCGTCTTGTCGGGTTTCGCCCTGCTTGGTGGTATTTCCAACTTGCCGATAAGCACCAGGAACAAGCGAAAGCCGACGTTTTGGCAATGACCCGCTCTACGCCAGTCTACCAGAGGGACTCCGGCCAGCCG
>JAADIK010000200.1 GCA_013151365.1 Deltaproteobacteria bacterium
CTGAATCCGTTATCGGGCGCCCCGCAGGACGGCGCAGTACAGGCATTGGAAATGCATTTGTTCGGAAATTATGCAATAAATTGCAGATGTTGCATGAAATGTCACCTCGGGCCGTCCAGGTTTCAGGTTAACGATTATTTGCTTCAACTCCATGAGCAGGATATGTTATAATAGGTCAATAGACGGACTTGTTCAGGTAGGAATCGGCTGCCTTTGATTTTCTACCGGATTGCCGTGTGAGGATGTCAGTGTTAAAAGCACTTCAGGGGAATAGGACCATGAAATTCCGGTTGCCATATCGATCCGGCGTCTGCCTGCTTCTGCTTCTGTTTTTGGGTCTGTGGCTCACGGCCCCGGCCTGGGCGGAAGAGCTGGACAGGTCTTTCGGCAACCAGGGGCGGATCACCACCGCCGTGGGACACGTCGGCGACCAGGCCCATGCGGTCGTGGTGCAGCCGGACGGCAAGATTGTCGTTGGCGGTTCATCATCCAACAGCGCCGACCTCGATTTTGCCGTAATCCGTTACAATCCTGACGGTACCCTTGATTCCTCATTTAACTCGGACGGCATGGTGACGACGGCGGTGGGCCGCGGCGATGATGAAATATCCGCCCTTGCCGTTCAGGATGACGGCCGGATCCTGGCCGCCGGCTACAGTGTCAACGGCACTGCCCGTGATTTCGCCTTGGTGCGCTATAATGCCGACGGCAGCCTGGATACCGACTTCGGCCAGGAGGGCATGGTCGTTACCCCGGTGGGCAACGGTGATGACGAGATTACGTCAATGGTCGTTGATCGGCAAGGGCGGATCGTCGTCGCCGGCTACACGACCGGGACCCTGGGGCGTGCCGTGGCCGTCGCCCGGTATCTGGCCGATGGTTCCCCGGATGTTTCCTTTGGTGATCACGGAATGACCCTGACGGGTGTCGGTAAGGATGTTATGGCCCGGAGCATGGTCCTGGACCCGGATGGCAGAATCATTGTGGCAGGCTCTTATACCGGCGATTCCGGCCTGACCGGGGTCGTGCTCCTGCGCTACCTGAGTTCGGGCGTGCTGGATACGACATTCGGTACGGCGGGGGTGGCGGTGTCGGCCGACAAGCGGTCCTGCGAAGGTTTCGGTGTCCGGTTGCAGGATGATGGTGCTATCCTGGTGGCCGGATCCGTTGGTGATGCGGGCAGTCGTGATACGGCCCTGTTCAGGTTTACGGCCGACGGCCGGCCCGATTTATCGTTTGCCGAAAACGGGGTCCTGGTCAGCAGCGTCAGCCCGGGAGATGACATGGCCCTGGCCGTGGCGGTCCGGGATAACACCATCAGCGTCAGCGGTTTCAGCACCACCACGGACGGGAAGCGGAATTTCCTTTTCATGACCTATGCAAACGGTCTTGCCGCGGCGACCGACAGTACCGCGAGTACCACGGCCTCGGACCCGGCGGATGGCTCAAGCGTCGTGATCGGCGAACTGCGGGTTGAAGACTCGGCGGCCGGATATCAGGCGGAGATGACGTCTGCCGACCCGTCCCCGGACCGGGGCGTCGTCACCACGACATCTTTCGGCTCTGACGATGATGTCGGCGACGCCCTCGCCCTGCAGCCCGACGGCAAGGCCGTGGTCGCGGGCTTTGCGGGAGATGGCGGGGCAACCAGTTTCGCCGTTGCCCGCTACACGGCGGTCGATGCGGCGGCAGATATCAACAGCCCCGGCTTCACCGCCACCTGGATCGTGACGAAAGGGCTTACCAATGTCACCAGGACCGGCGCCGTTACGGGCGGCACTATCGGGGCGAATTCGGGGTTTACCATTACGCAGCGCGGGGTGGTTTTCAGTATCGCTCCGGACCCGGTGCTGAAGTCCGGCAGCACCGGCGGCGGAGACGCCCAGGCACCGGTTATCTCCAATACGACTCCTGCCGATTTTGCTACGGGCGCAACCGTGACCCTGTCTGTCGACACCGATGAGGACGCCACCTGCAAATATTCCACCACAGCCGGGACGCCGTATGATTCCATGAGTTCCACCTTTGAGACGACAGGGACAACACAGCACGAACAAAATCTTGGCGTATTGCCGGATGGCACCCATACTTATCAGGTTCGCTGTCAGGATACGGCGGGTCATACAAATACCGATGATTTCGAAGTATCTTTCACTGTCGGTGCAAGTACGACCGCTTTCTCCGGCAAGGTCGGGAGTCTCTTTGCTGCCGCCACGGCCTATGCCGCCGACACGTCGACCACGACGACTACAACCCCGGCCCTGCAAGGGTTCAGTTCCACGACAGACAATTTTGTTGACGAGGGCAGCACCAATGACGGCAGCGGCCCCGGCAGTTTCAGCTCGATTATCAAAAATCTGAAGCCCGGCACCTCCTATTTTGTCCGTGCCTATGCCCAGACCAGCGACGGCCGGATCTATTACGGTAACCAGAACGTTTTCCGGACAGCGGATGCATGTTTTATCGCCACGGCAGCCTATGGCTCCATTATTAATCCGTATGTCCGCCTGCTGCGCGATTTTCGTGATCGGTATCTCCTGACAAACCATGCGGGGCGGGTCTTTGTCCGGCTGTACTATCACTATTCCCCGCCGGTGGCCGATTACATTGCCGGTCGTTCCATATTGCGCCTGGTCGTTCGTATCTTGCTGCTGCCCTTGATCGGCATGAGCTGGCTGGCTTTAAATTTTGATTTTTCAGGCCTGCTGCTGCTGACGGCCCTCTGCGTCATGCCGTGCCTGCTGCTCCGGCGAGCCTGGAATAGGCATAAGTCTTGTTAAAAAAGGTCTTGTTAAAAAAGAACCTCTTAATCTTAAAATAAAAAAATAATTAAAATAAGAAGAAGGACAATGCAACAACAACAGTTAAATAGGCGGCTCCTTGATGCAAGGGGCTTTACCCTGATCGAACTCATGGTGGTCATGGTGATCCTCGGTATCCTGGCCGGCCTCATCGTCCCGCGTATCATGGACCGGCCGGAGGAAGCGCGGCGCACGAAGGCGGCGATCCAGATCCAGTCCATTGAGCAGGCCCTGAAACTCTACAAGCTTGATAACGGCCAGTACCCGACAACCGAGCAGGGTTTGCAGGCCCTGGTCGAACCGCCCACGACCGGGCGGCTGGCCAGGCATTGGCGCAAGAACGGTTACCTGGAAAAAGGCAAGGTGCCGAAGGACCCGTGGGGACACGATTTTATCTACATCTCACCCGGCTTACACAGTGATTTTGATCTGATGTCCTACGGGCCGGACAATGAGCCCGGCGGCGAAGGAAAGGACGCGGATATCAATAACTGGCAACTGGAATAGGCGGCCGGGAAACAGGGTGTATGTTTTTTGCGGCTCAACAGCGGCGGCCGGGATTGATAGGTGCAGTGCCCGGCTCCGGGGCGGCCGGTAGAACTGATATGCGTCCCGCACCTTCCTCTCCCCGGGGGTTTACCCTTATCGAGCTTCTGGTCGTGATGGTGATCATCGGCATCGCCACCGCCTTTGTCATGCCCAGGCTGGGCAGCACACTCTTCTCGGATCAACTTAAAGCCACCGCCCGCCACCTGGTCGGTCTGGTTTCCGAAGCCAGCCAGGAGGCGGTACGAAAGCAGTCCGTCATCCTGCTCCGGATCGATATGGAGCACAACCGGGCCTGGCTGGTCGAGGCGACCGGCAAGCGGAAAGCCGGGGAAGAGAACGGCGGGGATGACGGCAGCAAGGGGCAGCGGCTGTCCGTGCCCGATTCGGTCAAAATCGTGGATGTTTCTTCCCTGTACGGCGGTAAGCGCTCCCGGGGAATAACGGACATCAGTTTCAGTAAAATGGGCTATGTCGACAAGACCTTTATTCATTTGCATGACAACGACGGCCGGAGCATGACCATTATGCTGTCGCCATTTGTCGGGACGATCAGGGTTGCGGATTCCTATGTCGGGTTGAGCGACGAAAAGACGCCTTTTTAATGTCAGAACCCGTCCGGAAACGGCCGGCAAAAAACCAGGGTGTTGAATCCCCGGTCGTTCCGGGGTATACATATTTTTTACCAGACGTGTCAGATTTTTCACCTTCAGAGGAAACCAGGATGAAGCGGTATTTTTTAATGTTTTTTTTGTGTGTTGCCGTGGCGTTTGCCTCGTCCGGCGAAGCGGCGACCACGGTTTCACC
>JAADIK010000120.1:0-1549 GCA_013151365.1 Deltaproteobacteria bacterium
ACCTGAATCCGTGAGCGTTCGAGAACGGTGCAGATGCAAGGCGGCAACGAGGTTGATTATCCTGGTGTGATATCAACGAGTTGTCAACGCAGCAGATGCGCCGTTATCGGGCGCCCCGCAGGGCGGCGTGGTGAAGACCATAAAATGATTTTATTCAGCAATAATGTAATAAATTTCACATATTGCATGGAGCGTCCCCTCAAGCCGTCACGGATTCAGGTGACAGCCTTGCCGGAAGCGGGCAGGGCGGGGGAGCGGCGGAACCGGCCGTCCCGGAGGTCAGACGCCCCGGTCCCGGTCGGGCCAGAGCAGTCTGTGCAGTTGCAGCTGGAGCCTGACCGGCAGCCGGTGCCGCAGAATAAGGTCGGCCAGGGTTGTCGCCGCCAGTGACTCCCGGACCGGCGAAAACAGCAAGGGGACCAGCCGGTCCAGTTTGTAGCGGCCGATTACCGCCCGAGCCCACTCAAAGTCGCGGACCGAGCTGAGAACGAACTTGATTTCATCCACGATGCCATCCCTGTTCCTGGCTGCCAGCAAGGCGATGTTCCGCCAGTCCATCCGCTCGTGCATGCCGCTGTCCGGGCATTTGATGTCCAGGATAACGGACACCCCGGCCGGAACCCGCTCAATCCCCAGGCTGCCGTTGGTTTCCAGCAGGACGGTCCGGCCTCGGTCAAGGAGGGTGTCAAGCAGCGGGTAGATTCCCTCCTGCAACAGCGGCTCGCCGCCGGTCAGCTCCACCATGACTCCGGGATACCGGTCCAGCCAGTTGCATATCTCGGCTGGTGTCCGTGGTTCGCCCGGAGTTTCCCAGGTATATTTCGAATCACAGTATCGGCAGCGAAGATTGCAGCCGGCCAGGCGGATAAACGCGCAGGGCAGGCCGGCCCTGGTGGATTCGCCCTGGAGGGAATAAAAAAGTTCGGAGATGAACAGATGTGTGTCAGTCACCGTAGTAGATCACGCCGCTGGAATCCGTTTCCCGCACGGTAACCGAAAAAAGTTGGTAGCGATCGGTTTTCAGCTTCTCCTGTAACTCGTAAAAGATATACATGGCAATATGCTCGGAGGAAGGGTTCCGGTCCAGAAAGGCGGGATGCTCGTTCAAATCCCGGTGGTCAAGATCGTCGATGACCAGTTTGACATGTTTTTTCAATACCTTGAAATCAAGTCCCAGGCCCAGCTCGTCCAGTCGTGTCGCCCTGACCTGAATCTTGACTTTCCAGTTATGGCCGTGCGGTTTCTCGCAATCGCCCGGATAGTGACGCAGGTGATGGCCGGCGGAAAAATGGGTTTTTATGAAAATATCAAACACGGTGTTCTCCTGAATTGTTGTTTCGGTTGCCTCGCAATCGGCGGCCGGGAACGGGCAGGTCAAAAGCTCCTTGCATCTCATCTTCGATCAATGGTAAGTACATGTGGTTGAAGACAGAGGGACAGGTTTGTTCCGCCGATTTTTTACCTGAATCCGTGAGCGTTCGAGAACGGTGCAGATGCAAGGCGGCAACGAGGTTGATTATCCTGGTGTGATATCAACGAGTTGCCAACG
>JAADIK010000120.1:1558-5703 GCA_013151365.1 Deltaproteobacteria bacterium
TCGGGCGCCCCGCAGGGCGGCGCAGTGAAGACCAGGAAATGCGTTTATTCAGCAATAATGCAACAAATTCCACATATTGCATGGAGCATTACCTCAAGCCGTCACGGATTCAGATTTTACTATAGCAGGAATATACTGGGTTGACCAGATTTCAGGAGATAATTTCATGGCTATTGTTGCCCCGTTTCGGGGAGTGCGTTTTAATCCCGACAAGATCAAGAATCTTGAGGACGTCGTGACCCCGCCCTATGATGTGATCAGCGAGGCGGCCGGCACCGCTTTTCTCGAGAAGAACCTGTACAATATGATTCAGCTTGACCTGCGGAGCAGCACCTCGCAGGGCGGCGACGACGAGACCGGACGGTACGCCGAAGCCCGGACCCGTTTTGATGCATGGCAGGACGACCGGGTCCTGATCCGGGACGATCAGCCCGCCATTTATCTATATTATATTGATTATACTCATCCCTCCGGTCGTCGCCTGACCCGTAAAGGCTTGATATCCCTGGTCGGACTGGCGGAATTTTCCGAAGGGATCGTCAAGCCGCATGAGAAAACTTTTGCTACCGTGGTCGCCGAACGGCTGGAACTCATGAAGGCGTGCCGGGCTCAGTTCAGCCAGGTATTTTCCCTCTATCATGACCGCGAGAATATCGTTATCTCCACCCTCGAACAGGCCCGGGAGTCCGAGCCGGTGTGTTCGGTCACCGACCATCTCGGCAATGTCCATACCGTCTGGCGGGTCACGGACCCGCAGGCCCTGGCCGGGGTGGCCGGTTATTTTGCCGACAAACCGGTTTATATCGCCGACGGCCACCACCGGTATACAACCGCCCTGAGCTGCCGGAAACAGGCCCTGGCCGAGCAGCCTGATCTGCCGGCCGACAGCCCCTTCAACTTTACCATGATGTACCTCTGCGCCGCGGAGGATCAGGGGCTGTCCGTTCTGCCCACCCATCGTCTGGTTACCTTTCCCGGCCGCCTGTCCGCCGATGAGGTGGTGCGGAAAATGGCAGCCGGGTTCCGGGTGAAGGAGTTGAAAAGCGGCAGCCGGGAGGTCCTGATCGTCGAGGTGTTGTCCCGGATGAACGAGGCGGCGATGACCTCTTCGGCCCCGGTATTCGGTCTGTATCATGCCGGCGAAGACCGCTGTTTTCTCCTGAAACTGGAAGAGGATGGCATTGAACGATCCGAATCGCTTGCCCGGCTGCCGCAGGTCCTGCGGCAGCTTGATGTCGTGGTGTTTTCCGAGCTGCTGATCCGGGAGTATCTGGGGCTTGATCATCAGCGATGCGTGCGTGAAAAGCTTATAAGCTACTTTAGCGATCCGGACGATGCTCTTGATGTTTCGGTGAAAAAGAGTATCGCTGATGACAGTGTCACCCCCTTGCTTTTTCTCCTCAACCCGACCCGCGTCCAGCAGGTGACGGAGGTGGCCGACAGCGGCGAGATCATGCCCCATAAATCCACCTATTTTTATCCCAAGATCATGACCGGGCTGTTGATCAATAAACTGGTTGCCGCTGAAAAAATTCAGGTAGCCGGGTAAGGGCGTGCCCGGGGCCGCCGCCAAGCTGACCGAGGATACCCTGTATGGCGGCCGCCTGGTCTGCCGGCAGTACCAGCAGGGCTATCGTTTTTCCCTCGATGCCGTGCTGGCCGCCCATTTCTGCCGCCCCGGCAGGACGGACCGGATTCTCGACCTGGGCGCGGGTAGCGGGATTATCGGTCTTATCCTGGCTTTCCGGCACCCGGCCGTAAACGTGACCGGCCTTGAAATTCAGCCTGATCTTGCCCGCCTGGCCCGGGACAACGTGGACCGGAACAACCTGGCCCGGCGCTTCACCATTATCGAGGGCGACCTGCGCGACAACTCCGGCCTGTTGCCGGCCGAATCGTTCGACCTGGTGGTCGGCAATCCTCCGTACCGCCAGCCGGGCCGGGGCAGGGTGAGCCCGGACGACCAGCGAGCCCGGGCCCGTCACGAAATCGATGCAACCCTGGACGAGGTGGTCCGGGCGGCGGCGCTGGCCGTGAAGAACCGGGGCCCGGTAGTTTTCGTCTATCCGGCGGCCCGGACCACCGCCCTCTTTACCTCGCTGAAGAACCGCAAGCTCGAACCGAAAAGGCTGCAACCTGTTTACAGCTATCCCGGTGAGCGGCAGGCCCGGCTGGTCCTGGTCGAGGCGCTGAAAAACGGCGGCGAGGGGTTACAGGTCATGGCGCCGTTTTTCATTTATACTGAAAAAAACGGTCATTATTCCGCAGAAATGCACAAGTTGTACGAGTAAAAACAAAAAATGCTTGCCAAGGTTTTGAGCGGTGCGGTCATCGGCGTTGACGGCCTGATTATCCGGGTCGAGGTGGATCTGGCCCTGGGCCTGCCCGCCTTTGCCACGGTGGGCCTGCCGGAAGGGGCGGTGCGGGAGAGCAAGGACCGGGTCCGGGCGGCGATCAAAAACAGCGGCTACGATTTTCCTTCCCGCCGCATTACCGTCAACCTGGCGCCGGCGGCCGTCAAAAAAGAGGGCTCCGGCTACGACCTGCCCATTGCCCTGGGGATCCTGGCCGCCGCCGAACTGCTTAATTGTCCGGACCTGGCGAGTTACGGCTTTGTCGGCGAGCTGTCCCTGGACGGCATGGTCCGCCCGGTCCGCGGCGTTCTGCCCATGGTGCTGGCGGCCCGGGCCGGCAACATTAAGCGTTTTTTCGTCCCGGCCGATAATGCCGAGGAGGCCGCGGTTGTAGACGGGATCGAGATCATCGCCGTTGGCAGGTTGCACGAGGCGGTGGAGTTCTTGAGCGGCCTGTCGGAACCCCGGCCGGTGCGCACGGATATCGAGGCGGTCTTTCGTGAACGGGGCGAGTATGAGGTTGACTTTGTCGAGGTCAAGGGCCAGGAATATGCGAAGCGGGCCCTGGAAGTCGCCGCGGCCGGCGGCCATAATATCCTGCTGAGCGGGGTCCCCGGGACCGGCAAAACCATGATGGCCCGGCGTTTACCGACGATTCTGCCGGACCTGACCCTGGACGAGGCGGTGGAGACGACCAAGATCTACTCGACCACCGGTCTGCTGCCCGGGAATATGCCGCTCATGGTGACCCGCCCGTTCCGCTCCCCGCATCACACCATTTCCGACGCCGGCCTGATCGGCGGCGGCCATGTTCCCCGGCCGGGCGAGGTGTCGCTGGCCCATAACGGGGTTCTTTTTCTTGACGAACTGCCCGAGTTCCGCAAAAATGTCCTCGAGGTCCTGCGTCAACCCCTGGAAGACGGCGTGGTCACCATTGCCCGGGCGGCCACGAGCCTGCAATTCCCGGCCCGCTTTATGCTGGTCGCGGCCATGAATCCCTGTCCCTGCGGTTTTCTCGGCGATCCCCGGCGGGAGTGCACCTGTACACCGCCCCAGATCCAGCACTACCAGAGCCGGCTTTCCGGCCCGCTTCTTGATCGCATTGACATGCACATCGAGGTGCCGCCGGTCATGGTCAAGGAGATGAATGCCGCAACCCCCAGTCCTTCTTCAAGGTCCATGCGTAAACATGTCAATGATGCCCGGCAAGTCCAGAGAGACCGATTTGGACAGTACAAATCAGTGTACAGCAATGCCCGGATGAGTTCCCGTCTAACCAAGAAATACTGCTGTTTGGACAGCAACTCGACCGACCTGCTGAACCAGAGCATAGAACGGTTGGGTCTCTCGGCCCGGGCCTATCACCGCATTCTCAAAATCGCCCGCACCATAGCCGACCTGGACAGGTCCGAGGAAATCCGTACACGGCACGTGGCCGAGGCTATTCAGTACCGCCGGCTCCCCGCCGCCAACCGGCAGGCCGCAGCACGCTGAAAAACCGGCGGCCCGGCTGAAGTGGCATTTTTGATCCCACCCCATGATTCAGGGGAGATGTCGGCCTCTACCTGGAATAACTCTGCCTGGATATAAAATGAAGAAAGCCTTGTTGGTTTATGGCTATTTTTACATATACTTTAAAATGGCCTTGACTATTTGTTGGTTGAGTTTAAAATAGCCATATGCGTTATATCGAACCATTTGTTCGGGAAGACCTGGCAAGAAAGATGGTCTTGGTCGGCGGTCCCCGTCAGGTAGGCAAGACCACCCTTGCAAAACATATTCTCGAATTGA
>JAADIK010000154.1 GCA_013151365.1 Deltaproteobacteria bacterium
TCAACGCCAAGGCCGTGAAACTTCAGCCGCCGGACCCGGTCCAGCAGGGCCGGATCATCGGCACAGAACATCCCGCCCTCGCCGGTGGTCATATTTTTTATGGGATGAAATGAAAAAATGGCGGTGCCCCGGCAACCAATTTTCTCCCCCCGGTATTCGGTGCCGGCGGCGTGGGCCGCGTCTTCCGCAAGAGGAATCCGGTTGTCGGCGGCAAGTCGGCGGATCGGCTCCATGTCCACGGCCGCCCCGGCAAAGTGCACCGGCACGATGAGCCTGGTGAATTCACTGAGGCAGGGTTTGAGCAGCTCCGCGTCCACCATCAGCGTATCGCGGTCAACATCGGCAAAAACCGGCGTGGCGCCGTGGCGCACAATCAGGTTCACCGTGGAGACCCAGGTCATGGACGGGGTCACCACCTCATCGCCCGGACCGATGTCAAGGGCGGCCAGCAGAAGATCCATGCCGCCGGTGGCCGAAGAAAGCGCAACCGCGCCGCCGGCCCCGCAATAACGGCGGAACATCTCCTCAAAGCCGGCCGTTTTCGGACCGGTAGTAATCCAACCGCTGCGCAGGACCTCGTCAACCGCCGCAATCTCCTCTTCACCGATAGAGGGCCGGGAAAAGGGTAAAAAATCTTTTCGCACCAAGAACCACCTTAAAGATTAATGATATCGGGGACACCATAGCATATATTGTTTACTTATCATATAATGTTTACTTACCACCAGAAAATGAAGAAACGATGAAGTTTTTTGCCAATCGCAAGCCCCGTTTTCACCGTTTCTTCATGAACGACCGGCTATACTGCGGAAAGAAATCCGGAGATCCATGTGTAACTGGTCACAGGGTGTGGCACTCTGCGTTATTACCTACATCCATGTTTATCCCTGCGGTTCGACACCCCGGAACGGCCGGGGACGAAGTGCTTGCGAAAACGAAAAACCATCACTCCCAAAGGAGAAACAAACTATGAACCGATACCTGCCGCTGATCCTCGCCGGCGTGCTGCTCAACGCCATGGCCCAGCTTGCGCTCAAGCAGGGCATGCGCACCATAGGCCATTTCAGCTTCAAGCTGGACAGCCTGATCAATACGGCACCGGCGGCTGCGCTGAACCCCTTTATACTGGCAGGTCTCGGCTGTTACGTGATAAGCGTGGTCATCTGGTTACTGGTCCTTTCCAGGGTCGAGGTCAGCTATGCCTATCCCCTGCTGTCCGTCGGTTATATCGTGACCGCCCTAGCGGGACGGCTTCTTTTTAACGAGGCCATGGGGCCTACGCGCTGGTCCGGGATCATCGTCATCTGTTTCGGAGTCTGGCTGATCACCAGGACGGCTTAAGCCGGACCGGCGATGACAAACAGGGGGCGCCATGAGAATTTTGCTCGTTGACGATGAACCGGAACTGCTGGAGCAGGTCGGCCGGATGCTGCGGCGGCAAAACTATACCGTCGACACGGCCCTGGATGGCGAAACGGCCATGGAACAGCTCTTCGCCGAGCCGTACGACCTGGTGCTCCTCGATATCATGCTGCCGGAAAAGGATGGCTTTGCCGTCCTGCGGGAACTCCGGGAGGAGAAAATCCCCACGCCGGTGCTGATGTTGACCGCGAGGGGAGAAATCGACGACCGGGTCAAGGGCTTGGACCTGGGCGCCGACGATTACCTGGCCAAACCGTTTTCCATGGCCGAGCTGCTGGCCCGCATCCGGGCGCTGCTGCGCCGCGGCGGGGCTCACGGCTCCTCGATTCTGCAGCTCCTGGATCTGCGCCTGAACACCGCGACCCGTGAAGTATCCCGCGGTGACCAGGCCGTCAGCCTGACCCCCAAGGAATTTTCCATCCTGGAATTCCTTCTTTACAATAAAAATCGCGCCGTGTCCCGCTTCAGCATGGCGGAACATGTCTGGGGCGACGATTTCGATCCCTTTACCATGTCCAACAACATTGACGTGCACATAAAAAACATCCGCCGGAAAATTAATGATGTTGACGGCAGGCTGATCAGCACCGTACGGGGGATCGGGTATATGAGCCGGGATGGAACGTAATGAAAATACGCAACCGGATAACCCTGTGGATCACAGGCGTCGGACTTCTGGCCGGTCTTTTCTTTTCCCTGGTGGTCTTCTATGAAATGATCGAGCAGCCCTACCGCCTGCTCGATGCCGAACTGGCCAGCCAGGCCCATGCGGTGCTGTCCTGTTTCGCGCCGACAACGGACACGACGGCTGCGCCCCGCCGGCCGCCGACCGTGATGAAGTCACTGGACAGGTCCTACTGGATCAAGATTTTCGACGAGAAGCATGCTCTCGTCTTCGCCTCAAGCATGGCGAACTATGCAGACCTGCCCCTGTATCATAAAAGACATGGATATACCGTCACCATCGCCATCCCCCGGCACGTCGTCAACCTTGGCCAAAATGACGGCAACGAGGTGGCATTCCGAGTCCGATCCTTTACCCTGCGGGCGGGAGGCCGGTCCTATCTCGTCCAGATAGCAAAACCGATGGAAAAACTCGCGGAAGAGATATCCGGCCTGCTGATTTCTCTTCTCCTCGGCCTGATCGGCTCGGGCCTGGTCCTCGTCCTGGTCGGCTATTATGTTGCCGGCCGCATTCTCCGCCCCATCAGTACCATCAACAACCTGGCCCGGGAGATTACCGACCGGACCCTTGACAAAAGAATACCGGTCGGCGGCAACCGCGACGAAATCAACGAGTTGTCTTCGACCCTCAATCACATGTTTGACCGCCTGCAGCTCTCCTTCACCCGGCAGAAGGAATTCGTTGCCAGCGCCTCCCACGAACTGAAGACGCCCCTCACCCTGCAGCGGCTCTTCCTGGAAGAAGCGGTCCACCGCCAGGACCTGCCCTCTTCTTTCCGGGAACAGCTCATCACCCAGAGCGCCACCCTTTTTCGCATGAATCGCCTGGTGAAAAACCTGCTCGATCTTTCCGCCCTGGAGCTCAAGGAGACCTATGAACCCGTGAAATTGGACCTGGCCGGGCTCACCCATTCAGTGTTCGAAGAATTTGCCGAAATCATCAAGGCGGCAAACATCCAGCTTACAGTCATAATGCCGGAGCCCTTCCCCGTCCGCGCGGACCGGGAAAAAATCAGGCGGGTCCTGATCAACCTCATTGACAACGCCATCAAATACAACCACGAAGGCGGGGAGATACGGTTCCGGGCCGACACCGACCGGGGCCGGGTCCAAATCGAGCTCTTCAATACCGGGCCGGGAGTCCCGGCCCACGACCTGGAAAGGGTGTTCGAGCAATTCTACAGGGTGGAAAAATCGCGTTCCATCGCCCACGGCGGTTCCGGGCTCGGCCTGGCCATCGTCAAGCGGATCATCCAGCTACACGGCGGCACGGTGACCATGGAAAGCAAGGCCAGCGCCTGGACCAGGATATGCCTCGTCCTGCCGCAATCATGCTCTCCGACGGCCAGCTGAGGCAGTCTCCCTTGAGATTGTCTAGAGGCACAGAGATCACAGAAATTTTTCTTTTCTTGTCTTTGTTGTTGTCCCCCGTGTCCTCGGTAAGCCCTGGAGAGCCTTCATCTTCATTGTACACACGGAAACCGGGGTCTGGCAGGAAGCTGAACCTTTGCACCAGGCGAATCTCCTTGATCTAAAGAGCTTTTACTGTTATGGGAAACAATAGGTAATGGTAAAGAAATGAGCATCTACGGTGATCTTGACCGGGAAAAACTTCCCGCCCCCCGCCTGAATCAAGTTCCATTGCGGAACAGGGTGGCCGCATAATGCGCCAGCTCCCCTCATGTTTTCGGCCTACATCTTTTTCATAAAGGCAGGCAGAAACACCTCTCATCCTGGTTGAAGCCATATTTATGATAAAAATCAAAACAATAACGCAACCATTTAACATAATGGCGATGATAACCTCTCTGCACACCTCTCTGCCAGATGAAGGCTGTATATTTATTAATGAGACTCGCCGGAATTTAAATCATGTGACGGTATCCTGTTTCCGGATATCACCCGCAGGTGAATGATATCCAGCCAGAAACATGCCAACACAGGTGGGCAATCGTTGTCAATTCGTCATGAGGTCGGGTTGATATCAGGAAACCAGAGAATAACTTGTTAATACCACTTTGCA
>JAADIK010000109.1:0-506 GCA_013151365.1 Deltaproteobacteria bacterium
CTGAAAAAAATATATGGCGAGATCAACTCCATGGAGGTCACGACCAGGACGATCAAACATTTCTCCCGTTATCGCGAACTTTTTCCCTGGCCGGTTCTGGCCGCCCTGGCGCTGCTCGCCTTTGAGCTGGTGGCCGCGCGAAAAAGGCTGCCGTGAGCACCAAACGGCAGGAGGAAGGCAGATAGTGCCTTACTGAATTCTTGTCATAAAAAAACAAGAAAATTGGTCATGTTTTATTTATGTAAACCAGTAGGTTGTTTAGGCTGTAGGCTATTAGCCCTACCCTAACAGCCTACTAACAGCCTACAGCCTAACAGCAACAGCCTGGAAACAGATACGCTGGAAGTTGATTTGGGTTGTGGGCATCGCCCGCATTGGAAGATGATTAATAACATACACTTTGCACAACCACTGTGGCTTTGGGCCGGGCTTGCCGCCTGCCTGGGCGTCATCGTCTTTCTCCGGCTCTCCGGCCGGAAAAGGCAGGACAACCTGAAACATTTTGC
>JAADIK010000109.1:552-4543 GCA_013151365.1 Deltaproteobacteria bacterium
CGCCGCCTTATCAAGAACACCCTGGTGGTCCTGACCCTGGCCTGCTGTTTCATCGCCCTGGCCCGGCCGCAGTACGGCTCGAGATGGATCGAGGTCCAGCGCCGGGGCATCGATATCCTGTTTGCCGTCGATACCTCGAAATCGATGATGACCCGGGATGTCAAACCCGACCGGCTCGAGCGGGCCAAACTGGCGATCAAGGATTTTGTCGGCCGTCTCGGCGGCGACCGGGTGGGACTGCTGCCCTTTGCCGGTTCCGCCTTTCTCATGTGTCCCCTGACCCTGGATTATGATGCCTTCGACTTTTCGCTGGATGCCCTGGATACGAATATTATTCCCAAGGGCGGGACCGACCTGGCCGCCGCGATCACGGCGGCGGAATCCGTGCTGGCCAACGAGACAAACCATAAGATTCTCATCCTGGTGACGGACGGGGAAAACCTGCAGGGTGACGCCCTGGCGGCGGCCCGGGAAGCGAAAAAACATAATATGGTTATCTACACGGTCGGGGTCGGCACGCCGCAGGGTGAACTCATCCCGCTGCCCCGCCAGGGTAAGGGCAAATTCTTGCAGGACAGCTCCGGCCGGTTCGTCACCTCGAAGCTTGACGAAACCATGCTCACGAAAATCGCCGCGGCGACCGGCGGTCTGTATGTCCCCCTGGGCGACGTGGGGCAGGGCTTCGAGACGATCTACCAAAGAAAACTCGCCCTGGCCCCCAAGGAGGAACATGGGCAGCGCTTGCAGAAGGTGCCGGTCGAGCGTTTCATGTGGCCGCTGGCCGCGGCCGTCCTGCTCCTGGCCTTTGAGTTTCTGCTTTCGGGCCGTAAGCCGGCATGGTCGTTTCATCTCCCCTTTATCAAAACGGCGGGGCGGAGAAGCCGCCGGAATTTGACTCTCTTCCTGGTCGCCTGCCTTCTGGCCGGCATGGCCCCCGGCGTCAGTCTCGCCTCGCCGGGAGAAAAGCATTTCGCCGCCGGTGAGTTCGAAAAGGCGGAGCAGTATTACGGCAAGGCCCTGAAGGCTGATCCGGACAATCCCGTGCTCAACTTCAACCTTGGCGATGCGGCCTACAAGGACCGGCGATATGACCGGGCGATAGCCGCGTTCAAACGGGCCCTCCGGAGCGATGATCTCGGGCTGCAGGCCAAGAGTTATTATAACCTCGGCAATGCCCGGTTCCGCCTCGGGCAGCAAAGCCTGAAGAGCGACCCGGAACACGCCCTGCAGATGTGGCAGGAGGCGCTGAAGTCCTATGAGAGCAGTTTGAAGCTGGCGCCCAATGACCGGGATGCCCGTTACAACCGACCCCTGGTCAAAAAACGGTTGGAAAAGTTGCAAAAACGGTTGAAAAAATTGCAGGAGCAGCAAAAACAGCGGAAAAAATCGTCCCGGGGCAAAGGGAAGCGGAAACAAAACAAAAACAAGCAAAACGGCCGGAACCGGCAGAATCAGGATCAGCAGCAGAACCGGGCCGGGCAGGGCGGGAAAAAAAGCGGGTCGGAAGCGCAGAACCATAAAAACAAAGAAAACAAAAAAAACAAAGGCCGGGCCGGCAATGAGAATGCAACCCCGAAACAGCAGGGAGCAGGCAAGGGCGCCAAGGCGGCCGGTCCGAAAAAAGGGACCAAGGCGGCCGCCGTCGCGCAAGCGGCCCGGAAGCGACAGCGGCTCGGCCGGACCGGCGAGGGCGCGGTCATGAACAACAGGGACAAGGCGCGGCGCCGGTCCGGCCGAATGACCAAACAGGAGGCCCTGGACCTGCTTAATTCCCTCAAGAGCAACGAAGGGATGCTCCACTTCGTTCCGCGGCAGAGCGGCGGCAGTGATAACCAGCCGGGGAGGAACTGGTGATGAAGGGCTGGAAATGGAAACCGGATAACCTCAAGACCGCGGCGGGCCTTATGGCGGTCCTCGCCGTCCTGGCCTGGTGTTTCTGCTGGGCCGCCCCGGTCCGGGCGGACGAGGCAAATATTACCGCCGGCCTCGACCCGGCGTCGTTTTCGGTCGACCAGGCCGCGCAGTTGACGGTCCAGGTCACCGGCAGCAGTTCGGCCGAACCCGAGCTGCCCGAGGTCGCCGGCCTGCGGTTTTTCCCCCACGGCCGGAGCAGCCGGATGCAGTGGATCAACGGCAGCTACTCCTCGTCGGTTTCCTATCTCTACATGGTGCAGGCCGACCGGGCCGGAACCTATGTCATCCCTCCCATCAAGGTCACGGTCGACGGCAAGGTCCTGCAGACGGCCCCCATCACCTGTACGGTCCGGCCGGCCGCGCCGGCCGCTATTCCGCCCGGCGCCGGGCAGGGCGGCGGCATCATGGCCCCGGGCGGCCAAACCAGGCTGCGGTCCGGCGAGTCGGAGAAGATCGGTTTCATGCGGATCATCCTGAAAAAGAAGACCGCCTATACGGGCGAGGTGGTGCCGATGACCATCAAGGCCTATTTTCGGCAGGGCATTCAGGCCACCATCAACTCGGAACCCCACATCACCGGAGAGAGTTTTGTCCTGCAGCACCGGGCGGAAAAGCCGCGGCAGACCGAGGAAATCGTCAACGGCATCCCCTATTCGGTCCTGACCTGGAACGATTCCATCGCCGGGGTCAAGGCAGGGAAGTTTTCGCTGGAAGTCGACCTGGGGGCCACGCTGCTGGTCCGGCAACAGATCGTGCATCCATCCGGCATGTTCGGTTCACCCTTTTTCAATGACGCGTTTTTGAATAGTTTTTTCGGCGGGGGATACAAGGAAAAAAGAGTAAAGCTGGTGGGGCCGAAGCAGTCTTTGACCATCGTTGACCTGCCGGAGAAGGGCCGGCCCGCCAATTTCGGCGGCGCCATCGGTACCTTCAGCCTGCTGGTCTCGGTCAAGCCCACCACGGCCAAGGTCGGCGATCCCCTGACCCTGAAAATGGTGGTGACCGGAACCGGCAATTTCGACCGGGTCGATCCGCCGGTTTTTCCTGCCGGCGGCGGCTGGAAGACCTACACGCCTTCCTCGGAGTTCAAGGACCTGGGCAACGGCCGCGGCCGCAAGAAATTCGAACAGGCCATTGTCCCGACCAGCAGCAACCTGCGGGCGGTCCCGCCGGTCAGCTTTACTTATTTCGACCCCGGGGCCAAACAGTACGTGACCTTGAAAAGCGACGCCATCGCCCTGCACCTGCAGGGCGGCAACCCCACGGCGGCCGTGGCAACGCCTGCGCAGCCGCCGCCGGCCCGGCCGGCCCCGGGAAAGAAGAAAACCGGAACGACGGCAGGCAAGACCAAGCCTGCGGCCATGACTGCCGCGGCTGGATTGGCGCCCCTGGAGACGGACCTGGGCGTTTTGTCCCGCCGGATCATCCCGACCTATAAAAAACCGTGGTTCATCGGCTTGACCGGGTGCTCGCTTTTGCTGCTGGCAACGGGATGGTTTCTGCGGCTGCGCCGGCAGAGATTGCTGGCCGACCCGTCCATCCTGCAACGCCGGGACCTTGACCGCAAGCTGAAGCACCACTACCGGGAAATGGAACAGGCCCTGGCCGCCGGCGACTCGGACCGTTTCCTGCAGAGCTGCCGGGCGGCCATCCAGGACCGCCTGGGCCTGGCCTGGCAGCAGGAGGCCAGGGCCATCACCCTGGCCGCCCTGCAGGAGCGCCTGGCCGCAGGTTCGCCGTTGATAACGGTTTTTCAGCAGGCGGAACACGGCAGCTATGTCGGCGTCCGCATGGACCAAGAGGAGATGCGCCGCACCCTCGACCTGGTCAGGAAAGAACTGGAGAAGGTGTCATGATCCGACCGAACACGTTCTGTTACAAGGTTTTTCTGCTGATTTTCACGGCCCTGGCCGCCTGGCCGGCCCTGGCTGGGGCCGCGGCGCCGGCTCCGGCGCGGCATCTGTTTCAACAGGGGAACGAGGCGTACAGCCGGGGGGAATACAAGACGGCCATCGGCGATTACCTGGACATCGCGCGGCGGTACGGCGTTTCCGCCCCCCTGCTCTATAACCTGGCC
>JAADIK010000106.1 GCA_013151365.1 Deltaproteobacteria bacterium
GGGCGGTCATGAATCGGATTCAAGGCTATGAAAGCGAGAATCGACAGGTCCTGCACACGGCCTGCCGCGACATATTCTCCTCGACCCCGCTGAGTCCGGAGGCGACGTGCCAGGCCAAGGAGCAGTTGGCCGGTCTGCGTCGTTTTCTCGAAGACCTGGAGCAGGGCAGGATTGTCAATCACCGCGGCGAGTCGTTTACCACCATGGTTCAGGTCGGGATCGGCGGTTCGGATCTCGGTCCCCGGGCGCTCTACCTCGCCTTGAAACGCTATCGGTTGCCGGGCCGCTCCGCCCGTTTCCTCTCCAATGTCGACCCGGATGACGCGGTTGCTGTTTTGGCGGACCTTGACCTGTCCCGCACCCTGATCAACGTCGTGTCGAAGAGCGGCTCAACCCTTGAAACCTTGACCAATGAACGTTTGGTGCGTTCCGCCCTTGAACGGGCCGGTCTCGACCCCGCCCGTCACCTGGTATCGGTCACCGGCGCCGGGAGCCCCATGGACGATCCCCGGCGCTACCTCGCCTCTTTTCACATGTTCGATTATATCGGCGGCCGCTACAGCGCCACCTCCATGGTCGGCGGCGTCACCCTGGGCTTTGCCCTGGGCCATGACGGCTTTGTCGAGATCCTGCGCGGCGCTCATGCCATGGATACGGCCGCGGAGGAGCGGGATATCCGTGGTAATGTCCCCCTGCTCCTGGCCCTGATCGGCATCTGGAATCATAACTTTCTCGGTCATGTGACCCTGGCCGTTCTCCCCTACAGCCAGGCGTTACTGCGGTTTCCCGCCCACCTGCAGCAATGCGACATGGAGAGTAACGGCAAGTCCGTGACTCGCGGCGGCCGGCCGGTCAGCTACCTGACCGGCCCGGTCGTCTGGGGCGAACCGGGGACCAACGGCCAGCATGCCTTTTATCAACTGCTGCACCAGGGGGCCACGGTGGTGCCGGTGGAGTTTATCGGTTTCCGTCAGAGTCAGTACGGCGAGGACCTGGTGGTCGGCGGCACTACCTCCCAGGAGAAACTGGTCGCCAATATGCTGGCCCAGTCCCTGGGTCTGGCCCGGGGGCGGAACCATGAAAATCCCAACCAGCGCTTTGCCGGCAACCGGCCGAATTCGATCTTGATCGCCGACCGCTTGACGCCTTACTCCATGGGCTCCCTGCTGGCCCTGTATGAAAATAAGATTGCCTTCCAGGGATTTGCCTGGAATATTAATTCGTTCGACCAGGAAGGCGTCCAGCTCGGCAAGGTTCTGGCCGGCCGGCTGCTGGAGCAGCTGGCGGCCGAGAAAGAGGGGAAAGCGGGTCCGCTGGCCGGGGACTCGGCGGAATTGAACCTGCTCCGGGCCGCGGGCGCTATCGGCTAAGGTCTTGGGTCTTGGGTCTTGCTCAAAAAAACCATCTTTTCTCGTGCGTGGCAGCGTCCGGCCGGGACAGGGCCGGGCGCGATGGACATGGAGGCACCGCTATCCGTGGCGTCCCTCCGCCCGGTCTCTGCCGCAGGAAGAGGAAATTATGAAATATCCGGGGTTTTTCGATTTTTTGTTGACAAAGATCTTGATGAAGTATAAATACAGTAAAATGAATGATGATTCAATAGGCGGGACGAGTTCTACCTGTGTAACCAGGCGGAAACGTGTCCCTGTTGATATTTATCAGAGGCCTAAGAAAAACTGCATTGAAAGGAGGAATACTGATGTCAAAGCATGATACCCCTATGCTGGACGAACTGGAGAAGGGCCCATGGCCGAGTTTCGTCACTGATCTGAAGCGACAGGCCGAGACGAAGCCGGAGTGCTGGGATATTCTTGGACAACTGGAACTCTCGTACGAGGATAAAATTACCCACTGGAAACACGGCGGTATTGTTGGTATTTTCGGCTACGGTGGTGGTGTTGTCGGTCGTTATTCAGACGTTCCTGACCGTTTCCCCGGCGTTGAGCACTTCCATACGGTTCGGGTCAATCAGCCGTCATCCAAATACTACTCGACCAAGTTCCTGCGCGGTATCTGTGACTTGTGGGAGAAGTACGGCTCCGGCATGACCAACATGCACGGGTCTACCGGCGACATGGTTCTGCTGGGTACCCGCACCGAGAATCTTGAGCCCCTGTTCTGGGATCTGACCCATGATCTGAATCAGGATATCGGCGGCTCCGGTTCCAACCTGCGGACCCCTTCCTGCTGTCTGGGACAGTCCCGTTGCGAGTTTGCCTGCTATGATACCCAGGAGATCTGCCATACCCTGACCAATCATTATCAGGATGAGTTGCATCGGCCCGCTTTCCCCTATAAGTACAAGTTTAAATTTTCCGGTTGCGCCAATGACTGTGTTGCCGCTATCGCCCGTTCCGACCTTGCCGTTATCGGAACCTGGAAAGACGATATCCGTATCGATCAGGCTGCGGTCAAAGAATATATAGCCGGCAATTATCCCGCCAATGCCGGTGCTCATGCCGGTCGCGACTGGGGTGCCTTTGATATCCAGAAGGAAGTTATTGATCTCTGCCCCACCGGCTGCATGTCGATGGAAGGCGATGAGCTGAAGGTTGATAACAGCGAGTGCACCCGCTGCATGCACTGTATCAATGTTATGCCGCGGGCTATGCGTCCGGGCAAAGAGCAGGGCGCGACCATCTGTATGGGTGCCAAGGCCCCGATCCTCGAGGGCGCTCAGTTCGCAACCATGATCATTCCTTTTGTCAAGGTCGAGAAGGAGAATGAGTACGAGGAAATCATCAATGTCATTGAGAGTGTCTGGGATTGGTGGATGGAACACGGCAAGAACCGCGAACGGGTCGGTGAGGCCATGCAGAGAATCGGCCTGGCCAACTTCCTGAGCATCATCGGGGTTGATCCGTTGCCGCAGCATATCAGGGAGCCACGTTCCAATGCTTATATTTTCTGGCGGGATGAAGAAGTTCCGGGCGGCTTTGAGCGTGATATCGTCGAGTTCAGAAAACGCCACGCAGCTTAATTGTCATTAACCGAATTTACTGTAATTATTATAAGGAGAATATATCATGGGTTATGATCCGAATAATCCGATGGAAGGTCGGATTACCGATATTGGGCCGCGTTATTATGATGAGTTTCTGCCGCCTGTCATCAAGGCCAACAAGGGCAAGTGGCTGTATCACGAGATTCCCGCTCCGGGCATTTTGATTCACACCTCCGAGACCGGCGACAAGTGCTACACGGTTCGGGTTGGTGCCGCCCGGCTTATGTCCATCGAGCATATCCGCGAAATGTGTGATATCGCCGATGCCCACTGCGAAGGCTATCTGCGCTTCACCACCCGGAACAATGTGGAGTTTATGACCGATTCAGAGGACAGCATGAAGTCCCTGATCGAGGACCTCAAGAGCCGCGGCAACAAGTTCCCCATCGGCGGTACCGGTGCCTGTATCACGAATATTGTGCATACCCAGGGCTGGGTCCACTGTCATACCCCGGCCACGGATGCCTCCGGTCCGGTCAAGTGTGTTATGGACGAGCTGTTCGACTACTTCGGTTCCATGAAACTGCCTGCTCAGCTGCGCGTCGCTCTGGCCTGCTGCCTGAATATGTGCGGTGCCGTGCATGCCTCCGATATTGCCATCCTCGGCATTCACCGGAAGCCGCCGATGATCGACCACGGACATATCACCGGCGTCTGCGAGCTGCCGCTGGCCATTGCCGCCTGTCCTCTGGGCGCAGTTAAGCCTGCCAAGGTAGAAGTGGACGGCAAGGAGATCAAGTCTGTCAAGGTAAACGCCGAGCGCTGTATGTTCTGCGGTAACTGCTACACCATGTGTCCGGCCATGCCTTTGGCTGATCCGGAAGGTGACGGTATTGCCATCCTGGTCGGCGGCAAGATTTCCAACCGGATATCGGCTCCCAAGTTTTCCAAGCTGGTTATTCCCTTTCTGCCGAATAATCCGCCTCGCTGGCCCGAGGTTGTGGATGCGATTGTTAATATCGTCAAGGTCTATGCCGAGAACGCCAACAAGTATGAGCGTCTTGGCGAATGGGCCGAGCGGATCGGCTGGGAGAAGTTTTTCGAGAAATGCAATATTCCGTTTACCGAGAAGTCCATCGACGATTACCGGATGGCCTACGAAACGTGGCATACAACCACGCAGTTCAAGTACACAAGTGCTACCGCTAGCTATACCGACTAACCACGGTGTACTGTACAGCCTGGCTCTGTAGTTGAGCCAGGCTGTTCTTTGACTCACCTCTATATTATTTCATGGAGACCATTATGGCTCTGAGTAAAGAAGAATTGAAGGCTGTAATCATTGAAAAGGCAAAAAAGGCCCCTAAACCTCAGCTGTACCTCAAGGATTTCTACAAATGTGATCCTGATTCCAAGCCTCGTATCATTAAGAATATTGCCAACGAGCTGGTAAGAGAGGGAGAGTTGATGTACTGGTCTTCAGGGTCGACGACAATGTATGCGCGCCCGGACCGGATTAAGGACGAAGAAGGAGCACAGGGAGTTAATGACTGAGCTTTTTCAGTCTTCTTTCGTTCTTCAAGCAGAGGCCTGCCAGCCTCTGCTTTTTTTTTGTTTCACTTGGCATGACTTTTCCCGTATCCTGTCAAGCGCCAAAGGACGAGCAAGATGCGTTATTTGTTACTTGACATGACACCACCGGTCATGGAAGAAGCGGCCTGAAGGCGGCTGGCTGCCGGTTGTTCACCTTCAATTTCGGTGTCCGGCCGATCTCCGAGGACGGTCTATCTTGTCGATGCAGGCAAAACCAGCGGTTGTCAGGTATCCGGAGGCGGATTCGACCAATTCCCTGGCCCTTGAGCTGGGGCGTCAGGGTGCACCTCATGGCACTGTGGTCGTGGCCGCCCGGCAGACGGGCGGCCGCGGCCGGGCCGGTAGGGGTTTTGTCTCGCCGCCCGGCGGTCTTTACATGTCCGTTATCCTGAGGCCGGACCTGGCGCTTGGTTATCTGCGCCTGGTGACGCTGGCCGCCGGGGTCGCCTGCAGCGTGGTCCTGGAAAAACACGGGATCTCGCCTCTTCTCAAGTGGCCCAATGATCTCTATTGCGGCCGGAAAAAGCTTGGCGGCATTCTGACGGAAACGGCTCCCTGGTCGGCCGCGCAGGCCGGCGTTCCTTTCGTGGTGGTCGGCATCGGCCTGAACGTTAATTCGCTGCCGGCGGATTTTCCGCCGCCCCTGCCGGACCTGGTGACGTCGTTGTCCGAGATTACTCACCGTCGCCATGATCTTGATCTGCTGCGGCGCGAAATTGTCCGGCAGCTGGATTACCTGGTTTCCGGCCTGGAACACAATACGGAAGCGCTCTTTTCTCTATGGCGGCAGCGCGATTTTCTGCTGGGCAGGAATATATCCTGGCAGGATGAGAATGGTCTTGTGGTGCATGGCACCGGGGCCGGCCTGCTGCCGGACGGCAGCTACCGTCTGCGAACACCTGAGGGCCTCATCCACCCGATACTGGCGGGAGTGCTCAAGGTGCACCCGGGGCGGCTTACAGGTTAGATGCAAGTAATAACGCAGAGTGCCACACCCTGTGACCAGTTACATCGTAACGACAAATTATTATGACTACGACATTATTCCGAGCCCTGGTTGTCAGCGAGAAGGAACCAGGTTCCTATACCAGACAAATCTGCGAAAAATCTCTCGACGATCTGCCGGCAGGCGAGGTGTTGATCCGGGTCGATTATTCTTCCCTCAATTACAAGGACGCCCTGTCCGCTACCGGCAACCGGGGCGTAACCAGGAAATATCCGCATACCCCGGGTATTGACGCGGCCGGCGTTGTGGTTCGGAGTGCCGTCAAGGAGTTCCGGCCCGGCCATGAAGTCCTTGCCTGCGGTTATGATCTCGGCATGAATACCCCGGGCGGCTTTGGCCGTTATATCAGGGTGCCGGCGGCCTGGGTCATGCATAAACCGTCCGCCCTTACCTTGCACGCATGCATGCAGCTCGGTACCGCCGGTTTTACCGCGGCCCAGTCTGTTTTCGCCCTGCTCGGCAGCGGTATGAAAAGAGCTGACGGCCCGATCCTGGTCACCGGGGCAACCGGTGGCGTGGGCAGTATTGCCGTTGCCCTTTTGGCCCGGCTTGGTTTCGTGGTCACCGCCGTTACCGGCAAGGCCGGGGAGCATGATTTTCTCCGGCGGCTTGGGGCGGCGGCGGTCTTGAACCGGAAACAGGCGACCGGCGGCATGACCCGCATGCTGCTTCGTGAACGGTGGGCGGGGGTCGTGGATACGGTGGGTGGCGATATCCTGGCCACGGCCATCAAGGCAACGAAATATGACGGCCGGGTCACCTGTTGCGGTAACGCCGCCTCGGGAGAGCTGCCGATCAGTGTGTATCCTTTTATCCTGCGCGGCGTGCAGCTGCTCGGCATTGACTCCGCCCGCTGCCCCATGGCGCGGCGGAAAGAAATATGGCGGAAGCTGGGCGGCGAGTGGTATATTCCATTTCTCGAAGAGATGACCCGCACCATATCGCTGCCGGAGCTTGATGCCGCAATTGACCGGATGTTGCGGGGCGGGATCAGGGGGAGGATCGTTGTCGACCTGCAGGAGGGTAACTGATCACAGGGTGTGGAACACCGCCCTATTACTTGTATTTAACCCGTAAGCCGTCACAGGTGCCACAGATTTACGTAGTCGCTTCCGTTCGCAGGTAAGCGACCGCAGGGAGACTCCTAGTCCTTCTATGCGGGCGGGAGCGACCGCGTGAAGATGGGGTGCCTGTGACGGCTTGCGCAGGAGGACGCGTGACTGTTGCACAGGCCAGAGAGGTATTGACGATTGAAGCCGAAGGCATTCTCGCCGTGCGGGAGCGTCTTGGGCCGGAGTTCGAGCAGGCGGTCGGCCTGATCATGGAGTGCCCCAGCCGCCTGGTGATTACCGGTCTCGGCAAGTCGGGGCTGGTGGGGCAGAAGATCGCCGCGACCCTGAATTCCACCGGGACGCCTTCTTTTTTTCTCCATCCGGTGGAGGCCATGCACGGTGACCTGGGCATGGTGACGTCATCGGATGTCATCCTGGCTATTTCCCATTCAGGCGAGACGCCGGAACTCAACGGCCTGCTGACCAGCCTGCGGAGCCGCTCCATCAGGGTCATTGCCATGACCGGCAACACCCGTTCCACCCTGGCCGTCAACGCGGACGTGGTCCTTGATGTCGGCATCCCCCGGGAGGCCTGTCCCCTGGGGCTTGCGCCCACCACCAGTACCACGGCCACCCTGGCCCTCGGCGATGCCCTGGCCGTGGTCCTCTTGAAGCGCAAACAGTTCAAGGTCGAGGATTTCAGGCGGAACCATCCCGGCGGCAGCCTGGGAGAGCGGTTGAAGGTGGCGGTGAGCGAGGTTATGATTACCGGCGACGAGGTTCCCCTGGTCAAGGAGCAGGCAACCGTTGCCGAGGCCATTATTGAACTCGACGAGAAAAACCTGGGCGCGGTTATCGTCATTACCGAGGATACCGGGCTCTGCGGGATCGTCACTGACGGCGACGTGCGTCGGCTGGTGTTGCAAAACGTGAACCTCGATACCCTGGAAATCGGGGCGGTTATGACCCCGGACCCGGTTACCATCAACTGGAGATTCATGGCCGCCGATGCGCTCAGTATTATGCAGCGGCATGAAATAACGGTCCTGCCGGTAACGGACGGCTCGGGACGGCTGCGGGGAATGCTGCATCTGCACAACCTGTTGGGCAAGGGAGAGTTCAGGTTTCTGATCTAAGGGCCGGTAAGAAAATAATTGGGGAATGCAGGAAGAGGAAATTATGTGTCAGATGAGTGTAGTGCTTGAGCGGGACGGCCGGCAGGAAAAAATCATGGACAGCGTGACCGGCTTGGCCGTAACCACGGAAGGGGTGACCCTCTCCACCTTTTTTGAAGAGCCGAGAGTGGTGCCGGACGTGGCCGTTGCCCGGATTGATTTTCTCGGCAACACGCTGGTGCTGGTCCCTGCCTCCATACCAGCAGGGACAAGAAAAGAACAAGGGGATGAATGATATGGATGATCTGGATAAACTGCGGGTTATGCTCCCGCACTGGATAGAGCACAACAGCGGCCATGGCGGGGAATTTCTCCAGTGGGCCGGGACCTTGGAGGCTGCCGGCAAGCCGGATATCGCGGAGCTGCTCAAAAGCGCCGCCGCCTCGTTGCGGAATGCCGAGGCCGCCCTGGAGGACGCCCTGGCAAAGGCGGGCGGTCCCCTGGCCGCTCCCGGTGGACACCACCATCCCCATTCTCACTCCTGAAACCGTGAACGTTCGAGAGGTCACCGACCGGGGTACAGGCTCCAGGAATCCGTGTTTGGATTATACTGGTAGTTCAGCTCCAGCCCGAAAGACCGGCCTTGCCGGATTTCAACGCAGCTCAGGTTGAATATGAGTTTGTTGCCGACTTTTTTTAAAAAAGTCACTTTCTGATGGGGCAGCTCCGATGAACGGGTCGAGGGATAGTTTGCCAGGAAAATTTTTTTAAAGTTGGCCTTGAGCCAGTCTGTTTTTTGCTTGATTTCAAGCTGTTTCTTCTTTGTCGCAACCTGTTGGCGGGTGTTGGCCAGGATTTTTTTCAGCGCCGGGTCATGGTTGAACCTGCTCTTTTCGATCAGGTTGATAATGGCCTGGTCATGGGCGAGAGTGGCGGCAATATCTTTATTCTTCAGCGAGGCCTTGCTCTGTTCCCGGGCGATATGGGTCAGGAGAATTGTTTTCTCTATTTTATCGACGTAGTCGCCGGTCTCGGCTCCCAGGTAGTCGCGGTTCTTTTGCAGCAGCTCGACCGACTTCCGGTATTCCTGGACGGCCTGGTCCCAATTTTCCTTTTCATAGGCTTTTTTTGCAGTACTCAACATCTGGAAAAGCTGGGAGTTGAGCAGGAGCGAATGAAGTTCTTTTTTCTCTGCCGCCGAAGCGGCTTTAGGGTTTTTCTGCAGAATTTTTTCGGCCCGTTGCAGCATTTCAATGGTTTTCTGCCATTCTGAAGAGGTAAAGGCCGTTTTGCTGCGGTCGAGTTCACTGTGAAACGCGGCGGCGGCAAAATGAGAGGCGATATCGCTTTTGTCCGCGACATTGGATAAGGAGGCGCTCAGCTCCAGGGCCTTGCGATAGGTCTCGACGGCCCGCGGCCACTCCTTTTCCTCGGCCGCTTTTTTGGCCTGTTCCAATGACTCCTGCAGTTGCAGGCTGCTGAGGGCCGGCCGGATTTTCCGCATCTGCTCCTGCAGGCCGTTCTGTTCGGCAAACCGGAACGCCGTGTTCATGGCCTTGATGGCCGCCGATGTTTTTCCCGCCTGGACGGCTTTGTTTGCCGCGGCCAAAAGGACGTTGAACCGGCTGAGTTTTTTCGCCAGCTCGGCATTGATGTATCGGCCGTTGTACAGAACCCGGCCCTTTAAACCCTCCTTGAAATCCCGGGAGTCGGCCAGGGAGTTTATCTCCTGTTCCATCGTTGTCCGGGACGACCTGAGAAAAAATATTTTGCTCAGGGCCGCTTGCGCCGCGGCCAGCGATTTGCCGGCCTCTTTATACTGTCGCCGGGCGCTGAGTTTCTGCGCCTGCTGCCAGCTGGCCGCCGCTTTTTTCAGGTTGGCGGAGTCATTGAAGTAGAGGCGGGCGCCGCCGGCCGCGAGCCCTATGAGAACGACAACGGCCAGGATCTGTTTACAGGGAATTTTACGTCTTGTTTTTGCCGGAACCTTTTGCCGTGAAACCCGCGAAACCCGTTTGCCGGCCGTGGTTTTTTTTCGCCCGGCGGCGGATTCGGCCCCGGTTGCCGGTTCGGCCGGTTCGTTCAGCCTGGCCATGATATTTTCCCGGATACGGTTGCGGGCGGATTCCAGGCCGGGGTAATCGATGGCGATGTTGGCCACCTGGTCCAACAGCAGGCCGGCTTTTTCCAGCTGTCCCTGTTGCTTGAGCTGACCGGCCTTTTTATAAAGCCTCGTGGCTTCGCGGGTCGCCGCGGCGATATCCCGTTCCAGTTCCTCAAAGTCAGGGACCGAGGCCGGGTCATGAATATCGGCGAGAACCCTTTGAGCCCTGAATATTTCTTTTTGCTCAATGAGCGGCCGGACAGGCCTGAGACGGCCTTCTTTTTCTTCTTCGGCTGATTCCCCGGGCGACTCGTCATCCAGCCCCAGGGCGGAGAAGACGTCTTCGTCCAAACCGCGGACCATTTCCTCTTGTTCATCAGTTTCGCCGGTTTGGTTTGCCGGCGGCTCCGGCTCCTCGTCTCCCAGGTTGAGACCGAGATTAATCTCCTCTTCCGCCAATATCTCCGGGAGTTCGTCGAGTTCCCCGGTTGATTGTCCGGCGGTACTCTCCGGGGGCCGTTCTTCCGCTTCCGGGGCGGGCGGGATGTCGTCCTCCGTAATTTCTTCTTCCTCCGGGGCGGGGTGAACAGGCTCCTCTATCGTGCCGGCCGCAGCCGGTATATCGTCCGGCGGGGTCTTTGCCGAGTCGTCGTCGGCGGTTGCCATCTTCACCCTGTCAAAAGGGAGCCAGTCCCGGCGTTCCTCGTACCAGTCGAACGCTTCCTGGTTAAAGGGACTCTCCGGATTGTACGTTCCGCAGATCATTCTGCCGATATGGAGAACAAGTTCGGCCAGGGACGGATTCTCCTGCCAGAAGTCCGCAATCCGGACGGCGTCCGGATCGATATCAGGGTGGAAAACAGGAGTAAGCGGCTTGACGCTGGGTGGGAAATGCGGGTAGCCGAAGGGCAGGTCGATCAGAACGCGGTGCTGATTTTCGGGCGAGATGGTCCCGTCGGCATTTTTTTTATACCCCTTCAGGTGATATTCAATCTCATAATGGTCCGGCGGTTCTCCCGTAGTCAGGATGATGCTGATATCCGGATACAGGGCGAGAGTCTCTTTGACTTGGGTAAAATCGGCAATAAGTTGTTGTGCAACTGTGGACATGCTTTAACCTTGGGTCCGGGGCCTGAGTGAGAGGATAGACGGCATTGGCTTGTTCAACTCCCTCCTGGCTAAGGAGAACCGGGCAACGAAAGGGAGATGCCCATATCATTACTGTTCATATTTACATTATATTGTATAGTATTCCGTAAAGGGAAACAAGTTGCTTTGTCGTGGAATCTTTGAAAAAAGGTCGGAATAGCCGCTTGATACCCGCCACGGTGGACAGCGAATTACATATTTGAGTATTTTTTTTTATAATATGTACGATGTATTAATTACCATAGATTATTTTCTAGCAAGCGGATGATTCATGACGACATTTGCGGTAGCCTTTGATATTGTTCACGAACGTAACTGCCCTTTTTATCGCGATAAAGACGTGTTTGTTCTGACGGATCAGGCCGTCAGCCTTCCTGCCGGGCGGCCATCCTGTCTTATCCTGGTCCGGGAACTGACTTCCCTGCTTTTTACCCTCTTGCCCCATGCCGCGACCGGGTTCGCCGAACAACAGGATACGGTTTTTACCTGCGGCGGTTGTACCGGTCTGATTAAATTCCGGTTGGGAGAGTTGGCGGCGGAATCCGGGGAACAAACGGTTGTCGAGGATGACGGGGCGATGATCAGCGGCCGTCTTGATGCCATTTCTCCCCTCGAATTACTGCAGGTTTTTCACATGCACCAGAAAACCGGCAAATTGCTGCTTGACGTGCCGGCAGGCCGGGGGCGGATTTCCTTTCGCGAAGGGGCCTTGATTGCCGCCCGCTTTGGCGAAATGGATAACCAGGAGGCGATTTATGCCCTGCTGCGGGAAAGGGAGGGGGATTTTCGTTATGTGCCGGGCCTGTCTCCTTCTCTCATGGAGGCCAGGGAACTTGGTGACTTTATGTTGATCCTGATGGAAGGATGCCGGCATCTTGATGAGGCGGAGGAGGAAAAAAACTAGTCTTTTTTCTCAAAACCCTGCTTGGCGGCCGACCGGGCCGTAATGCCGATGAGCCAGCATTGCTCCGGGGCGTCCTTGATCTGTCGCCGTCTTTTGGCGGTGAGCCGGTGGGAGTCTTCATCGAGGTCGAAAAAGCGGCTGTCAATACCGAAAAAGCCGTCAAGGAGATGGCTCACGGTGTGGAGCAGCTTGCTCTGAAAGCCCTGCGGCAGGGTGAGAAGGTCATCTATCTGCCGGCATCCTTCCTGTTGCAGTTCGCCGAGCAGCTCCGCCAGTATGGCCTGGTTTGCCGCCAAGACCATATCCAGCTCCTGCTGAAACCGGGGCTCCGTGCCGCGGATTGAGTGTTCCGGGTCAATCTCTACCGAGTCGTAGCGAACCAGCTGGGTCGTGTCTAAAAAGAAGCGGACGTGTTGGCCGCAGGTGTCCAGGTCCGGGCCGGTGACCATGAAGGTATGTCTGACGGTCAGGGACATTCTGTTTTTTCCGGTTGCCTGAAGGGTTGCAGCTCGGGAATGGCCATGAACCGGTCTACGTGATACTCGGCCGCCAGGGCGGGATTCCGGAAGGCGATCAACTCCATGCCCAGGCCGGCGGTATGCTCACGGTCCACCTCGCTGTCGCCGATGTAGATGGCCTCGTCGACGGTGACCCCGAAATGGTTCAGGATCATATGCAAGCCGTCAGGGGCCGGTTTGGGCCGGGGCGTGTCCAGGGCGGTGACCACCTGCTCGAACCAGGGCCGCAGCTTGAAGATGTCGAGGATCATGGGCATGGTCGACGTCCGGTTGGTGCTGATTGCCGTGTGGTAACGCGGTTTGATCAGCTGGAGGAATTCCAGCAGATCGGGCGCCATGATCATGGAGTTGAGAAAGGGCGAGTAATCGAGTTCCGTGCGAAAGCGGTCCAAAACGGCCCGGTCGACCTGGTGGTGGCGGCGGAAGATGTGGGCGACCGAGGCCGTTACATTGTGGGCGTGGACATATTCGAGTTCTTCCTCGTCCATGGGGGGACAGTCGAACCGGGCTAGGAGATGGTTGTAGTAGGCGCGGTTGGCCTCGCGTGAATCAAAGAGGACACCGTCGCAGTCAAAGATTACAAGTTTCAGCATTTCAGCATGTATTCCTGTAGTTAGCAAGCATTAAGGGATCTCGGTCCCGTAAATTTCCCGGTTCAGCTCGTCAAAGAATACTTCCATGAATTTGTGGCGCTGCCGGGCCAGTTCACGCCCCGGCCGGGTCAGCATCTGCTCCCGGACCCGGGACATTTTGACCTGAAATTCCCGGTAGGCGGTATCTTCCTGCGAATATGACCGGGTGTCTCCCGGATCAAGCTCGGCGTTATGCAGCCGGGCTCCGATCTGACCGGCAAAGAGAAAGGCCCGGCCAATGCCGATGGCGCCGATGGAATCGAGTTTGTCGGCGTCAAAGAGGATTCGGGCCTCCAGGCAGGCAGGTGTTTCCCGGCCGCGAAAACGATGCGAACGGATGCAGTGGGTAATGGCCTCGATGTCCCGGGGCGAAAAATCAAGCCCCTGGAGGATACCGGCCGCCAGGTCCGCGCCTTTTGCCGCATGGCAGATCTTGCCGCGGCTCGCGGTTTCGTGGCGGCGGCCGATGTCGTGCAGCAGGGCGGCGGCGGCCAGGATATCCAGCCGGGCGTTCAGCCGCCGGCCGATGGCCAGGGCCATGTGGTACACCCTTTCCGTGTGATCCGGACCGTGAGAGCCGCCCTCTTCCCGGCCGTATTCCGCACTGATCCGCCGCAGGGCCTGGGTACGTTTTTCGCCGAGCGGCCAGTCTTCTCTCGCGGTCATTCGTTAAAAAGCTCCTGCCGCAGCCAGCGCCCGCCGAGTCGCAACAGCTGCTCGTCATCTCCGGCCAGTCCCTGCGGTTCTTCAGCCGCCAGCGGCCGTCTCATGTTGATTTGACCGCTGCTCATTTCCTGCCGGAACAGGTCCAGGTTGTACAGCGCCAGGATGAATTGGTCCTGCTGCCGTCGTGTCGGCCGGAACCCCTGCCTGATCCGGTCATGCTGCAGCAGGAGCATGATCTCGTCGTTGCTGCGGTTGTAGTCGTCCAGGCCCTGGTTGCGGAAATATTCGCCGGCGCTCTGGTTCACGGTCCCGGTGAAACCGAGGCAGTGCGGCTCCCTGATCAGGACCAGGGTCTCCCGGACGCAGCCGTTATTTTCCCGGGATGCGCCGCGGCCCACGGGATAGGCCCGGCAGGCAGCCGGCCGGTCTTCGTAAACCGTGCAGCCCCCGGGGGAGACAAAAACACAACTCGCCCGGCCGTCATCCACCATGGTCAGGTAACAGAGGGGAAAGGCGAGGTCCGGGCTCTGTTCGATGATGACATACTGTTCCAGGAAATCGCTCGAGTTCATTCGCACCTTGTTTTTCAGGCGCAGCACGTCATAGGGCGTCAGGGCCAGGTCCAGCTCCCGGCAGCACTCGGTGAAACAGGGCACGCCGGGATGGCAGGAAAAACAGAAGCGTTTTTCCTGCTCCAGCCGCTGAAAGTGTTCCGGTAATGCTCCGGCCATATATCATACCTGCCGCGATTTGAGACTGAGCAACGGACTGGCGATAAAAATGGACGAATAGGTGCCGACGATCACGCCTGTAAGCAGGGCAAAGGAAAAACCGTGGATGGCCGAGCCGCCGAAAAAGAAGAGGGCCGCCAGGGTGAAGGCCGTGGTCATGGAGGTGATGATGGACCTGCTCATGACCTGGTTGATGGAATTGTTGATGACGGTGTAGAAATCGGTCTTGTCGTGTTTCTGCAGATTTTCCCTGATTCGGTCAAAGATGACCACCGTGTCATTGAGTGAATAACCGGCCAGGGTCAGAAGCGCGGTGACGATCAACAGGGAGATCTCGATGTTCAACAGCCAGCAGATACCGAGCACCACCAGCACGTCGTGAAAGGTG
The DNA here is from genome assembly GCA_013151365.1 of Deltaproteobacteria bacterium. Lineage (GTDB taxonomy): Bacteria > Desulfobacterota > Desulfobulbia > Desulfobulbales > Desulfobulbaceae > BMS3Abin13. The sequence goes on from JAADIK010000106.1 coordinate 14,803, forward strand.
GCCGCCGCCGCCGCCAGGCCGAAGCTCAGGTCGAAGCGCAGGGCCAGGTACACAAGGACGCCGATCAGCGAGATGGCAATGGCCTCGATCGCCTTGTCCCGCAACGTCGCCGAGACGGAGGAGCCGATTTCGGCCTGGCTCTCCAGGACAAATTTCTTGTCCGCTTCTTTCTTTTTCAGGACGGCGGTGATCGCGTCGCCGAGGTTGCCAACCGTTTCCTCTGATTTTTTGAGTTTGACGATCAGCCGGTTTTCACCGGTCACCTTTTGCAGCCTGACATTGCCATAGCCGCTTTGGCGAAAGTCGGCCCGGATATCTTCCAGCTTGAAGGGTTTCTCCGCCTTGTACTGCAAAAGGGCGCCGCCGGAGAAATCGACACCAAGGTTGGCCTGGCCCCTGAGGATTTCGACAAAGGAAAAAAGACCGATGATCACCAGGATGGCAGAGACGGTAAAGGCGATCTTTCTGACTCCCATGAAGTCGAAATTCGATTTTTTGAGAATGCACATGAAGCGGACTTTCTTCAGTTTTTTTGTCTTGTAGAGGACATCGTAGATCAGCCGGGAGCCGAACAGCACGGCAAAGAGGTTGAAGATGATGCCCAGCGACAGGGTAACGGCAAAGCCCTTGATCGGCCCGGTACCGAAGAGAAACAGGGCCAGGGCCGTGATCAGGGTTGTCATCTGGGCGTCGACGATACTCCAGAATGCCTTGTTGAAGCCGCTGTCCACGCCTGATTTCACGGATTTGCCCAGGGCGAATTCATCGCGCATTCGTTCAAAGATCAGCACATTGGCATCCACCCCCATACCGATGGAGAGGATAATACCGGCAATGCCGGGCAGGGTCAGGGTGGCGCCGAGCATGGCCAGGCCGACAAACAGGAAGAGAATGTTGATCACCAGCGACAGGTCGGCGATCACCCCGGACAGCCGGTAGTAGATGACCATAAAGACCACGACGATCAGGGCGCCGAACAGGCCGGAGGTCAAACCTTTGGTGATGGAGTCGTGCCCCAGGCTGGCGCCGACGGTCATGTTCTGAATGATCTCGACCGGGGCCGGCAGGGCTCCGACCCGCAGGACAATGGCCAGGTCGGTGGCCTCTTCGTGGGAGAAACCGCCGGAGATCTGGGCGCTGCCCCCGAGAATTTTCTCCCGGATCACCGGGGCAGAGCGGACCACTCCATCCAGGATAATGGCCAACCGTTTGCCGACGTTTTTCCCTGTTATGGTGCCGAATATTTTACCGCCCCGGCCGGTCAGGTCCAGGCTGACGTAAGGCTGGTTAAAGGTGCCGCCGATTCGCACCTGGGCGTTTTTCACCATCTCGCCGGTCATCAGGACCTGGCTTTTCAGCAGGATGGGGGCCTTCCTGACCCGCTTGGTCTGTTTGTCGACAAACCGCTGGAAGTAGATCTCGGTTCCCGGCGGCAGGCGGTTCTGCAGGGCGAGGTTGAGCTGCTCCCTGCTTTCGCCGGGCTTCCACTGCCCGGCCTTGACGGCGTCGTTGATGAGCTGCGGCAGGTTCAAGCCGCTGTCATCGGCCACCAGTTTGAATTCAAGCTGGGCGGTCTGGCCGATCAGGCTGATGGCCCGTTTCGGATTCTTGATGCCCGGCAGTTCGACCACGATTTCGTTGTCGCCCTGGCGGATAATGACCGGTTCGGCGACACCGAATTGATCAATCCGGTTCCTGATGATCTCAAGGGACTGGTTGACCGCATTCTTGCGGATAAAATTAATTTTATCCTGCTTCAGTTTCAGGATAATGCGGGGAAAACTGCCCTGTTCGGCGAGTACTTTAATGTCCAGGTCGGGGAAGTCGTTCTTGATGATCTCGTTCACCGTGTTTACCGCCCCGGTGTTGGGCAGGGTGAAGGTGATCTGCTTCGGGTTACTGGAAGGCATGCGCACCACGGTAATATGTTTGTCCGCCAGGGCATCTTTCAGGTCGGAAGCCGCCAGGTTGAGCGAGTTCTCTACGGCCTTGTCCAGCTCCACCCGCAGTACCAGGTGCATGCCGCCCTGCAGGTCGAGACCGAGTTTTATCCCTTGCGGGGCCAGGTATGTTTTCCACCAGGACGGGGCACCCTTATAGAATGAAGGGACAATGGCCATGATCGAGAACAGGACAAGTCCGGCCAGTAGAGCGATTTTCAGTTTCATGGTGGTGTTCATTGGCGGTGCTCTTCTCTTGTGTTACGGGTCCGCTCGAAAGATAACTTCACGGTATTCCGGTTTCGGGCTGGTCGCCCTGGTCCGGCTGTTCCGGGAACGTACTGTTGAGTGAACTCTACGTATTGGTTGTTTTGTCATAAATGTGAATCGGCGGGTTCTTGCCAGGTAAAAGCTATCCACTATAAAACGATAGCCGGCATTGCGCAATGGTGAGGGGCTTATTCTTTGATTTTTCTGTTAATCGCCGCTGCCATGCAGGCGGCGCCGAAGCCGTTATCGATGTTGACCACGGCCAGCCCCGGAGCGCAGCTGTTCAGCATGCCGAACAGGGCGCTGAACCCCCCGGCCCCGGTGCCGTAACCGACACTGGTGGGCACGGCGATAACCGGGGCCCGGACCATGCCGGCCACCACGCCGGGCAGCGCGCCTTCCATGCCGGCCACCACGATAATCATCGAGGCCCGTTGCAGGAGGTCGGCCTGGGCCAGGATGCGATGCAGTCCGGCGACGCCGGCGTCATACACGGTCTCGACCCGGTGGCCGAATCGTTCAAGACAAATACGCGCCTCCTCGGCCACCGGCAGGTCCGAGGTGCCGGCGGAGACGATAACCACCGTGCCCCGGCCGCAGTCCGCGGGGATGTACTGGTCGTTGCCGCTCAGGATCCGGGCCGTATCATGGTAGGTGAGGCCGTCAAGCTTGCTGAGCACCTCGCCGGCCTTGTCCGCCGCGACCCGGGTCGCCAGGACCACGTCTTTCTGCTTGAGGAGCGCCGTGAAAATTTCAACGAGCTGCGATGCCGTCTTGTTTTCGCCGAAGATCGCCTCGGGCAGACCGGTGCGCAGCTGTCGATGGTGGTCGAGCCGGGCCGATGACAGGAGTTCGACCGGCAGCTGCCGCAGTCGCTCGATGGCCTGGCTGACGGTCAGGGTGTCGTTGCGGACCCGGCTCAGCAGGTCCCGCAGCTCATGTTCATTCATACTTTTTTTTCATCGGCAAATATTTTTCTGCGAATTCTTACCATGATCGGAGACGTTGGTAAACCATTTACGTAACCGGTCGCAGGGATTGTAATTATGCGATATTCTTTACCCCGAACTGTAAGGTGGCTGTGAGACGGCTTACCCGTTTACGGCGATTTGATCTTCTGGTACAGTGTGCCAATTTGAGCAACGAAAACAAGAAAATTCCCCGATCCTGGAGATTGTCATGGCCAACGAAAACCTGCCGGAATTTATTCAAGCCCTTCTCTCACCCTCTGTTTATGATCATGCAGCTAGCGATATCCGCCTGGTTCAGACCCACATCTCCTATGTCCTGCTGGCCGGCGACTATGTCTATAAATTCAAAAAACCGGTGAATTTCGGTTTCCTTGATTTTTCCACCCTGGATAAACGGCAATATTGTTGCGAGCAGGAACTGGTCCTGAACCGCCGCCTGTGTCCGGATATTTATCTTGGCCTGGTCACCGTCACCCTGGAGCAGGGACAATATCGCCTGGGCGGCGGGGGTGAGGTGATTGAGTACGGTGTCAGGATGGTCCGCATGCCTGAAGAACGGATGATGGTCAATGTGATCGCGGCGGGGGAGCTGGGCCGGGAACATATCGATTCCCTGGTCGAAACCCTGGTGCCCTTTTACCGGCAGGCCGAGCGCAGCGAAGAGATCGATCGTTTCGGGACGGCCGAGGCCGTGGCCGTGAATGTCCTGGAGAATTTTGACCAGACCCGCGAGTTTGTCGACGGCGGCGCCTTGAGCCGGGACCGGTTCGAGCGGATATCGAACTATGCCCGGACGGTTCTCGCCCGGCAGGACCTGTTTGCCCGGCGGATCGCCCAGGGGCGCATCCGGGACTGCCACGGCGATCTTTATTCGGCCAACATCTGCCTCGCGGACAAGGTGTACATCTACGACTGTATAGAGTTCAATCAGCGTTTCCGTTATTGTGACGTGGCGAGCGATATCGCCTTCCTGGCCATGGACCTGGATTTTCACGGGCTTGCCGATTTGTCCGCCTACCTGGTTGAACGTTTCAGCCGCACTTCTGGAGATGACGGCTTGGTCGAAATGCTGGACTTCTACAAGTGTTACCGGGCCTATGTCCGGGGTAAGATCGGTCTGTTCACGGCCGCCGATCCCGCCGTGGACGAGACGGTCCGGCAGGCCAGTCTGGAGGGGGCGGCCAAGTATTTTCACCTCGCGGAAAGCTACGTGGCAGGCTAAGGTCGTATGCAGAGAATCTACGTTTTTTTCGGCCGGATAGCCTCGGGTAAATCCACCCTGGCGCAAAAGTTTGCCGAGCATTACGGTTTGCCGTATTACAATACCGACCGGGTGCGCAAGGAACTGGCGGGCCTGGATCCCGCGACCCGCTGCGCGGCCGGAGTCAACCAGGGAATTTATACCCGGGATTTTTCGCGCCGGACCTACCAGGCCATGCTCGACCGGGCGCGGGACGATTTGCAGGCCGGGCGGCCGGCCGTGGTGCTGGACGGCTCGTATTCCGAACGGGCCGAACGGGAGCAGGTCCTGGCGTTGGCCGTCTCCCAAGGCGCGGCGGCAGTCTTTATCCTTTGCACCTGTGCCGAAGATGAGGTTAAAAGAAGACTGGCAAAACGGGCCCGTGACCCGCAGGCGGTCTCTGACGGCCGCTGGGAAATTTACCTGGCCCAGCAGGCCACCTTTGAACCGCCTGACGAACTCCGGGACCGGGGCCTGATCACGATCGAGACCGACGCCCCGGTGGAGGTCCTGCTGACAAGACTGGATAAAGAGGTACACGGGGCGGAATGAAC
>JAADIK010000003.1 GCA_013151365.1 Deltaproteobacteria bacterium
ATGCCCACTATGAAGACCAGCTGGAAATAAGCTGCGTGATGTGTCATTCCAATAATCCCGGCACCACCCGTAAACACAAGAAGGTCAACAATATTGAAAAGAAGAACGGCAAGTTTGTCCTGATCGGCAAAATCAACGGCCGGCAATACCCACTTGACCTGCCGAACAAGACCGTCTGCCTTTATCCCGGCCACAAACGCGTAAGCTGCGAGGCCTGCCACTCCACCTGGGTCCCGCAATGCTACGGCTGTCACATCAAGCATGACGCAAGGGAGAAGAATCTCGACAAGCTCACCATGAAAGAGACCGCCGGCTGGTGGCAGGAAGGCCGGTCCTACATCCGTTACGAGAAACCCATGCTCGCGGTGTGGGGGAACCGGGTGGTAATCGTGACCCCCGGCTGCCAGGACGTGGTCACCACCATTGACAAAAACGGCCATATCAGCGGCGGCTTCAACCGCTTCACCATGGCGGCCATCAGTCCGCATACCACCCAGGCCAAGGGCAGGAGCTGCAAGGACTGTCACGCCTCTCCCAAGACACTCGGCCTGGGCGAAGGAACGGTGGTGGAGAAGAACGGAAAATGGCAATTTTTCCCGGTTGACAAGGGCTTTAACACCCTGAAGGGACGGACAGTGGGGCTTGACAACTTTGTCACCATTGACGGCCGGCCCCTGCAGCACGGTTCACGCAAGGACCTCCGGCCCTTTAACGGCGAGGAGCTGAGACGCATCCTCCGGGTCGGCCTCTGCCTGCGGTGTCATCCGAAGGCCACTGATCCGGCCTATCGAAATTATAACGCGAAGCGGCCCTGCCCGGTGTACAAGGAGCCGTAGAGCGGCCGGCTATTTTTTTGGTTTAATCTCTTGACAAAAAATATGCCGAACTTATCTTTTTGACATAACGAGGCATAAACACAACTAATTGTTTTTGTATGGTTAAATAGCTTTTCAGGTCGGTCTCGGTTAACTGCGCAATCTTTACAACATCAACCGCAAAAAGGAGGTGGAGCTATGTTGACAAGATGGGATGACGTTGACCGGATGTTTCAGGCGATGGATGTTTTCAGAAACCGGATGAACAGGCTGTTTACCGATTTTGACAGGGGCTTGGGTCTGATGCCTGATCAGGCTGCCATTGCTGGCTGGCCGCGGACCAATCTGTACGATGCCGGCGACCACCTGGAAGTCCGGGTCGAGCTCCCCGGCATCACGGTCCAGGATCTCAATGTAAAAGTCCTGGGCAATTCTCTTGAAATCAGCGGCGAGCGCAAGTCACTGACCCCGGAAGGATATTCGGTCCATCGCCTTGAGAGAGGCGAGGCCGGCTTTTCCCGGCGCTTCACGTTGCCGGTTGAAGTGCAGGCCGACCAGGTTGAAGCCATTTTGCAGAATGGCATTTTATCCTTACGGCTGCCCAAGGCCGAATCGGCCAGGCCCAGAAAAATCGAAATCAAAACCGAATAACCAGTGTCCCCGGTGAACTATTACGAAAAATCTACGTGATGGAGGTTTGCCATGAGCGAGAGAATGAATATCGTCACCCGGGAAGAGAACAGCCCTGAATTGACCAGGCAGGGAGTCGTTATCGCCCCGCTGGTGGATATTTTTGAAAACGACGAGGAAATCCTTCTGTTCGCCGACCTGCCAGGGGTCAACCAGGAAAACCTGTCCGTAAATCTGGAGAACAACTCCCTGACCATCGCGGGCAGCCGCAAACTCGAGACACGCAACCAGGCCGTGTTTGAAGAGTTCGGCGATGCGGAGTACCGGCGAGTTTTTTCCATGCCGCAGGGCCTTGACACGGAAACTGTCAAGGCCGAGCTTAAAGACGGCGTCCTGCGGTTGCATCTTCCCAAGTCCGAGGCGTTGAAGCCCAGACAGATAGAAGTCAAGGCCGGTTGAAGCGGAAAGCACGATTGCCATTCACGGCACCCGCAGTTTTCCAATACCATAACGGATCCAACGAACTGTAAGGAGGTGGCTTATGGACATCAAGAAACTCAACCCCTGGAACTGGTTCAAGAAGGAAGAGAACGAGACCCGGAATGTTCCGGTCCTGAGGTCGGGACCGGCGTATCATGATCCTCTCGCCCGCTTTCACCAGGATTTTGACCGGCTGTTTGAAGATACGTTCCGCCGCTTCGGCCTGCCCGCGCTCCCGGGCCTGGAGCTGGAAAGAACATTTCCGGCCGGCGCTGCCGACGTGCTTTTGAAACCGAGCCTGGATGTCTCCGAGACTGCCGATGAGTATACCATTACCGTGGAAGTGCCCGGGGTGGAAGAAAAGGATCTCCGGCTGGAACTGGCCGACAACACGTTGACCATCGCGGGCGAAAAGAAGCTGGAAAAAGAGGAAAAAGAGAAAAACTACTACCGGATGGAGCGCTCTTACGGCTCGTTTCAACGGCTGCTTTCATTGCCTGACGATGCCGACCAGGATTCCATCGAGGCCAGCTTCAAAAACGGTGTCTTAACGATACGCCTGGCCCGTAAGGCGGCTGCCAAGTCGGCGGAAGTAAAGCAAATCGAGATAAAAAAATAATCATTTGACGGCCGTATAGCCGACAAATGGGGATGACGGAAGGGGCTCGCTCCGCAGGTATACACAGGTATATTTTGCCGACGTTGGCGCGAGACGGGCTGCGGACCCTCCCGCATCCCTTTTTTTGTAGTATTTGTAATCAATGAACTTTTAAAAAAAAGTCGGCTTTGCAGACCATAATCATACCTCGGAGATTGTGAATACGCCTTGAAGTTGTTATCTTGTATTCATTGAGAAACGGCCTTTTTTGCCGGGTCTCCCGGAGTCTGCGCCCACTTGGAGTATCGCGAGTTCGCTTACCTTGTTTGCTCAAAAAATAATCTCGTTTCCGGACGAACAAAAGGCCCTCCTCTTGCCGCAGACGGCGGCAATTTTATCTATTCGATTTTCAGTTTTCAAACATCTTGATTCTAAAAAATAAAAAATCATCCAGGGCTCGCAGGAAAGCGACCCGGGTACCGGCCTGGCTGTCTTTCGCCCTTATTACCACCCTGGTGCTGGCCGGGCTCGCGTGGCTGGGTCTCAGCCATGGCCTTCATATCGACAGGCTGTCCCTGCCCATGGCCCGGATCGAGAATCTCTCTCTCCGGTTGGACCAGGGGTTCATTGTCGACATCGGCCGGCTTGACATCGGCCACCGAACCACCACTTTATCCGTCACCGCCATCAACCGCCTGGCCGCCGCCATAAAAAGATGGTCGCCGCTGGTACAGGCGATCCGGATCAAGCGTCTCAATTACCAGGATTATTCCGGCAGCCTGTCATACCGGAATAACACCGTGCGCATCAACAGCACCGATTTGGCGCTTGAAGCAGCCATCCACTATCAGGACCAAAGATTTTTCATCGATCTTTCCCACCTGCTGCTCAAACCCTACCGGATCCGTCTTACCGGCAAGGCGACCTATACCATGGCCTCCGACCTCTTGAATTTCTCCGGTGTTTTTACCGGTTCCGGTATCAACGGCACCCTGCGGCTGTCCCAGCAGCATAACATCCTTGACGCCGTGCTCCGGACCAAGCCGTTTACCGATCTTGCCGGGCTGGGCAAACAACTCCCGCTGGACCCGGATATAAAAATCTGGCTGACCCGGAAAATCAAGGCCCGGAACTTTCAGATCGACCGCCTCCGCCTGCGCTGCCGGATAAAAAACGGCCTGCCGGAGATAGTTCCGGGCAGCATCGAGGTAACGGCCAGGGCCGAAGATGCCGACATCCTGTTTCACCCCGACCTGCCGCCGGTTCACTGCAAAGAACTCGGTATCACCTGGCGGGACGACCGTCTCGCCTTCAAGCTCGAGAAACCTACTTACGGCAACAAAAATCTTGCCGGCAGCAGCGTAGATATCGCCCCTGTTATCAGGCCCGGCAGCATCCTGACCATCAATCTTAAAACAAACACCATGCTGGACCAGACAGTTACCAGAATCCTCCGGGCCTACGATATCAACCTGCCCCTTGAGCAGCAGAGCGGCACAACGGACGCGAATCTCCGGCTGACCATAGATCTTCGTAATCTCAATGTCACGACCAAGGGTTCATTCTCGACCGGCGAGGGTGCCTGGAGCTGGCTGGGCAGCCCCTTTCTGAGCCACAAGGCAACGGTGCTGCTGACGGATGACCAGGTCACCATTCAGCAGGCCGACCTCTCATATCAGGATATCCTGCGGCTCGGCCTGAGCGGAACGGTCAACACCTCGGCCGGACGTGCCGACCTGGTCGGAGATATTGCTCAGCTCACGATCCGCCGGGGCAATGACACCCTGGTGCAGGCGGCCGATGTTACCTCCCCGGTAACCGTTGACTTCGGCGGCCCGACGACCCGGATCGATCTCCGGCGATTCCGGACCACCGTCATCCTTGACGGCCGGAAAAAACATATTGTCCTGGCCGATCTGCCGGCAGTCAAGCCTTTCGCCCCCATCCTGCAGCACCTCGATATCAAAGGGGGAGAGGCCGACATTGTGACCAGAGATATGCAGCGGTTTCATTTTTCCGGTTCGGTCGATATCCCCAACACCCTGCTTTCCCTGGCCGGCCGGCCGGTCACCTCCTTTGTTTTCCAGGGCCTGTCGACCCCGGATAAGACCACCCTGTCGATCAACAAGGGAAAGATAAACGCGACAATCACCAACCGGATCAAGGTCCATCTGGACGACTACCTGGTGACGGTCGCCGGCGCCGGCGCCTGCAGCACCTTCAAGCTGACCAGGCCGGTGCAGGTCACGGGGCACAACTCTCCCCTGAAAATCAACGGCTTCTCCATTCCCGCCAAAAATTTCGAGATCAAGGGCGATTGTGCCAAAGCCACCTTCACCGTCGCTCTCCCGAAAGGCGGGATTCGCGGCGTCCGGACACCTAAGGGGATGATCATTGACGGCAAAAATTTATCCGCAAAATTCGCCAATCAGTTTCTCCCCTTTGTCGACCTGAAGGGCGGAGTGTTTAACGTCTCGCTGCGCGGGACGTTCGATGACTATGAAGGCTACATGGAGTTCAAAAATGTGGTGATCGATGATAACGAGTATGTCCTGCTCAACAATATCATGGCCTTTCTCGATACCATCCCCGCCCTGGCGACCTTTTCCTCGCCGGGATTCAACCGGCACGGGTACAAGGTCAAAGAAGGGCTGGTCCTGCTGAAGTGTCATGACCAAGTGCTGAACATCCTGGACTTCCGCGTCAACGGCACCTCGATAGACAGCCGCTCCCACGGCGTCATCGATTTGAAAAACAAGACCATCAACATGGACATGACCCTGCATACTCTGAAGAGTTTCAGCAATATTATCGACAACATCCCCTGGGCGGGCTATGCCCTCCTCGGTGAAAACGGCACGCTGAACACGACATTGAAAATCCGGGGCAAGCTGGACCACCCGGACATCACCACCAACCTGTCGGAGGAGGCGGTGATGGCTCCCATCAATATCATAAAGCGGGCCATCGCCTGGCCGTTCAGGCTTCTGCAACAGGCTACCGAATAAAGCCGGGCATCCCCGGGACCAAGAAAGCTTGTCGGAAGTGAAGAGGCAAAAACGGGCAAAGATGAGGTGCCGGGAAACTTGTACGATTTCCGATTGCCAAAATCACCCGAACAGAGTACAGAAAAATTGATTCCCGGCATGGCCGGACCGAATTTCAGACCGCCGACACAACAAACAATGAAAATCTCCCCGGACCCGGAGCTTCGTCCGAGACGATTTCCATATAAAAAAGGGAGACGGAAATAAGACGTATTTATTGCCGTCTCCCCCATTTTTGCAAAAAAGGAAAAATTAAAAATGGCCGAAATCATCTCCCTCGCCAACCGGGTCACCAGAATTGCGCCCTCGCCCACCCTGGCCGTTAATGCCAAGGCCAAGGCCCTGAAGGCGGCCGGCGCCGACATTCTCAACTTCAGCGTCGGCGAGCCGGATTTCGATACGCCGGAACACATCTGCGCCGCCGGGAAAAAGGCCATTGACGACGGCCATACCCGTTATACCGCTGTCCCGGGGATACAGGAACTGCGCGAGGCCGTGGTCTACCGGCTCAAGGAAGACCACGGCCGGCATTACACGCCGGAACAGATCCAGGTCTCCTGCGGCGGCAAACACGGCCTGTATAATATCTTTCAGGCGCTCCTGGACCAGGGAGACGAGGTACTGATCCCCGCGCCTTACTGGGTATCCTACCCCCCCATGGTTCAGCTCGCCGGCGGGGTGCCGGTCGCCGTGCCCCTTGCCGAACAGGACAATTTCGATCTCGACCCCGACATTCTCGAACGTTGTGCCACGGACCGGACCCGGGCCATCATCATCAACAACCCTGCCAATCCCACCGGTAGTCTCTTCTCGAGGCGGGCCCTGGAGGCGATCGGCAAAATGGCCCTGGAGCGCGGCTGGCTGGTGGTCACCGATGACATTTACGAAACCATTACCTATCCGGACGAGAAACCGCCCCATATTCTGGATGTCGATGCCCGATTGCAAGACCAGACCGTGATCCTGAACGGGGTCTCCAAGTCCTTTGCCATGACCGGCTGGCGTATCGGCTACAGCGCCGGGCCGCAACATATCATCAAGGCCATGAACAAAATCCAGAGCCAGTCCACCTCCAACCCCTGCGCCCCGGCCCAATACGCTGCCCTGGCGGCCCTGACCGGCCCCCAGGGATTTCCGGCGGTCATGAAACAGGCCTTCCTGCCCCGCCGGGAATTTTTTGTCGCCGATCTAACCGCCATAGAGGGGGTCACCTGCGTCAAGCCGAACGGCGCCTTTTACGTCTTTCCCAACTTCTCGGCCTACTATGGCAAATCATTCAACGGAAAAAAAATCAACGACTCCGTCGCCATGGCCGATTACTTCCTCGACGAGGCCAAGGTGGCCAGCGTTCCCGGCGCCGCCTTCGGCGCCGACGATTTTGTCCGCTTCTCCTTTGCCACCTCCATGGAAGTCATCAGGGAAGGCATGATACGGATCAAGAAGGCCCTGGCCGCTCTCGGTTAGCGCCCGCTTTCCCGGCTCCCCCCCTCCTCCCTCTTTTTCTCCTCGACCGACCGGCCGGCGGCATCATCACGATTCCGCTTTCCTGGTACTGCTTTCCTAGTATTTACCGGGGGCCGGAGAAAAAGAATGAATGAAGGTTCATTTTTGGTTGACAAAAAGGGTCGGGTTTCAGTATGGTATTCAAGCTTTGATACGTCTGCTGTCAAATCCTTCTTCCATTGGAGCGGCAACATGGATCAGCATACACTGACCAATATTATCTACGTTACCATCTTTCTCATCGGTGCTCTGCTGTTCGGCTTCGGCCCCATCATCATTGTCAAGCTTTTCAGTCCCTCATCCCACACCCGCAACGTCGACAACCGGACCGGCCAATTTATCGAGTGCGGCATGGAGCCCATCGGCAGCGCCTGGATTCGCTTCGGTATTGTTTATTATCAATACGCCCTGATCTTTCTGGCTTTTGATGTGGATATCCTGTTTCTCTTTCCGGTAGCCGTTGCCTATAACAGTCCTCAAGTCGCCGGCCGTGATTTTGCCGAGATGCTGATCTTTGTCGGCATCCTGTCGCTGGCCGTGATCTATGCATGGGTCAAAGGAGTATTTACGTGGGAACCGAAAAAGTACCTTCATCAATAATCCAGTTTGCCGTTCTCGACAAACTGCTGAATCTCGGCCGGGCCAACTCTCTCTGGCCCATGACCTTCGGCCTGGCCTGTTGCGCCATCGAGATGATGTGTACCGGCGCCGCCCGTTACGACATCTCGCGTTTCGGCGCCGAGGTGTTCAGACCGTCACCCCGTCAATCCGACGTGATGATCGTCGCCGGCACCATTACCAAGAAAATGGCCCCGGCCATCAAAACACTCTACGACCAGATGCCCGAACCCAAGTGGGTCATCGCCATGGGCAACTGTGCCATTTCCGGTGGTCCTTTCAAATTCAAGAACAACTATAGCGTGGTGGAAGGCGCTGACCAGTTTCTGCCTGTTGATGTCTTTATTCCCGGCTGCCCTCCCAGACCGGAGGCCCTCCTGGAAGGGCTCATGGTCCTGGAAGAAAAAATTACCGGCAAGCGCCGCTGGCCGCGCAGACAACCGAGTTGAACGGGGCTGACAGATGAGCATCGTCGAACAAACCAGAATTGCGTTACTTGAGCTTTTCCCTGACTTGGCCGCAGCTGACGCCGAAGCCAGGGCCAAGGCGGAAACCGAAGCTGAGGCGGCAGAAGCAGCCGAAGCCGTACCAGCGGCCGAGGCGGAACAGGAAGCAACCGCCGCAGCGGCAGCCGGGGAAACCGGAACGGCAACACCTGCTCCGGCCGAAGAAAGTGCCGAGGCCGCACCACCGGCCGAGGCGGCTGCCGCTCCCGCCGAAAAAGAACCGGTCGAAGAGGGACCGCGGCAGAACGGCGTTGCGATCGGCGACTACGACCGGCATGGCGTTCATCTCGATGTACTCTGCGACCCGCAGCAGGTGGTCGCGGCGGCAGAGATCCTTGATCAGGCCGGTTTTTTTATTGAAGCCATTACCGGGGTTGACTGGCTCAAGGAAGACCAGATGGAAGTCATCTACGACTACAGCCTCAATGACGGCCGGCAGTGCCGGGTTGTCGTCCGGACCAGGGTTCCCCGCGCCGAACCCGAACTCCCCTCCATCGCCAATGTCTATCCCGGTGCCAACTGGCACGAGCGTGAAGCCTACGACTTCTTTGGTATCCGGTTCCAGGGTCATCCCGACCTGACGCGGATCCTGCTGCCCGAAGACGCAGATTTTTATCCCCTCTTAAAGGATTTTACGCCATGACCGCCCCGATTATATGCAGAGAGGACGAGGTCTTTGTCCTCAACCTTGGTCCGCAGCATCCTGCCACCCATGGTGTCCTGCGGGTCAAGCTGACCATGGACGGCGAATATGTCGTCAAGGCCGAACCGGTCCTCGGCTATATTCACCGGATGCACGAGAAGATGGCGGAAGACCGGACCTTTGCCCAGTTCATGCCCAACACGGCCCGGATGGATTATCTCCACGCCCTGGCCTACAATCACGGTTATGTGCTGGCCGTCGAACGGGCCGCCGGCATCGAGGTGCCGGAACGGGCGGAATATATCAGGGTCATCACGGTCGAACTCAACCGGCTGACCAGTCACCTGCTCTGGTGGTCGGCCTTTCTCCTTGATCTCGGCGGCTTCTCGCCACTGCTCTACGCCTTTGACGATCGTGAGCAAATTCTCGACCTCCTGGAAAGAGTGACCGGCTCGCGCCTGACCTACTGTTATTTCCGCTTCGGCGGGGTATACAATGACATTGATGATGATTTCATCACCGGGACCAGGAACTTTATCAAACGGCTCCGTTCCCGGCTGCCGCGCTTCTATCATGACCTGGTCACCAAGAATATCATCCTGATCAAACGACTGAAGGATATCGGTTTCGTCAGCAAGGAACAGTGCCGCAAATACGGGGCGACCGGGCCGCTGCTCCGGGGCTCCGGGGTTCAGTTCGATGTCCGCAAAAACGAACCCTACTCGGTGTATCCGGAATTTGATTTTGATATCCCGGTCTATGAAGAAGGAGATTCCATGGCCAGGTACATGGTGCGGATGGACGAAATCGAGCAGTCCATGCGCATTATAGAACAGGCCCTTGACAAACTGCCCGACGGCCCAGTACGGGCCAAGGTACCCAAGATCCTTAAACCGGCGGCCGGTGATTATTACGCCGCCGTCGAGGCGGCCCGCGGCAGCTTCGGCTGTCGCCTGGTCTGCAACGGCGGCAAGAGCCCCTACCGGCTCAAGCTGCGGTCACCGACCTTTTCCAACCTGAGTCTGTTCGGCGAAGTCGCCGAAGGCATGCTGCTGGCCGATGCCCTGGCGTTTATGGGCAGTCTGGACCTGGTTATTCCCGAGATCGATCGTTAAGGAAGAACTATGGACACAAGTATCTGGCGCCCGATTCTCTATCTCATCGGTTTTATGGCGTTTGCAGGAGTAAATGCCGCCTGGCTGGGCTGGGCTGAACGTAAAGGCGCAGCTCATATCCAGCGCCGTAACGGCCCCAAGGAAGTCGGACCGTTTGGCCTCTGGCAGCCCCTGGCCGACGGGATCAAGCTGATGACCAAGCAGTTGCTGATCCCGAGCGGCACCGATGACATTCTCTTTCGCATCGCCCCGATCCTGGCCATGATTCCGGCTCTCACCTCCATGGTGGTGATTCCCTTTTCCGGCAACATCCAGGCCCGCCCCATCGACCTGTCCGTTCTCCTCATCTTTGCCCTGGCCTCCATCGGCATGTTCGCCATTCTGCTCGGCGGCTGGGCATCGGGCAACAAGTATGCGGTCATCTCGGCGGCCCGTGTGGTCTCCCAGAGTATCGCCTACGAGATCCCCATGCTGATCACGGTCATCACCATTGTCATGATAACCGGCTCCATGAGCCTGCAGGACATTGCCATGTCTCAGCAGGGCGGCTTCTGGCACTGGAACATCTTCCGGCTTGAAGGCGGCCATTTCATTTATATGTGGGTTGGCTTTCTCATCTACTTTATCTGCTCCGTGGCCGAGACCAATCGCGCCCCCTTTGACATGGCCGAAGCGGAAAGCGAGCTGGTTGCCGGCTATATGACCGAGTACGGCTCCATGGGCTTCGGCCTGTTCATGATGGGCGAATATCTCAACATCGTGGTCGGGGCCTGCATGACGACGATTCTCTTCCTTGGCGGCTGGGGCAGTCCCTTTGGTTTCATGCCCGGCATCTGGTGGTTCCTGATCAAAATCTATATTCTGATTTTCGCCATTATCTGGATCAGGTGGACCTACCCGCGGACCCAGATTTACAAGCTGCTGAACCTGTCCTGGAAAATACTTATTCCCTTCTCTCTTGTTAACCTGCTGGTCACGGCTGCATTTATCAAGGTGTTTTAATTATGAGTGAATACTGGAACGATATTTTCGGAGGCACCAAGAGCCTGCTTGTTGGCCTCGGTATCACTGCCCGGGAATTTTTCAAGCCGGTGGTCACCGAGCAGTACCCGTGGGAAGTGCCGGTCATGATGCCTCGCTTCCGTGGCCATATCGAGCTGGTGAAAAACGGGGAAACCGGCAGGCCCAACTGCATAGTCTGCGGTATGTGTATGCGGAACTGCCCGTCCGGGTGCATTACGCTTACCGGGAAAAAACCGGAAGGTGAAAAAAAGAAAGTGTTGACCAAATACGAGTTGGACTTTACCAAGTGCAGCCTCTGCGGTTCCTGTATCGAGGGCTGCAACTTTAACGCCATCCAGTTTTCCAAGGATTACAACCTGGCCAGTACCAGGAAGGAAGATTACATCTTTGATCTCCTGAAACGACTGGAGGAACAGAGCTGATGCAAGCAACAATCTGTCAGACTGCTGTCAACCCGTCGCTCTTTTCGGCCGAAGGGTTTGTCGGGCTCGTTTTTCTGGCCACTATCGCCCTGATCATCGTCGGAGCGCTCATTGCCACCACCTCTAAACGGCTGGTTCGCTGTATCGCCGGTCTGGCCGTATGTTTTACCGGCCTGGCCGGGGCCTACTATTTTCTGCTCAGTCCCTTTGTCGCCATGATGCAGATGCTCATTTATGTCGGCGCGGTATCCATCATCATCGCCTTTGCCATCATGCTGGCAACGCCCGAAAATGAAGATACCGCGGAAATCAAGGGGGCGGGCCTGGCCGGACCGTTAGGTTTCGGCCTCGGGGCGCTGTTTTTCAGCGCCCTGACCGTGCTCGGCCTGAAAACCCACTGGCAGGTCTTTCCCCGTCACGGCACCGGCAATATGAAGCAGATCGGCACCGACCTGCTGACCAGGCATGCCATGGTTTTTGAACTCATCTCCATTGTCCTGTTAATGGCAATCTTAGGCGCCGTGGTTCTGGCGCGCAAAGGAAGGGACTGATCATGCATCTGCTCAACCTGTACAACTGCCTGCAGACCTATCTCGTTATCGGTGCCATGCTCTTCGGCTTCGGCATTTACGGCCTGGTTTCCCGCCGGACGATTATCGGCATGCTCATCTCATCAGAGCTTATCCTGGCCGCCGCCTCGATAAATTTCATGGCCTTTAACCGATTCCTGGCGCCGGACCCGGTAACCGGCCAGATATTCACTTTATTTATTATGGCCATCGCCGCCGCCGAGGCCGCTATTGCCGTCAGTATCGTGATTTCCGTCTACCGGAATTACAAGAGTATTGACACTGAAGATATAGTTGATCTGCACGGGTAAATGGCCGGACAAGTTGCTTGTCACCCCCATGAGCCTGAACATTGTTTCCTGTGTTGAATAATCACGAAATGTCCCCCAGGACACCTTCACAGTAAGGGAAAGATTATGGATGCTGTTTCCACAACCGCAAACATCGTAACGAACTCCAACCTCCTGCTGGCGGTCATTATACCGCTTTTTGGCAGCGTGGTCGTGATGACCCTGAGAAACAACCCCAACCTGCGGGAATTTGTTTCATTTTGTTCGGCCGCCCTGCTCCTGATCCTCGTTCTTTCCTTTACCCCGGCGATTATGGCCGGCAAGTGTTTGGTCTATCCGGTCTTTCACCTGTTGCCCGGACTATCGATAACCCTGCGGGTCGACGCCTTCTCCATGATCTTCGCCGTAGTCTCCTCGTCGTTGTGGCTGATCGCGGTCTGTTACTCCATGGGCTACATGCGGGGACTGGAAGAGCACGCCCAGACCCGCTTCAACGCCTGCTTCGCCCTGGCCATCTTCGGCTCCATCGGCGTCGCCATGTCGGACAACCTCTTTACCATGTATCTCTTTTACGAGATTGTCTCGATCTGCACCTATCCGCTGGTCGGTCATCACCAGGACGAGGAGGGGTATCTCGGGGCCAGGAAATACATCGTCTACCTGACCACCACGGCAAAACTTTTTCTCCTGCCGGCCATGATCCTGATCTATGTCCTGAACGGCAACCTTGATTTTCCGCACAACATCTTTACCGGCATGATCCCGACAGACACCAAGAGCTGGGTTGTGATCATGCTTTATATTTTCTGCCTGCTCGGTTTCACCAAGAACGGCGTCATGCCTTTCCATCACTGGCTGCCCGGCGCCATGGTCGCCCCGACACCGGTTTCCGCCCTGCTCCATGCGGTTGCCGTGGTCAAGGTCGGCGTCTTCTGCACCACCCGCGCCATGCTCTATGTCTTCGGCCTCAACCTCATGACCAGGCTCAATCTCGGCATTCCAACCGCTTATTATGTCAGCTTTACCATTATCATGGCCTCGATTATCGCCCTGTCCAAGGATAACCTGAAGATGAGGCTGGCCTACTCGACGATCAGCCAGTTGTCGTACATCATTCTCGGCGTGGCCATGCTGACGCCCCACTCCATCCAGGGCGGCCTGATCCACATCGTCAACCACGCCTTCGCCAAGATCACCCTCTTCTTCGTGGCCGGTGCCATCTTTGTCGCCACCCGGAAGAAAAACATTTCGCAGATGAGCGGACTCGGCCGCAGCATGCCCTTTACCTTCGGGGCCTTTGCCATTGCCTCCCTCTCCATGATCGGGGTCCCGCCGGTAGCAGGATTTGTCACCAAGTGGTATCTCCTGGTCGGCACCATGGAGGCACACCAGGTCGGTCTGCTCCTGGTGCTGATTGTCTCCACGGTTCTCAACGTCGGTTACTTTGCGCCGGTTGTATACAGTGCTTTTTTCGGTAAACGCCCTGAAGGTGAGGTCGAAACCGGAATCAAGGAGGCCCCGCTCACCATGGTGGTCCCGATTCTTATCGCAGCGACGGTCACCATCATCATCGGCATTTACCCCAACTTCATGATGCAGTTTGTCAGGGCGGTGACAGGATGAGAAAAATAATCGAATATCTGCAGGCCCGTCTCAAGGTCGTCATCGGGACGTGCTATGTTCTGCTGGCCGGAATTGTCGTTTTTGCCTGCATCATTGACAGGACCCATGCCCACACCGCCGAAGGGCGGGCATTGCCCATTTTCTGGTCTCTCTTCGGCTTTATCGCCGCAGTCATTATTATCGGGGTTGCCCGGTGGTACGGCCATTCCGGAATCATGACCCGCGAGGATTACTATGATGACCATTCGGCGCAGGATGATTGACCGGGCAGCGGCTTCCGGCCACCAAACTGACAAGGTAGATCAGCGAGGACAACAGAATGACAAGTAGCTTTATCCATCCCGCACTCATTATGATTGTTGGTGCGTTGCTCATCCCCTTTATCCGCGGACCGTTGCGCAAACCGTACCTGTTTCTCGTCCCCCTGCTCGCTTTTGGCGCGGTTATCTCCAACAGCTCGCTGCACGGGATCTTTGCCACCTACCAGTTCATGGACTGGCGGATAGTCTTCGGCCGGATAGATAAACTGTCAACGGTCTTTGCCTTCATCATGGCGATCATGGCCATGATCGGCACCCTTTACGGCCTGCACGTCGACAATGCCAAGGAGCACATGGCCGCCTGGTTTTATGTGGCCGGCTCGTTCGGCGCCATCTACTGCGGTGATTATTTGAGCCTTTTCCTGTTCCTGGAAATGATGGCCTTCTCTTCCGTGTTCCTGATCTGGTTCAGGCGGGGGGAAAAATCCCTGGATTCAGGTTACCGTTACATCCTGGTTCACGCCACGGGCGGCGTCATCCTGCTCTTTGGTATCCTGCTGCGCTACCAGGCGGTCGGCAACATGACCTTCAACCTCCTGGACGTCCACCATCCCGAGCTCTACACCTGGCTGATCATGATCGGCTTTGCCTTGAACGCGGCCGTGGTTCCCATGCATTTCTGGCTGCCCGACGCCTATTCCCAGGCCTCCTTCAACGGGGCGGTCTTCCTGTGCGCCTTTACGACCAAAACCGCGGTCTATACCCTGGCCCGCGCCTGTGCCGGCATGGACATCCTGGTGGTGCTCGGGGTGATCATGGCCCTGTACGGCGTTATCTACGCGATCATGGAAAATGATATCCGCAAGCTGCTGGGCTGGTCAATTGTCAGCCAGGTCGGCTACATGGTGGCCGGCATCGGCATCGGCACCGAGCTGGCCATCGACGGCGCCTGCGCCCATGCCGTTGTCCATATCCTCTATAAGAGTCTGCTGTTCATGGGCACCGGCTCGGTCCTGTACATGACCGGCAAAACCAAGTTCACCGAGCTTGGCGGCCTGTACAAAAAAATGCCGGGCACCATGGTTTTTACCATCATCGGCTGCCTGTCGATTTCGGCGGCGCCGTTCTTTGCCGCCTATATCAGCAAATCCATGATTATTACCGCCGGTTTCGAGAGCCACCTGAACTGGGCGGCCTGGCTGCTGATGTTCGGCGCCGCCGGCACTTTCCTGTATAACGGCCTGAAGCTGCCGTACTTCCTCTTCTTCGGCAAGAACAACTGCAGCGAGGAGACCTGGGCCAAGGCCGCCGATCCGACCTGGAATATGATGATGGCCATGGCCGCCGGTTCGGCGCTCTGTATCATTGTCGGCACCTTCCCCGGTTTTCTCTACAGGATGCTGCCCTACCCCGTCGAATACAACCCGTACACCGTCTATCACCTGGCCGAGACCTTGCAGTTGATGGGCTTTGTCGCCCTGGCCTTCTTCTTGCTGAAAAAATACATAACACCCGAAGACAAGATCTGTCTCGACGTGGACTGGTTCTTCCGCATGGGCGGCCGGCTCTTCATGTGGATTGCATCGCATCCGCTGCAGTGGTTTGACACGGCCTGGGGCGAGGCCTACCGGGCCGTGGGACTCCGCTCGCTGATGACGACCTCCCGCTTCTGGAGCTGGTTTGACTGGCACGGCATTGACGGGGTGGTCGATGGTTTTGCCCGCTCGATCCGCGCCCTGGGCGCCAGAGTGCGCATCTTGCAGAGCGGACAGGTTCAGTACTCGATATACTATGCGGCATCGTTTGTTGCGATTCTTCTGATAGCGTATGTACTCTCTCAACTCTCCTAACTGAAAGGATGTAAGGGAATGGATAGCCTTATAATAAAAGAGGGGTTTCCCCTCCTCAGTTTCCTGATTTTCTTCCCGCTTGCCGGAGCAGTTGTGTTGCTCTTTTTCAACGGTGAAAAGTTTGCCCGGTATTGGACCTTGGCCATCACCATGATCACGGCCGCCTTTTCCATTTTGTTAATTACAGGATTCGATACCACCACGGCCAAGTTTCAGTTCGCCGAGGTCCACAACTGGATTCCGCAGCTCAATATCCATTACATCCTGGGGGTTGACGGCATTTCCATCCTCATGGTCCTCCTGAGCACCCTTATCATGCCGCTCTGTATCCTGGCATCCTGGCGCTATATCAAGACCAGGGTCAGCCAGTTCATGTTCAGTATGCTGATCATGGAGGTTTCCATGGTCGGCCTCTTTACCTCCCTGGACTTCGTCCTGTTCTGGGTCTTCTGGGAATTCATGCTGATCCCCATGTACCTGCTGATCGCGGTCTGGGGGGGACCACGCAAGGATTACGCCTCGATCAAGTTCTTTATTTACACCCTGGGCGGTTCCGTCTTCCTCCTGGTCGCCATTATCGCCCTGTACATGAAGAACGGCACGTTCTTCATCCCGGACATGATGTGGCATCACTATTCGATGACCTTCCAGATCCTGGTCTTTTTGGCCTTCTTCCTGGCCTTTGCCATCAAGGTGCCCATGTTCCCGTTCCATACCTGGCTGCCTGCCGCTCATGTCGAGGCGCCGACGGCCGGCTCCGTCATCCTGGCCTCCGTCCTCTTGAAGATGGGCGCCTACGGGATGCTGCGCTTCTGCCTGCCCATCACGCCGCAGGCCACGTTTTTGCTGGCGCCCTACATCCTCGGCTTGTCCATCGCGGGTATCATCTATGGCGGCTTTACCGCCCTGGCCCAGCACGACATGAAAAAACTGGTAGCCTATTCCAGTGTCGGTCACATGGGCTTTGTGACCCTGGGTATATTTGTCCTCAACATCCGCAGTGTCGAGGGGGCCATTATCCAGATGCTCAATCACGGCGTCACCACCGGCGCCCTGTTCCTCTGCGTGGGCATGATCTATGAGCGGACCCACAGCCGCGAACTGAGCGTCGCCACGGGTATCGGCAAATATATGCCCTGGTATGTGACCTTCCTGGCATTTTTCGCCCTGTCGTCGTTCGGCTTTCCCGGCACCAACTCCTTTATCGGCGAATTCCTGATTCTGGCCGGCACCTTTCAGGCCAACAAGTTTCTGGCCCTGGCCGCCATCCCGGGAGCGGTCCTGGCTGCCGCCTATATGTTGCGCATGTTACAGAAAATTATCTGGGGCGGCACCAATAACCCCGATCAATCCTATCTCAAGAAGCACGATCTCGGGATACGGGAAATTGCGACCCTGGCGCCGCTGCTCTTATTTGTTTTCTGGATAGGTCTTGATCCGCAACCTTTTCTTGATATGATGCATCATTCAGTGGTCAACCTGATCACCCAGTTGAATTTTATACAACAACAGGCGCCGCATGTTGCCTCTGCTTTTATGCGGTAGCGAAGAGTAACCTGAAGGAACCCGAAAAACTTAAGGAAAGGAATACCAAATGGCTATGGCTATTCTCCCGGAATTATCGCTGCTGACTGCGGTGTTGGCCTTTTTCGTCCTCAGCCTCAGCAAGGATCTGAACAGCGAGCAGATCAAAAATACTGCTGTCGGCTTCGGCTTTGTGACCCTTTTCTGCACCGTTATTTCTCTGCACCAGCAGGCCTCCATGTTTTTTGGCAGCTACCAGGTCGACCTGTTCACCCAGCTGTTTAAACTGATGATCGGCCTCGGCCTCTTTTTTGTCCTCATCGCCGGACAAAACCTCAAGGACATCGAGCTGTCGGTCCGGCCGGAATATTACATGTTTTTCTTTCTCAGCTGTTTCGGGCTGATGACCCTGGTCAGTTCCGTTGAGCTGATCACCCTGTTCGTCTCCCTGGAACTCTCTTCCTTTGCCCTGTTTTTACTGGTTCCCATGCGCAGTGACCAAAAGGGGCTCCGGATCCAGATGGAGGCCGGCATTAAATACATTCTCTTCGGCGTCATCGCTTCCGGCTTCATGCTCTACGGCATGAGTTATATCTTCGGCCTGACCGGGACGACATATCTCAAGGATATTCTGCCCGGCCTGAAAAACGTGGCCTCCCAACCGGCGGCGCTCTTTGCCGTGGTTATGGTCCTGGTGGGCTTCTTCTACAAACTGGCCCTTTTCCCCATGCACTTCTGGGTCCCTGATATCTACCAGGGCGCCTCCAACGAGACGACCGGTTTTGTCGCCACCGTCCCGAAACTGGCGGCGGTTGCCCTGCTGATCAGGTTTATCCTCCTGGTCCCGGGCGACGCGCATATCCTCATCACCCTGCTCATCGTCCTGGCGCTTTGTTCCATGTTCTACGGGAATCTCATCGCCCTGGTGCAGACCGACGTCAAGCGAATGCTCGGTTTCTCCGGCATCGCCCATGCCGGCTTTATCATGCTGGGACTCCTGACCATGGAGGCGAGCGGTTATGCGACGGCCATGTACTACATCGCCGGCTACGTGTTTATGAATATTGCCTGTTTCATGGTCCTGAGCAATGTCTCACAGCAGGGCGAGAACCTGGCAATCGAGGACCTCAACGGCCTGCATAAACGGCAGCCCCTGCTGGCCCTGGTGCTGGCGGTCAGCCTCTTCGCCCTGGCCGGGATTCCGCCTTTCATCGGCTTCATGGGTGAATTCATGCTGTTGACCGGCGCCTTGCGGCATGGTTACCTGCTCCTGGTCATCCTGGCCGCCGTCAACGCGGGTATTGCCATCTATTACTACCTTTCCGTAATCAAGGCGGCGTACACGACCGACCCGGAAGGACGACCTGATGTCCTGATCGACGGACTGACCAAGGCCGCCGGCGTGATTCTCATGCTGCTCATCGCCCTCATGGGGATCCTGCCGTCCAGACTAGTGGCGCTCGCCGATTCCGCGGTGCGGGCGATTATGTAATTATGTAAGGTTGTGGTCTTCTGCGTTGCCTGAATAATCTGATAGTTGATAAACCGTTCAAGGGAAAATGTGATCTCGGAAGATAGATGATAGGCAAAAAAATGCGGCGAAGACAAAGCAGAATAAAGAGATTCCGAATATTACATTCATGGTAGAATCTCTATGGGAGTTCCAATCTTCACGGCATCCCATATCTCGTCCATCTCTGAGTTCGTGACCGCGATACAGCCATCGGTCCAGTTAAAATGCCGTGATAAGAAAGACAACCATCTCCACCCGTTTTTTTGACCATGTATCATAATATCGCCGCCGGGCTTGACATGCGCTTTCCTTGCCCGTTCTCTGTCCGCCTTATTCGGATAGGAGATGTGAATCGACTTGTAGAAAGAACTGCGGGCATTTTTGTAATCAAGGATATATCTCCCTTCGGGTGTACGTTCGTCCCCCTGTCTCTGCTTAGGGCCTTTCGGATGCCCGCCTAATACCACATGATATTCCCTGAACACTTTCCCTCCCTTCATCAGATAGAGCTTAGCCTCTGACTTTTTAACCATCACCAGGTTAGCCTGAGGGATAGCAAAAGCCACTGTTGGCATGGCCAATAAAAATACCAAAAGCAGTTGGCCATATTGCTTCAACAAGACATTGAAAACCTGAAACAGGTGATAGGTGATGGTGATAGGCAGGCGCTTTTCAGGCCAAGGGATCGAGAAGCATGGAGAGGGGGAGATAACTCTTCTCTTCCCACGCCGTAGGAACCGGTCATCAATCCGCAACGTGACCGGTTGACGCCTTATCCGGTCCCTGCCCTCCGGTGGCGGCGGGAGTGCTTGGGGCCGGTGCCGTCGCTTCATGAATACTGGTTTTGGCATTGTTCAGGGCTTTCCGGGTCTTACTCTTGGCCGCTTCCCAGGTTTCCTCGGATTCTTCCTTGGTTCTATTCCATATTTTACCGGACTTGCTCCTGGTCTTTTCGTAGACCTCGCGTGACTCGGTCTTGGTTTCGTTCCAGACCTTGTGGACGGTCTCCCTCGTCGCCTGGCCCACCGCTTCTACCGCCTCCTTGACTTTCTTGCCGGCCGTCTCCCACTTGTCCGCCTGTTCCCCGGCCGAGGTAACGGTGACAAAAACAGTCAGGCAGAAAACCGCCGCCAGGGGCAGGACGATCTTTTTCCAGGAATGCCTTTTTTCCATTGTCCTCTCTCCTCTATTTCGCTATTTTATAAAAATCGTCGTCAGCTCTTGATTCGAGTCTCATGATGCTTATTTGTTAAGGCCGACGTAACGCGTCTTCAGCACCGTGTGCTCTTGAACCGGTTGGGGTTTTACGATTCCTTCTGCAAGAGTATTATATATCGGTTACGATGAAGAGCAAGCCTGTCGATTGTTGATCATGGCCCGGCCGGAAACGAAAATTTTGTTCGAGATCAATTAAGTGCGGACTCCGGGTAAGCGTAGACTCCGGGAGATCGGGAAAAAAGACCGTTTCAGGATAAGCCCTGACTATATTTTGAATTTTGAACCGATATGCTATGTTTACTCATCGTTCAACTAGCAACCAGCAAATGCCGACTTGTTCCCGGAATGGAAAAATGAACCAGAATTTCGCAGCATTGCCCCCTCGGGACAGACTTATCTTTACGGCTTCAGGCCGCTCAACCCTATTGATCCTGTGCAGCCTGGTCCTGCTCCTGGCCCTGCAGCCGCCGGCCGCGGCCGCCAAGGCATCGAAGAACCGGCAACAGCCGGCCACTTGGACCGTTCAGGCCGCCGTCCGCTTCGCCCTGGCCCACAGTCCGGACATCGCCGTCACCAGGCACCGGATCGCCGCTGCCCGGGCGGCTGTCAAAGAAGCACAATCAGCCTTTTACCCCCGGATCGGCGTCAGCACCTCGTACAGCCGAACCAACAACCCCATGTACTCTTTCGGCAATATTCTCAACCAGGGCGTCTTCAACAACACCATCAACTTCAACGATCCCGGCTGGTCCGACAACCTGGATATGACGGCCGGCGTGAACTACCGCTTCTACAACGGCGGCCATGACCAGGCCGGGGTCCAGGCGGCCCGGGCCGGTGAAGCCGCCTCGGAGCTGGAACTGGCAGTCGTCCATTCCCGGCTCGAATTCGCGGTGGTTCGCTCTTTCCTGACCATTGTCCAGGCCCGGGAGACCGTCCAGGCCCGGCAATCGGCGGTCAAGGCCATTGCCGCCTCCCTGCAGGTCGCCAGGGCGCGCTACGCGGCCGGCACCATGCTGAAGGCCGACCTGCTCAACCTGGAAGTCCAGCAGTCAAAGACCCACGAAAACCTGATTCAGGCCCGGCACGGGCTGGCCCTGGCCAAGAGAGGATTTCTGAATCTTTTAGGACTCGCCAAGGGAACCGTCAACATTGATGACGGCCACTACCCTGAACAGCCGATCCCCGCCAACACATCTTTTGCCCGGCGGCCGGAGCTGAAGAGGATGGACGCCGCCATCCGGGCCGCCAGGGCCCAGGTCCGCCAGGCAGTCAGCGGCTACTATCCGACGGCGGACGCCTTTGTCAACTACCGGATCGACAAGGGCTATGAACTGGACGGCTCCGGGAACTCATGGATGGGCGGGGTCAGACTCAATTATAATCTCTTTGACGGGCATCGTACCTCTGCCGCGGTCACCAGGGCCAGGGCCCTGCTGGCAGCGGCCCGGGAGCAAAAACGCAAACTGTCACTGGCCATTAATTTCGAAGTGGAGCAGGCCCAGCTGGCCCTTGAGCAGGCAGGTCAGCAACTGCAGGTCACCAAAAAAATGGTGGAACAGGCCGATGAGAGTGCCAGGCTCAGCCGGGCACGATTCAAAGAAGGTGTCATCCTGTCCTCGGACCTGATTGAGGTGGAAAACCGGCTGACCGATGCCCTGGTGCGCCGGACCGTAGCCCGGGCGTCCCGTCGCATAGCCATTGCCGACTTAAGGTGGGCGATCGGCCTGCAGCAATTTCAGGAATCCGGGGATATGCAACAGACCGGCGTCAACAAACCTGGGATGCCGGGAAAAAAATAAAGGAAAAGATTATGGCTGGACAACGCTATTTCGTTCTATTGGCCGCTCTTATCGTCGGCCTGACCGGTTTGACCGGTTGCCAGGGAGAGCACCAGAAAAAAGTGGCTGCCCGGGACCTTGCCCCTGTTCAGGTCCGGGTCGTGACCGTAGCCAGACAAGAGCTGCCGTCACAGATTGAGCTGGTAGGGACGGTCGTGCCCGTCAACCGTGCCGCCATTGCCGCCAAGGTCACCGGGACGATCGATAAGATGCCCGTGGTCCTGGGCTCGCGGGTCAAAAAGGGAGAGCTGCTGGTGCAGATCAGCGCCGAGGAGATATCGGCCAAGGTGATTCAGGCCCAGGCCCAGCTGGCGCAGGCCAAACGCAACCTGGACCGGGAAGAGAAGCTCCTGAAAAAAAATGCCGCCACCTCGGAAAACGTCAAATCCCTGCGCGACATGTACCGGGTAGCCAAGGCCGTCTACGACGAGGCCAGGGCCATGCTCGGCTACACCACGATCACCGCGCCCTTTGCCGGCCAGGTCACCAGGAAGCTGGCCAATGTCGGCGATCTGGCCACCCCGGGAACACCGTTATTGGAAATGGAAAACAACCGGCAACTGCAGGTGGTCACCGCAGTGCCGGAAGGACTGGTTATGCGAATCAAGGCCGGAGACCATCTTGCCGTCAGCATCCCGGCCGCCAAACTGGTCCTGACCGGAACCGTGGCCGAGATTGCGCCGGCAGCCGATCCCCTTTCCCGCACCTCGGCCGTCAAAATCAATATCGCCGAAACGGCGAATCTCCGTTCCGGACAATTCGCCCGGGTGGCCCTGCCGGGTAAGACGGCCAGCAATATCTTTGTGCCGCCCTCGGCCATCATCACCTTTGGCCAGATGAACAAAATATTTGTGGCCATAAACGGCAAAGCCCACCTGCGGCTGGTGCGAACCGGCATCCACCAGGACGGTAAAATAGAAATCCTGTCCGGCCTGAATCCGGGGGACCGGGTCATTGTCGACAACAACAAGCTTCTTATCGACGGACAACCGCTGACCATTACCCCATGAAAACACAACACCAGAATCTCGGTTTTGCCGGCCGCATGGCCGCGGCCTTTGTCGACTCCAAGCTGACGCTGATCATCATAATCGCCTCGTTTCTCTTGGGGGTGATGGCGGTTGTCATGCTGCCCCGGGAAGAGGAACCGCAAATCAAGGTTCCCATGATCGACGTCATGGTTTCCATGCCCGGTGCCACGCCCAAGGAAGTGGAACAGCGCGTCTCCATCCCCATGGAAAAACTCCTCTACGAGTTACCGGGGATTAAATACATTTACTCCACCTCCATGCGGGGCAAGTGTCTTCTGGTGGCCCGCTTCTATGTCGGGGAAAACCTGGAGGATTCCATTGTCCGGCTCAACCAGAAACTGCAGAGCAACTTCGACCGTATTCCGCACGGGGTCTCCTTTCCGCTGATCAAGCCGCACACCATTAATGACGTGCCGGTCCTGGCCCTGACCTTTCACAGCAAAAAATACGATCATTACATGCTGCGGCGGCTGGCGGCCCAGGTCGATGACGCCATCAAGGGTATCCATGATGTCGCCGAAACCAAGGTGATCGGCGGCAACCGGCGCCAGGTACGCGTACTGTTCGACCCGTTGCGGCTGGCCGCCCGCAACCTGACCGTTGCCGATCTTATCCCCCGTTTGCAGCAAGCCAACCGGCAGAGCTATTCCGGCGACCTGAAGTCCATGAACCATGAGATCCTGGTGCAGACGGGCGTCTTTCTCTCCTCGGCCAAAGAAATCGGCCAGGTCGTGGTGGGAGTGTACAATGGCCATCCTGTCTACCTGCACGATGTGGCCACCGTTATCGACGGCCCCGCAGTCCCGAATAATTATGTCCTCTTCGGCCAGGGAACAGGACAGCCGATGGAGCCCGCGGTCACCCTGTCAGTAGCCAAACGTCCCGGCTCCAACGCCGTGCAAGTCGTAGATACCG
>JAADIK010000010.1 GCA_013151365.1 Deltaproteobacteria bacterium
CGGGCTGACGCCTGATTTTTATCAGAAGATCGATATTCATGTTCATGTCCCGGAAGGCGCTATTCCCAAGGACGGGCCTTCCGCCGGCATCACCATTGCCACCAGCATTATCTCGGCGCTTTTGAAAAAGCCGGTGAACAGGCTGATCGCCATGACCGGCGAGATAACCCTGCGCGGCCGGATCCTGCCCATTGGCGGCCTGACCGAAAAACTCCTGGCGGCCCGGCGCGGCAATATTACCCATGTCCTTATTCCCCGGGAGAATAAGAGCGAGCTGGAAGAGGTGCCGCAGAAGATCCGCAAAAGCCTGACCATCGACCTGGTCGAGCACATGGACGAGGTCCTGGAAAAGGCCCTTATCGTCAGGGAAGGTGAGGAACTGTTCAAGGATGTGCCGCTTGATTCAATTATGAATGATTTTACGCTGTCATCGCATAATACGCCGACGCATATAATCGTTTAGGGGCGGCCCGAAAAAAGGTCGCAGGACCGGCGCCCGGAAGGGTTGGATTTCATTGCGCCGATCGAGCCGACCATCAGCTTGAATTACGGTTGAATTACGAATAATCCGGGAAGAGACCCCGGGAAATCGAGAACAAATTCGGGGGCAAATGATAGGGTAGCGGCCGCCTTTATCCCGCTTTTTTCCTTGACTGAAAGGGGTTATCCTGCTAGAAAGCTCTTTCTATGTGGGCGGATAGCTCAGCTGGGAGAGCATCGGCCTTACAAGCCGAGGGTCACAGGTTCGAGCCCTGTTCCGCCCACCACATAGACTCTGGGGTCGTAGCTCAGCTGGTTAGAGCGCCGGCCTGTCACGCCGGAGGTCGCGAGTTCGAGTCTCGTCGGCCCCGCCAGAGAAATCAGGGAGTCGGGCATTTTGCCTGACTCCCTTTTTTTGTTTTTTGTTTTTTTTGTTTATTCGGTTTCCCCCATGCTGTCCGCAACAC
The DNA here is from genome assembly GCA_013151365.1 of Deltaproteobacteria bacterium. Lineage (GTDB taxonomy): Bacteria > Desulfobacterota > Desulfobulbia > Desulfobulbales > Desulfobulbaceae > BMS3Abin13. The sequence goes on from JAADIK010000010.1 coordinate 948, forward strand.
CTGAAGGCCGGCTTCTAAGCCGAGAACGATGTTGACAAGCACTATCTTTCAAGGCAAACTAACTGTGGTTTCGCGGAGTTTTCCGCTGGCTGAAGAGATTGATGGTTGATGCCGGAGTGAGGGGTATGAAAGGGGCATGGGGTTCGTGAATAAGCGATGGAAATATTTCCTGACATCGGCACTGGTACTCGTCGTTGCCTTTATCGTCCTGTTGCCTCCGATTCTGTCGTCCAACTTCGCCCGCCGTCTGATTCTTGCCCGGATTAACGAGAAAATTCCCGGAGAGCTTATCGTCAACTCCTGGTTGGTCGGCTGGAGCCAGGGGGTGCTGTGCCGGAATATTACCTACCGTAATCCCGACCTGGGGATCCGGGTCACGATTCCCAAAATAACCTGTAGTCATGGTTTACTCGAACTTGCCACGGACCCGAAGAATCTCGGTTTTATCACCGTCGACTCTCCTGTCGTCGAGATCACTTCGCGCCTGAAGGCGAAACCCAAGTCCGGGCCGGCAAAAATCGCTTCGCCCCGGCCGCGGCCGGAGAACCGAAAGGGCAAAGAAAAAGAGAAGGGACTCTCCCCCTGGGAGGGGATGGTTGCCGAACTGCTGGTCAAGAACGGGCAGGTCAACGCTGCCGCGGCCGGCGGCAAAATAATAAGGCTTGCGCAACACCTTGAATCGCATTCATTTTTATCCGACGGCGTTGTTACCTTTGACCTGAAGTTCGCCGCCGGGGACAAGAAGGGCAGGGTGGCGGCCCAGGGCTCTCTGAATCTGCCGGTCCGGCAGGGGACGTTGCCGGAGACCCTGCTTGCCCAAGTCGATGTCAAGATAGCCGATCTGCAACTGAAAGAGATCCTGGCAACGGCCGCGTCAAGGGGCGATCTGCCGACCGGACAGGGCATCCTCAATGCCGACTTCAATCTCAAGGCGGCAGGTACCAGGGATTTCAATGTGCAGGGAAAGGCGACGCTTAACGCTTTGCGGTTGAGCGGCGGTTTCCTGGGCCGGGACCGTCCCGTTCTCCGTAATGTGCGGCTGGCGCTCGACTGTGACCGGAAGGCGGACCGGGGCTGGCACCTCTCCCGCCTGGATCTTGATTCCGACCTGGCCTCGCTTCATGCCGCCGGCGAATACGGCGCGGCCCATAAACAACTGGCCGGCCGGGCCAAGGTGAACCTGCCGGTCCTGTTCGATCTCTTTCCTCATCTGTTCAAGGTCCGGAAGGATGGACGGCTTAAGTCCGGAACTCTCGATCTTGATGTGACGCTGGCGCAGGTTGGCCGGACCGTGAAACTGACAGCCGGGGCGCGGGCCGATCGGCTCGGCGGCGTGTTTCATGGCCGTTCCTTTGTCTGGAACAAGCCGGTATCCCTGTGGTTGGCTGCTGAAAAGAACGGCCGGGACGTGCAGATCAGCAGGCTGGATCTCGAGGCACCCTTCATCCACGCCCGCGGCCGGGGCGATCTCGCTTCTTTTTCCCTGGAGGCCTCGGCGGACTTGAAGCAGGCGTTCAGGGAAATCAAAAAGTTTTTTGTTTTCCAGTGGTCCGGCGGCGGCACTTTGGCCCTCAAGGCGACATCCACCTTGAGAGACGATCACCGTTACCAGGTCGACACAAATTTCACGATCAGCAAGTGTACCCTCTTTCACTCCGGCCAGCTGGTATTGCCGCCGCATCAACTGTCTTTTACCAGTCGGGTCCTGGTTCCCCGGTCATTCCCTTGGCAGCAGGACTCCCCCCTGGACGTGCGGCTGGCGGTCTCTTCCTGGCCGGGCAAAATTACCCTGACCGCCGGGGGGTTGCAGCGCCGGGCCGGTTCGTTTTCCAGCCGCTATGCCGTCGATACCGATCTCGACCTGGAGCGTGTCGCCGATCTGCTGCAAACTTTCGGCATTATCCACCGTGAGACGACAATGGCGGGCAACCTGCGGCTGCAGGCCTCCGGTTTTTTTGACCGGGGGACCCTGGCGGTCCGGGAGCTTGACGGCAAAATCGCCGATTTCGTCCTGAACCGGCCGGGCCTGGCCTATCATGATCGAAATATCCGTCTGCTCATCAACAAACCGGCGGCCAAAGGGCGGCAGCCGGTTTTCGTCCATAGCCTGGCGGTCAGTAAAAACCGCGCTGAATTCTTCCGGACCGGCGCCGGCAACACGGCCGTTGTTTTTCCCGGGCACCGCCTGTTTCTGCGCAATGTTCATGTCGAGGCGGCGCTGGGAAAAATGACGGTGAAGGAGCTGGCCCTGGCCGATTGGCAAAGGCCGCTGGAGATATTGCGCTCCGGGATAAAAATGGATGTCGACCTGAAAAGGCTGGCCAAACTCCTGCGCGGCATGGGCAAGCTGCCCCCGCAGACCGGGCTCCGTGGTTCGGCGCACCTGGTTTTTGACGTGTCCGGTCAGGGACCCGGCGAACAGCGGCTGGACTCGAAGTTGCAGCTCAGGAATTTCAGCCTGTTCCGGCGGAAAAAGAAGTTGTATGCCGATCGAAATATCAGTGCGGCCGTGGAGATGCAGGGGCGGCTTTTTTCAGGGAACGCGGTTATCAAGACCGTGGCCCTGCATTCAGGCCCTCTTGATCTCGAGGCCACCGGCAGTATCGAAGGGACAAAAGGGAAGCGGCTCCTCAAGGCGCGGGGCAAACTGACCCCGGATTTAAAACGGGTCGCCTCGATTCTGCATAACCGGTTCGGCCTTGATCTGAAGATGACCGGGCGAAAAACCGAAGCTTTTATTCTCCAGTATCCGCTGGACGAAGAGGGGGCCGAACTCAAGAAACACTTTGAATTTTTTACCAAGCTCTATGCCGCTCATGTCGGATACCTGGGGCTTGACCTCTCGAACCTGGATATGCCCGTGTACCTGGAGAAAGGTGTTCTGCACATGGATTTCACGGGGCGGGTGAACGGCGGCACCCTGGACCTGGCTCCGGAGCTTACCTTGACGTCTAAGCCCTTCTTACCGTGCCGCGTAACAGCCGGGTCCTCACCGATGTCCGGTTGCAAAAGTCCCTGGTCAAACTCCTGGGACGTGTGCATCCGCTGTTTGGTCTGTTGGCAACCCCATCCGGTCAACTCTCGGTCCGGCTCGATTCGTTTTCATGGCCCCTGGTTCACCAGGGCGGCCGGCAGGCCGCGTTTTCGGTTGTTTTCGATGTCAGCCGGATCAAGCTGAACAGCTCCCCGCTGCTGCGGGAGGTGTTGTCCGGTTTCGGCCGGGAAGATGACCGGCTGAGGCTGGGCGATAAAGAGATGACGTGTTACGGCAGTAACGGCCGGATCACCTGTTCCCCGGTGCACATCCTCGTTGCCGGCTCCGAGATGGTGCTGACCGGTTCCGTCGGTATGGATCAGTCGTTGCAGTATATCCTGCAGGTGCCGCTGACCCCCGGACTTGTCGGCAAGGAAGCCTATCGTGTATTGCAGGGAACAATGGTCAGGGTGCCGATCCGGGGCACCATCGGTCATCCGGCCTTTGATCGGAACATGGTTGCCGCTACGGTGAGAGATCTCATTCAGCATGCGGCCGGCCGGGTCATTAAGCAACAGCTGGAAAAGGTGCTGCCTGGTTTGCTGCCGGGCATTTTCGGCGCGCCGCCCCAACAGTAGGAGGATCGGG
>JAADIK010000137.1 GCA_013151365.1 Deltaproteobacteria bacterium
TTTGACCGGCCAGGAGCTTGAAACAGGGACCACGATGCTGGAGCTTGGCGCGGGCCTGGGCGCTCCGGGGCTGGCCGCCGCCGCCGCCGGCTGTACGGTAACGCTGTCTGATTACGAGGAACGGATCCTTGATTTTGAACGGGTGAGTGCCGCCGCCAGCAAGCTGGATAATGTCGGCTTCGAGATGCTTGACTGGAAGAATCCCCCCGATCTGCCGCGGTTTGACATTGTCGCCGGGGCGGAGATTTTGTTCAGAGAAGAGTTTTTCGCCCCGTTGCTGGACGTTTTGCGCCGGACACTCAAGCCTGACGGAGTCGTTTACCTGGCCCACGATGCAAAACGTAACAGCCTGAAGCCGTTTTTGGAGATGGCTGAAGCCGAATACAAGATTTCGGCCTCGAAACGGACCTTGAAGAGCCTTGACGAAGACAAGGTGATTGTGCTCAACAGGTTGATCCCTAGAAATTGAATTAATTGTTTTTATTTTGTATCCCGTCTGCCTGGACATTACCGGAAAACTTTGTATCGTTATCGGCGGCGGCCATGTCGCCCGGCGCAAGGTCCACAGCCTTCTCGCCGACAGGGCCACGGTGCGGGTGATCAGCCCCGGACTCACGAAAGAACTGGCCGGGCTGGCGGCCCGGGGCGAGATCGAGTGGCGGAACAAGTCGTACCAGGACGATGACCTGCAGGGCGCCTTTCTCGTCTTTGCGGCAACGGATAATCGCGAGGTCCAGGAAGCGGTCTGCCGGCAGGCGCGGTCAAACGGCCAGCTGGTGAACGTGGCGGATGACCCGGAATGCTGCAGCTTCCAGGTGCCGGCCACGGTGCGGCGCGGCGACCTGACCCTGGCGGTTGCCACCCATGGCCGGAGCCCGGCCGTGGCGGCCATGATCCGGCAGCAACTGGAGGACGAGTTCGGCCCCGAATATCAGACTCTGCTTGAGTTGATGTCCATGATCCGCAAACATGTCCTGGCCGGGAACGAGAGCGAGGAAGAGAAGAAAAACCTGTACAAAAACGTACTGCACAGGGATATAATTCTCTGGCTGCGAACCGGCCGCAAGGACAGGCTGCGCCGGCACCTGCGTGAGGTGCTTGGTCCGGAATTTATTTTTGAGCTGGAGGGGCCGGGACAGGATATCTTATGAGTTACCTGTTGTTTCAAATCACTTTTGCCGCCTATTTTCTGGCGACCGCCGCCTATATTGTTTTTTTCGTCTCGCAAAAGGGGCGGATCCGGGTCATCGCCCGCACGATCTTTCTCGCGGCCGCCATTCTGCATACCCTCAATATCCTGGCCCGTTACTTTGAAGCCGGTCACACCCCGATTACCAGCTATCACGAAACCGTGTCCTTTTTTGCCTGGTCGATCGCCTGGAGTTACCTGTTGTTCCGCTGGCGCTATACGGTCAAGAATTTCGGGACCTTTGTCAGCGTTATGACCCTGCTGCTGATGTTTATGGCCGCCCTGGCCCCCCGGGAGATCCTGCCCCTGGTGCCGGCCCTGCAGAGCTGGTGGCTGCCGGTCCACGCCTCTATCGCCCTGATCGCCGACGGCTTCCTGGCCCTTGCCTGTATCGGCGGCATCATGTACCTCCTGCAGGAACGGGAGATAAAGCGCAAGCGCTTCGGCCTTTTTTATTCGCGCCTGCCCTCTCTCGAGGCGCTGGACAAGCTCAACCACCACTGCCTCAGCATCGGCTTTCCCCTGATGACCCTGGGGATCATTGCCGGTTCTATCTGGGCCAAACAGGCCTGGGGTTCATACTGGCAATGGGACCCCAAGGAAACCTGGTCTCTCATTACCTGGCTTCTCTATGCCGCCCTGGTTCATCAGCGTTTTACCGTAGGTTGGCGGGGGCGGCGGGCGGCCATCATGTCCATCGTCGCTTTTCTCGCAGTGCTCTTTACTCTCTGGGGCGTAACCTTTCTCTTGCAAGGGGTGCATACCTATGCCGCATGATTCAATAGTGCTGCTGGGCGTCAATCATAAGACGACACCCCTGGAGGTCAGGGAAAAAATAGCGCTGTCCGGGGGATACGACGAGCCGCTGGCCTCCCTGGCTTCCGTGGACGGGCTGAACGAGTATTATCTCCTGTCCACCTGCAACCGGGTGGAAGTGCTTTTTGCAACCGGGGACCCCGAGCAAACCAAGGGCCGGGTGCTGGACCTGCTCTTCGGCGATACCGTGACCGCCGAGGATGCGAACCACTACGTCTACTGTTATGAAAATGAAGAGGCCGTCCAGCATCTGCTGATGGTCGCCTCCAGCCTTGATTCCATGATTGTCGGCGAGGCGCAGATCCTGGGCCAGTTGAAAGAGGCCTACCGCTATGCGGCGCAGAAGCGGACCTGCGGCCTGATCCTGAACCGGCTGCTGCGTAAATCGTTTTCCGTTGCCAAGCGGGTCCGGACCGAGACCCGGATCGGCTCCAATGCCGTGTCGATCAGTTACGCCGCGGTCGAATTGTCCCGGAAGATTTTCGGCCAGTTACAGGGAAAATCGGTCATGCTGGTCGGGGCCGGCGAGATGGCCGAGCTGGCGGCCGAACACCTGGTCGGGCAGGGGGTGGCCGATGTCGTGGTGGCCAACCGGACCCTGGAGCGGGCCGTCAAGCTGGCCCGCCGTTTCAACGGCCGGGCGGTCTCCCTGGAGGAGTTGGTGGGTCAGCTCGCGAACGTGGATATTATCATCAGTTCCACCGGGGCCTCGGGGCTTATCCTCAGTAAGGACGAGGTGAAGTCGGTGATGCGCGAGCGTCGTAATCAGCCGCTTTTCTTTATCGATATTGCCGTGCCCCGGGACCTTGACCCGCGCATCAATGATCTGGACAACGTCTATCTCTACGACATTGACGACCTGCAGAGTGTCGTGGAGATGAACAAGGCGGAACGTGATGTCGAGGCGGTCAAGGCGGAGCGGATCGTCGCCGAGGAGACCCTGAAGTTCAAGTGCTGGCTGGATAATATGGAGGTGACTCCGACCATTATCGCGCTGCGAAAAGAGGCCGAACATATCTGCCGGGGTGAACTGGACAAGACCTTCAGCCGTCTGAAGAACATCAGCCCCGGAGACCGGCGGGCCATTGAAAAGATGGCCGATTCCATTGTTTCAAAAATCCTCTACCATCCCATGCAGTTTCTGAAAGGCGGTAACACCCGGATTGATCGCTGCGAAAAGATCAACACCGTGCGTAATCTTTTTCGTCTCGATGATGATAACGGACCGATTCGGGAGCCATGATGGCGGAAGACCGGCAAGCCATTTTGGAAGACGAGGTGCTTATTGTCCGCAATTCGGGTGAAATCCCCGAGATTGCCCTGCACGGCAGCCTCTACTACCTGACCGAGGATGAAGACGGGCCGCGGTTTTGCCTGCGGGACCATGAACTGCAAAGTCTGTACGATGCGGCCCTGGCCCGGGCCAGGGAGATCGTGCTGCGTGATCTCGATCCCGCCAACCGGGATCTGCGCCTCTATCGCGGGGTGGCCCGCACCATCGTCAACTGGTGGCGTCTCCGGAATCTCTGCCAACGGATTCAGCGTGACTGCCCGGGGTTCCGGGAGGTCGTGACCTGTGCCTTGCTTGATTTCTTTCACCAGGAAATCAAGGATGTTACCGCCGGTGCCCGGCCCTCGTCGGTCAACTGCAGTGCGGCCGACCTCCATGCCTTTATCCGCGATCTGCGTATTTCTCCGGCGACCCTGCCGGCCGGCTGGCAGGACCTCTGCCGGGAATAGGACCGAGTGGCAGCCTTCTTCATCTTCGGTCGATCAGGCCGTCCTCCATCTCCATGAGCAAAAAAAACCGTTAAACAAAAAAGGCCCCGGCGGATTTGCTTCCGCCGGGGCCTTTTTTTATTCTTTTTCTGCTCATGGATACGGCGATGAGAGGCGG
>JAADIK010000074.1 GCA_013151365.1 Deltaproteobacteria bacterium
GATCCGCCGGAAACGTGCCGCGGTCCCGAACAACAACGGCGCAAAACTTTCCGCCGGGCCCATGTTCGGCACCCTGCTGGACATGCTGCAGCGGCCGCATATCATCCCGGTGATTATTTTTATACTGATTTTCAAACTGGGCGACTCGGCCATGGGATTCATGGTGAAACCGTTCTGGGTGGATGCCGGTTTTTCCGCCAGCCAGATTGGTTTTGTGTCGGTCAATCTAGGACTGGTTTTGTCTGTCGCCGGCGGCCTGGTCGGCGGCTGGATTACCGACCGCATCGGGATTTTCCGCGCCCTGTGGATACTTGGTCTGTTCCAGGCCTTTTCCAATCTTGGTTATGTCTGGGCCGCTCATGTTCTGCCGGTCGGCAGCATTCACCATGGTGTGGCTCTGCTGTGGGGACAAGAAATGGTCATGTACACGGCCAGCGGCATTGAATCTTTCACCGGCGGTCTTGGTACGGCGGCATTCCTTGCCTTCCTGATGGCGATTGTCAATAAACAGCACTCGGCAACTGAATATGCGTTGTTGTCTTCCATTTTTGCCCTCAGTCGTTCCCTCGCAGGATGGGCCAGCGGCTTCGGAGCCCAGTATATGGGGTATGCCCCTTATTTCGCATTAACTTTTTTCCTGGCATTCCCCGCCTATTTTTTCCTGCCATGGGTGCAAAAAATGCTGAGCTACGCGGAATCCCGGGAGGACTGGCACCAGGAATAGGCACAGGTGAACTCGTACGGGCTGAGTATCCCCCGAGGTTATGGCAGTTGTTCGCCTATACCTGAATAGTTCGTTTTCGGTATATGGGGAGACTGCGACATAATGACGGGAAGTTCATCCATTAACGTCTACGCTTATCTTTTTTTTTGTCAATTGTGTGTTATTATATGGATAAAGTTGGTAAGTGCCTATCCGGAAACGGTCTTTTTCTGCCTTATATCCCCTTGCTGACGAAAAAATGAAGAAGGTGTCCCCGGCAATGCAATTTGCTTGATTTATAAAATGAACATATTATGCCGATACGAATTTATAATACTCTGACCCGGAAAAAAGAGCTCCTGCAGCCAATCGAAGAGGGCCATGTCAAACTCTATGTCTGCGGTATCACCTCGTATGATTACTGCCATATCGGTCATGCCCGCTCGGTGCTTGTTTTTGACGTGATCGTCCGTTATCTGCGCTATCGCGGCTACAAGGTCACTTTTGTCCGGAATTTTACCGATATTGACGACAAGATCATCAACCGCGCCAATGAACAGCATGTTGACGCCGCCGAGTTGGCCCAGCGTTTTATCGAGGAGTTTTACGTTGATACGGACCGGCTGGGTGTGCTGCGGCCTGATCTGGAGCCGCGGGCGACGGAACATATTGACGAGATGATCGTCTTGATCCGGGAACTTATCGATCGCGGCCTGGCCTACCGCTCGGGTAATGATGTCTATTACCGGGTGGACCGTTTTGCCGATTATGGCCGGTTGTCGGGGCGCAATCTCGAGGATATGCAGGCCGGCGCCCGGATCGAGGTCAATGAGCAGAAGCAGCACCCCATGGATTTTGTCCTGTGGAAGGGCAGCAAGCCCGGAGAGCCGAAATGGGAGAGTCCCTGGGGCGAGGGACGACCGGGTTGGCATATTGAATGCTCGGCCATGAGCCGCAAGTATCTGGGCGAAACATTTGATATTCACGGCGGCGGCAAGGACCTGATTTTCCCGCATCACGAGAACGAAATCGCGCAAAGCACGGGGGCAACCGGTAAACCTTTTGCCAACCTGTGGATTCATCATGGTTTTGTAACCATCCATGATGAAAAGATGTCCAAGTCGCTGCACAATTTCCTGACCATTCGCGAAGTGCTGGCCCAGTATCCGCCGGAAGTCTTGCGGCTGCTCATTTTTTCCACTCAATATCGCAATCCGCTTGATTTTTCCGCGGCCGCAATGCGGGATGCCGAGGCCGGCCTCGACCGGATGTATGACTGTCTGTCCAGAATCGCCGGTTGTGACGGGGGAGGGGATGGTAAGAGCGTTATTTCCCTGAAGGACCGCAAAAAGATCGAATCGCTCCGGCCGCGTTTCGAGTCGGCCATGGACAATGATTTCAACACGGCCCGCGCCCTCGGTCTGCTGTTTGACACGATAAAAGTCCTGAACAAGGTGGTATCAATGCTGCCGGCGCAACCTGCAAGTGATGACATCGAACTTCTGCAAAACGGCGGTAATACAGTCCGGGAACTGGCAGGGCTCATGGGGCTGCTCCGGGACGACCCGGCCGTTTATGTCGAGATAAAAAAGAAAATGTTGCTCGAAAGTCTTGATATCACTATTGAGGATATCGAGAAATTGATAGGTGATCGTGCCAGGGCCCGGGAGCGGAAAGACTGGGCCACCAGTGATACCATCCGCGATCGGCTTCTGCAGGATGGTATTGAACTGCAGGATGGCCCTGAAGGGACAACCTGGGACATCAAACTTCGGTAAGTCGTCACAGGCACCCCATCTTCACGCGGTCACTCCCGCCCGCATAGAAGGACTATAGCGAACGGAAGCGACTACGTAAATCTGTGGCGCCTGTGGCAACTTACAGGTTGGAGGTAAGGAATAACGCGGAGTTTCACACCCTGTCAGTTACAACTTCAGAGGGCCTGATTTCCACATTTCAAGGATTCGGGCCGCACAGGAGGTAAGGATATGCGTTTGCCTGTGGTTGCCGATCGTTTTTATCCGGGGAATCCTGCGCAGTTGCGCAGCACCCTGCACGAGCTGATCCCGGATGTTTCCGAGGAAGAGAAGCTGGAGGCCCTGGCGGTCATCTCCCCCCATGCCGGGTATGTCTATTCGGGCGGCGTGGCCGGGGAAACCATGGCCAGTGTCCATGTCCCCGAGACGGTGGTTATCCTGGGGCCCAATCACCACGGCCGCGGCGCGGCCCTGGCGCTTGGCATGCAGGACTGGCAGATGCCCATGGGCAAGGTCGCCGTCGACCAGGGGCTGGCCCGCAGCATAGCCAATCGTTCCCTGGTAATCACGGAAGACGAAACCGCCCATGATTTTGAACATTCCCTCGAGGTGCAGGTGCCGTTTTTGCAATATTTCCAGGATTCGTTGCAGATTGTGCCCATTGTTGTTTCTCATGTATCCTATGAGGTGTGCCGGGAGGCGGCTCGTGACCTGGCCGGGGCGATCAGGGAGCATGAAAGGCCGGTTCTGCTGGTTGCCAGCACCGATATGACCCATTACGAGTCCCGGCAGGAGGCCGGGCGCAAGGACCGGCTTGCCCTGGAACGGATTACCGCCCTTGATCCCCGCGGCCTTTATGATACAGTTGTTGACCACCGCATTTCCATGTGCGGTTTTGTGCCGACCACGATTGTCCTGCTCGCGGCCGTTGAACTGGGTGCATCCCGCGCGAAATTGGTGCGTTACACCGATTCCGGCGAGGCGAGCGGCGATATAAGCCAGGTGGTGGGGTATGCCGGGATGATTATTTCCTGAAAGAACAAACTATGCTGACCAAGATTAAAATTCTGCTTGAAATGATCAAGTTCAAGCATACGGTTTTTGCCCTGCCCTTTGCCCTTATGGGTGCTTTCCTGGCAGCCGGCGGGATTCCCGGCCGCCGGGTTTTTGTCTGGGTGGTGGTGGCCATGGTCGGGGCCCGGACCAGTGCCATGGGCTTTAACCGCATTGTCGACCGCCGCTTTGATGCCGACAATCCCCGCACCGCGGGCCGGGCCCTGCCCGCGGGCAAGGTCAGCCTGGCCGAATCCTGGGCGCTGGTTCTTCTGTTCGGGGCCTTGTTCTTTTTTGCCTGCGCCAACCTGAACCGGATGACCCTGTTCATCGCGCCCTTTGCCCTGTCCTTGACGTTCATCTATTCTCTGACCAAGCGTTTTACCTGGCTTTGTCACGTGGTCCTTGGCGTGGCGCTCGCCTTTTCGCCCCTGGGGGGATGGGTGGCGGTCAGCGGCACTTTGGCCGGTTATCCCTGGTTGTTGTCATTGGGGGTGCTGTTCTGGGTGGCCGGTTTTGATATCATCTATGCCTGCCTGGACGCCGATTTCGACCGGGGCGCCGGCTTGTGGTCCATGCCGGCCCGGTTCGGCCGCAAACGGGCCTTCCGGCTGGCTGTTTTTTTTCATCTCCTGGCCTTTGTTTTTTTCACCGCAACCGGATATTTCGTTCATCTCAACATCTACTATTATGGAGGGATCGTTCTTACCGGTGCGGCCCTGTTCTATCAGCATGTTGTGGTTAATCACCGGGACCTGTCGCGGATTCAGGTCTCCTTTTTCTCCATGAACGGCTTGATCGCCCTGACCCTCTTTGCGGTAACCTGGCTTTCCCTTGCGACACGCAGCTGAACAGAAAGGACTCCTTCGCACGGTTCTCCGGCTGGCTGTTTTATTGCTGGTTGTTCTGCCGGTCAGTGGTGCGCGGGGAGCCGGCCTGAAAGATGGACAGCCTCTCCCCGCTATTCTGAACAATATTTATTCGGGCAACGAAGTCCTGCATTATGTTGTGTCCTGGAGCGGCGGCATCAAGATTGGTGATCTCTATCTCGATATCAAGAAGGTCGATTCCGAAGCCGATGCATACGAAATTCATGCCCGGGTCAAGGACTACGGGCTTTTCAGGTTTTTTTATCCGGTCGATGATACCTTTGTGACCCTGGTCCGCGGCAGCTTGAAGCTGCCGTACCGTTACCAGGTCCTGCAGCGGGAGGGGAGGGGCTCGAAAACCAGGCGGCTGACGCTTTACGACCAGAAAGGATTCCGGGTGCGTTACCGTAAAAATGACGGGGCTGAGCAGATTTTTACCGTCAACGGCCCGGTATATAATGAGTTTTCCTCTTTTTTCATCACCCGGGCCATGGACCTGCGACCGGGTAATCCTTTCATCGTTCCGACCTTTGCCGACGAAAAACGAAATGAAGTCAAGGTGCTGGTCGGAAACCGCGAAGACTTGGAGTCGATGTTTGGCCGGGTGCGGACCATTCCGGTTATGCCCGTGATGAAGTTTAAGGGCCTTTACGATAAAAACGGTGACACGGTGATCTGGTTGACGGATGATAAGTGCCGGGTGCCGGTCAAGATTAATTCAAAGATCCTGATCGGTTCGCTGACTGCGAAACTGGTCGGCTATAATAATACCGCCTGTGCGGAAAAGTGAACGGTTACTGGCTGAGGTTATGGCAATAACAGCAGGTCTTTTAAGGCAGGCGGCTGTAGCCGTGCCGCATCTTCCACAGGAAATATTTTTCAAACCGGACCTTGCCCCATTTAGCCCACCAGGCCTCCTTGAGATATGATTTCTGGCGCGGCGGCAGGACCGGATCAGCCATCATCAGGGCCGCGGTCCGGCCCATGTCCATCAGGCAGATAACGTCCAGTTCCTTGTTGGCCGGCGGCGGCTGGCTGTCGATGTCGGCCGCGATATTGACGGCCGCGGCCTTGGCCATTTTCACGGTCATGAAACCGGTTTTGGGCACCCCGGTGGGCACCGGGGTCGGTTCGACCGGGGCCAGGGCCATGGCCACCCCGATGGTGTAGATGTTTTGATGTTTGGGGTGACGGTAGTGGTCGTCGGCCGGGATAAAGCCGCGCGGATTGCCGAGCCCGGCCACCCCGGCCACGCCCTTGAAGGGGGGCGCCAGCATGGCCAGCTTGAAGGGCAGGGTCCCGCCGCCGGCCAGGCGGATTTCATCCGGGGTGATCTCGTCCACCGACTGGTTGGTGACAATCTTGATGTCGCGTTCCGCGAATTCATCTTCAAGAAAACGGCGTGACTTGCCCAGGCCGCCGACTCCCATGTGGCCGACGTATGGCTCCGAGGAGAGGTAGACCATGGGTACCTTGTGGCGCATCTTCCTCTTGCGCAGCTCGTAATCCATCTCAAAGGCCAGCTCGTAATAGGGGCCGAAACAGCTTGCCATCTGGGTCGAGCCCAGCACTACCGGACCCGGGGTTTCGAGCAGCCTGAGCCAGGCGTCCCGGCTTTTTTCGGCATATTGCAGGGTAAAGGCACAGTGGGTGTGACCGCCTTCCGGCCCCAGGCCGGGGATCTCGTCGCAGGCAAGATGCGGCCCGGTGGAGATCACCAGGTAGTCATAAGGATGCTCGCCCCGGTCGGTGATCACGTTGAGCCGGTCAGGGTCGATCCCGGTCACCGTGGCATGGACAAAGGTGATTGCCCGCGGTTTCAGGATGTCTTCGACCCGCAGGGTAATGTCCCGGGCCTGGCGGCTGCCCATGATCAGCCAGGGCAGCGAAGGCAGAAAGACAAAATCCCGGTCATTGCTGATCAGGGTGACCTCGGCCCGGTCCCTGAGCCGCCGTTTTATTTCAAGGGCCGCGGTAAGCCCGCCGAAGGAGCCGCCCAGGACAACGATCTTTTTTTTCATGTGAACCCGTTGTTGTTTTTGTTTGGTTGATCTCTTGCCGGTTTTGATATGCGATCATATCGCAGAGTTATGCCCCGTGATTCAGATACGGCGGGGTGGCGGCCGCGCCCGGGGGCTCAGAAGGTGAGCACCTTTTCGCTTTCCTCGATCATCTCGAAAAGATCATTCATAAAGCCCATGGGGCACGAGGCTGATCCCGTTTGACCACGGGATTTCAGGCAGACTCCTCAGACGATCAGTTCGCCGCCCTGGCCGTAGAATGTCTCGATCTGTTCATTGATATTGAACTCCGGGGTGGAAATCTCGTTAAATTCAACCCCCTTGCCGAGCATGAAGAGATTTACCTCCTTGTCGCCCTTGAGGCTGACGTTGGCGAGCCGCACTGCATTGTAAACCGTTTCCGCGTCATTGCTCGAGACCACGAATAGCCATGCCATGATATTCTCCTTTTTCTAATGAAATCAAAAAGTTACGATCCGGTCACTTTCTTTGACAATATCGTGCATGTCCTTCATGGTGGAAAGTGGACAGGTGTCGCTGCCCGGCAATTGTCTGAGCTTGAGGCAGGTGCCGCAGGCGTAAATTTTGCCACCGCCGCTGACCAGGGCCGCCATCTGTTCCGTCACCTTAAACCGGTCGGTGTCAAGGTTTTCGCTCTCAACACCTTTTGAAACCAGAAAGACCTTTACCGTGTCACCCTGTTTTATGGAGAAAAAACCGAAACGGAAGGCGTTCCAGACCGTTTCCGGCTCGTTGGAGCTGATGATGATGCCAAGTTTCATTGCGGCCTCCTGGCGAGTAGTTTTGTAAAATGGTGCTGCCTTTCGCTACGGCACCGATTTTTAAGCATTTTTTAGATTTGTCACGGTGCGGAAAATCAGGATATTTTCCCTTCCCGGCGGAGTTTGGCGATTATAAAAGAAACGCCGTTGTCGCTCAGGCCCAGGTCCCGGGCAAGCTGCCGGGGATCATCGGCCGAGCCGGCAGCCATGACGCGCTCCCTGATTTCACTCTCCAGCTCGTCAAGCCAGTCCTCGAACAGGGGCAGAATGTCAGGTTCGGTCACCGCCCGCAATTGTTTCGACTGGGCCACTTTCTCCACCAGGCTCTGGCACATATGCGTTGGATCGACACCTTCGTCCATGCATTCGGCCAGTCAGAGGTCAACCATGCTGGCGACCTTGTCACGGCCTGATTCGCCGATCATGCTGACCACAAAGTCAACCTTGGCCTGTTCATCCAGGTGGGCCAGCAGTTTTTTGGCTGCTTCGGCCAGCTCGGCCAAGGCCCTGGCCGGCTCCATCCTGGCGATAATTTTTTGCAACTCTTCCATAACAAAGGTCTCCGGAACTAAAAACGTGTTCGTTGTGCCAACAGGCCGGCGGCCAAGTCATTGAGCCCGGCAATAATCTCAAGGACGCGTTGGTCCGCGACCTGGTAATAGACAAAGGGGCCTTTCCGTTCAACCGTAACCAGCAGGGCTCGTTTCAGCTCCTTCAGGTGGTGAGAGACCAAGGGCTGGGAGATGCCCAGTTCCTCGACAATGCGGGAAACCGCTTTTTTCCCCTTGCTGACCGCAAGCAGAATTCGGAGCCGGTTCTCGTCCGCCAGGCTTTTTGCCAGAAAGGCCGCGGCCTGGAGGTCTTCTTCAGATGGTTGGCTGGCAAGATTTTCCGCACGGCGCAAAATAGTTTCCTCTCGGAGCAGGAGCAAAAACAATACAACGGCATAAACATATAAATAAACCTTTATATGTTTATGTCAAGAGATTTGTCTGGACCGGGTTGATATTCTGTTCAGGGGATAAATTTTTCCTGAATCCGTGAGCGTTCGAGAACGGTGCAGATGCAAGGCGGCAACGAGGTTGATTAATTCAGGTTTTTGAGCATAGATGAGGTCAGGGCTTGCGAGACTCCGGGAGGCCGGCACAAACTCAAAGCCCCTCGTCTTTTAGACGAGGGGCTTCAGCTTGCCCCGAAAGGGACACTCAATTCGAGTGATCAACCAACCTTGACCTCGATTTTTCTGGGCTGGGCGGGAGTTGTTTTGGGCAGAACGACAGTGAGCAGGCCGTCGTTCATGGACGCTTCGATTTTTTCCTGATCAATGGCTTCGGAGACGGTGAAGCGGCGCAGGTAGTGGCCGGTTTCGTACTCCTGCAGTAAGATCCGGGCGTCCGTTTGTTCTTCCGGCTGTTTGCTGCCCCTGATGGTCAGCACGTCGTCTTCCAGTGAGATATCGACGCCTTCCCCGGCAACACCGGGCATCTCGGCCGTAACCGTAACCTGTTTTTCCGTTTCAAAAATATCAACGGCAGGGACAAAGTATTTCTCCGGCTTGGTGGTTTCTCCACTGTGTTGTACTTCCTGTTTCTGCTGGACTCTCAGTTCTTGTTCGCTCATGACCGTCCTCCTGATTACTCAGTAACTACAGTGATTTTACGGGGTTTGACCTCGGCGGCCTTGGCCAGGGTGATGGTCAGTATCCCGTTTGCCAGCTTGGCGACAATGGATTCCGGGTCAATTTTGGTCGGCAGGGAAATGGCCCGGCTGAAACTGCCGCGCGCTATTTCACGGCGGTGATACGAGACTTTATCGTCATCATGACGGGGTTCCCGTCTGCCCTGTAAGGTCAGGGTATCGCCTTCCAGGGAGATATCCATGTCGGACGCGGCAACCCCCGGTAATTCCGCCTTGATTATCAATTGTTCGGCATCCTCATACATGTTTATCGGTGGATAAACCGTTGCACTGGAAAACGGTACTTCCCCGCTGAGGAAGTTGCGCGAAAGTTCATCAAATCCCCGGCGCATACGTTCAAACTCGGACCAGGGGTTCCTGAAGCGGGGCCGTTCTGCAAAACGTATTACTGCCATTTTTTCTCCTCCTTCCTGGTTGGGTTACGATGTTTTTTTGTTTGAGGTCCGCGCGAAAAAAATAACGTCACATTTTTATATCAATTCTCTGAACTTATTTTTTGCGCGGCCCTGCTTTGTTACGCTATCATCTGAATCTTATTCCTTTTTTTAGAAAAATAATGTTGAATTACGGATTGTCAAGGGAGGTACTCCTCTTTGCTTTCATGATTTTGATCTACCAACTCGCCGGAGAATCGTGTACTGTTGTCTGTTTAAAACCCGAATCCGTGAGCGCCCGATAGAGGCGCATCTGCACCGTTATCGAATGCTCGCGGATCCAGATAAAAAAATAATCTTTTAACTGAAAACATAGATTCCAGGAGGATAGCATGAAATTGATTTTACTCGGCGCCCCCGGTGCCGGAAAAGGTACTGTTGCCAAGCTGTTGACGCGTCTTGACGGGTCGGTCCAGATTTCCACCGGTGATATTCTGCGCGGTGCGGTGCAGGCCGGCAGTGACCTGGGTAAGGAAGCCGAAGGGTATATGAAGCGTGGCGACCTGGTACCTGATTCGTTGATTATGGGTATTATGGAAAAACGTCTGCAGGAACCGGATTGTGAAAAGGGTTTCCTGCTGGATGGTTTTCCCCGGACCATCCCGCAAGCCGAGGCCTTGAAGGAACTGCTGGCCAAACTGGATATTACTCTGGATGTGGTGGTCGACATCGAGGTGCCCAGGGAGGTTATTCTTGACCGGCTCTGTACCCGCCGCACCTGCGAGAATACGGACTGCCAGGCCATTTACAACGTTAAATCCAATCCGCCCAAGAAGGAAGGCATTTGCGACAAGTGCGGAGCCAAGGTGGTTCAACGTGAGGATGAGACCGAAGAGGCCATCAGTCATCGTCTGGCTACCTACAATGAGAAGACAGCTCCTCTTATCGGTTTTTATAAAAAAGAAGGAATGCTGCTCGTTATCGAGGCGGTAGACAGCGAAACCGTAGTAAATGCCGTTAAGGAGAAGCTCGGCCTGTAGCCGGCGTCCAGACTCCATCTTCGGGGGGCCGGTCGCCTCGCACCGCTGTTGCTTTGTAACTGGTCACAGGGTGTGAAACTCTGCGCTATTCCTTACATTCAACCCGTAAGACGCCACAGGCGCCACAGATTTACGTAGTCGCTTCCGTTCGCAGGTAAGCGACCGAAGGGAGACTCCGATAGTCCCTCTATGCGGGCGGGAGTGACCGCGTGAAGATGGGGTGCCTGTGGCGACTTACGTTGCTTTATGAAGGGAGAACATAATGAGCGTACCTGTCGTTCGTACTGATTTTGAGGCCTTGACTCTGCTGCACCGCGGCAAGGTCAGGGATATGTACGGCATACCCGGCCATGACGATAAACTGCTCATGGTTGCCACGGACAGGATTTCAGCCTATGACGTGGTCATGGCCGATCCCATTCCGGACAAGGGTAAGATCCTGACCCGTCTGTCGCTTTTCTGGTTTGACATGCTGAAGGATATTGTCCCCAACCACCTGATTTCCGCGGAGGTGGACCAGTATCCCGAGGTCTGCCGTCCCTACCGGGAACAGCTGGAGGGCCGTTCCATGCTCGTGCGGCGCACCAAGGTTATGCCCTATGAGTGCATTGTTCGAGGCTATCTTTCCGGCTCGTTCTGGCAGGCGTATCAAAAAGATACCAATGTCTGCGGGTTCCGGCTGCCGGCAGGATTGCGTGAATCCGACAAGTTTGAAAAGACCCTTTTCACGCCGTCTACCAAGGCTGAACTGGGCGAACATGACGAAAATATCTCCCTGGCCCGGATGCGAGAGCTGCTCGGGGAGGAACCGGCCGCGGAGATGGCGGATATCAGTGTCCGGCTCTATGAAAAGGCCGCTGATTATGCCCTGGGCAAGGGAGTCATTATCGCCGATACAAAGTTTGAATTCGGCATGGCTGATGGTCAATTGATTCTCATCGACGAGGTCCTTACCCCGGATTCCTCCCGCTTCTGGCCCTTGGACCAGTACCAGCCCGGGCGGGGTCAGCCGAGTTTCGACAAACAGTTTTTGCGCGATTATCTTTCAACCCTGGACTGGAACAAACAACCTCCGCCTCCGCCGCTGCCCCGGGAAATTCTTGACAAGACCCGGGCTCGCTATGAAGAGGCCCTGAACCGGATTATCGCCTGAACGGGCTTGGAAACCGGTAAAACAACGAGCCCCAGGCGTTTTTAAAACAAGCGCTTGGGGCTTTTTTTTGTGCGGCTGTCGATGCCCTTGTCGTTTGCCGTCACGGATTCCTCTCACAGAGGCCCGGAGATCACGGAGAGATTTTTTTACCGGCTCAGCGGCAAATGTGATATAATTACTATTATTCAGGTGGATAAGTAAATCCTGAATCCGTTCTCGTCCGCCCCGCAGGGCGGCACGCGAGAACTGATTCAGGTAAATTATAACTCCGGCGCTGCATTGATGATATTGACCTTGTCCATAAACAGTCTCGATCGCCGCGCCCGGTTTTTATTGTCGCTTTGGTTATCCTGAGAGCAATATGGTTAATGTGAACAAGATGCCCATTCTCATTATTGATGATGATGAAGGCATCCGCATCACCTTCGAGCGTTTTCTCGTCCGGGAAGGATACGGCCCCATCGTTACGGTTTCCAACGTAGCCGGCGCACTTGCCGCAGTACGTGAACACGTGTTCGATCTGGTTATTTTTGATTTTACCCTCGAAGGAGAGCGGGGCATAACTCTTCTGAAACAGTTGCGGGATGCGGGCGTAGACTGCCCGGTTGTGGTGATTACCGGATTCCTTGATGTCGACTCCGCTTCTGAAATTGTTCGCATGGGGGCTTTTGACTATGTTCCCAAACCGGTTAACAAGCAAACCTTGCTGCGCTTTACCGCTCAGGCCCTCCGGCATCGCAGTCTGCAAAACGAAAAAAAGCGTCTTGTCTCGGAGAATGAACAATATCGCCGCTACCTGGAGGCGGTTTTCCGTTCGGTACAGGATGCCATCATAACCGTTGATGCGGATATGAATATCATTCAGTTCAACAAGAAGGCCAGGGAGTGGATGCTGGGACCGGACAGCGAGTCGCAACGTCCCAGGATGATTGATGATCTTCAGGGTGAATTGGGGGACGCCTGTCGCGAAGATGCCCTGCAGGTGGTCCATAACCGCAGTGAAGTGAATGAACATCGCATCGAGTTTCAGTCAATGAATGAAGGCAAGCGGGTGGTCAGTCTCAACGCCGCTCCCATTCACGACGACAGCAAGGCCTTTAAAGGTGTGGTCCTGGTTGCTCATGATATCACGACCAACGGTGTCAAGCGTAACCGGGACCGGGATGGTTTTCATGGTTATACCGATAGCAGCCCCGCCATGCAGGAGGTTTACAGCCTGATTGAAAACGTGGGCAAGGTCGATACCACGGTTCTCATAACCGGTGAGTCGGGCACGGGCAAAGAGCTGGCGGCCGAGGCCTTGCACGCCGAAAGTCCCCGCCGGGACATGCCTCTAATCAAGGTTGACTGTGCCTCGATCCCTGAAGAGCTTTTGGAAAGTGAACTCTTCGGCCACAAAAAAGGTGCTTTTACCGGCGCCGACAGAGACCGGACCGGACGTATACTTAAGGCGGACGGCGGTACGCTTTTTCTCGACGAGATTGGTGATATCTCACCGCGCATGCAGCTCAGGCTGCTCCGTTTTCTTCAGGAGCAGACCTTTTATCCGGTAGGGCAGGATAAACCTGTGCAGGTCGATGTCCGATTGATTACCGCCACGAACGCCGATCTGAAGGATAAGCTCAAGAAAGGGCTGTTCCGGGAGGATCTCTATTACCGGCTCCGTGTTGTCGAGGTCAATTTGCCTCCTCTGCGTGCCAGGCGCGAGGGGCTTCCTGTTTTAATCAATCATTTTTTTACCAGATTTCGTGAAAAGCTGGGCCGTGATATCAGCGCTATTTCCGATCAGGCCATGGCGGCTCTTACGCAATACTCCTGGCCCGGTAATGTCAGAGAACTGGAACATACCATTGAGCGGGCCTGTGTTTTGTGTACAGGTTCGACTCTCTCTCTTGAATGCCTTCCCGATGAAATTACCAGGCCGAACATTCAGCGGCTCCCCCAAGCCGCTGGTGAGCAGAATAATTTTGTCGAACAGCGCCCACCTGCCAAGGAATCGTTTCCAACCTCCCGTAGGGTCGAATTGCGCACGTCTCCATCCGTTACCAGGGATGATATTGTTGATGCCCTTCGTCTTGCGGGTGGCAATAAAGTGAAAGCTGCCCACCTCCTCGGAATTCACCGGAGCACCTTGTATCGAAAAATGAGCCGCCTCCGTATCGCTGCCGATGCGACATAGTTGTTCCTCTGCGACATTTATGTTGCAAATTATGTCGCAATGCGACTGTTGCATCGCGACATAATTTACCTCCTCTTCTCTTCCCCATTTTGAGCTTCTTTTTTCTTTGAAAGTATTTATTTCTTTCGTTTCAGTAGGTTACCATTTTTTATTTGTCAATGGTCAGTGAATAAAAATCAACTGGCACGCTACATGCTATAAAGAGGGCAAAGCAAAACAAACAGATTCTGATACATGAACAGAATAAGAACTGAGAAAAGAGAAAAGAAAATCAATACCCGGAAAAAGAATCAAACAAAAGGAGAACAACATGAACGAGATATGCCCGGCAGCAGTAAAAGTAAGGACGAAAAGCGCGGAAAAGGTCAACGTCGAGATGGAAGTAAATAAGGCGGCCATCGCTACTATCGGAATTGCCGCCGGGATTGTCGGTGCATGGGTTTTGAGTGCTTTTGTCGGTGGCGTGATCGCCAGCGGCGGAATTCTTCCGCTGATTATGAACTGGTTTCACGCAGTAATTGGATAATTGGGAATCAAGAGAACACACCAAATAGAACAGGAGGTAGCAAAATGAAGGGAACAACGAATATTAAGACTCAGGTAAGGACCGGCACCCGCGAGAACGCAAACGTTTCCGATGAAGTTTCAAAAGCAGGAGTTTATACCATCGCTGTGGCATCTGCTGCTATCGGGATCTGGGGCCTGGCATGTTTCGTCGGCGGCTTGGTCGCCAGCGGCGGCCCGCTTGCATTCGTCGGCAACTGGTTTCGTGCAGTTTCCGGAATGTAGTTGAAACGCATCGGCAATTAGTTTATTAGTGTCCGTTCAGAAGCGGGACAAGAGAGACCGCTTCTGGACGGGCACTAACTTTTAGCTTGCCGGATTTTTACGAATACAGGATGGAGAGAGGTGGCAAGGGCTAAAGGACGAGGCTGAGAAAACGAGCGATAGATAATCGCTTTAAAAAAATGTTGTAATGGTCAGGTTAGTGTGCTGTCAATCTCGGAAAGACAGGCAAGCCGGGGAGAAATATTCTCTCCGGCTTTTGTTGTGTCTATAAAATTTTCATAATGAATGGCGGCGCCATGCTTTCGTTGCGGAAGATTTTATTCAGTGTTTTTTGCGCAGTGGCATCATTGCTGACCGTGGTGGTTATTCTCGGTCTCCTGCAATACCGTTTTACCAGTCAGTTTGACACCATCATTTATCAGGGCGAAAAGATTCTTTTCAGATTTACGACCCTGCACGAGCAAATGACCCACTCGATGCTCGCTGAAAACTGGAGTGAGGTCGATACGGCCGCTGATAAGATTGAATCTCTGAACAGTGAGTTGACCAGGCTTCTGGAGAACAACCAGGTGCCGGACGAGTACAAACTGGCACTGATTAACCAGGTTGACCTGCATGGTATAGCCTTGCTGGCGAGGCGGGTCGCCACTGATCCGAACAACAGGAAAGCCAATGCCCTGCAACTGAATAGCCAACTGAGACAGCTTGCCGATAATCTGATGCAATTCGACCGGGTTTTGTCCACTCGGATGAGAACACGGCTCGTGCGTTTCCAGGGGCTGGCCATCGGGGCGCTTACCCTTATTATTGCCGGTGTTTCACTGCTTATTATTTTGCTCTACCAGAAAGCGTTAATGCCTTTGATTCTACTTTCGCAACATCTGCAGAAGCCGAATCAGGTCGAGCAGTTGTCTATAGATCGCCGCTCATGCAAGGAGATAGCGGATCTGACCGGTCATATTAACACGATGATTGCCGCAGGCCGCACGGCGTCCGCCAATTACGATCAAAGCAGCGGGCGCTATTTCTTTGCTCCTCGGGAACTCAACAAGCTGAGTAATTATCTCAACGGAATCATTAACTATACTCAGCTGCTCATTGACGAGGGAGAGCAAAATAATATTGATGAGGAAAGTTTGGAAATACTTAAAAAGGTTCAACAGTCAGGAGAACTGATGGGCTCAATTTTACAGAATAAACAAGGAGGGACAGAGGGAGATGACTAGTCAAACCGATGAGAACAATAATAATGGAGGAATAGTACCACCGCCGGATATTCCGCCTCGGGGCCTGTGGGAGAATTGCATCCATAGCATGTGGCGCACACCCCTGGGGTTGATCGGCCTGGCCACGACCACCATCAGTATTGTCCTGATGCTGATCAGCTTGACCATAGACATGCTGGGCCTTGTTCACAATGCCTATTTTGCGGCATTTAGTTATATGATTCTGCCGGGGTTCATGATCCTCGGTCTGTTGATTATTCCGTTTGCCTGTTATATTCACAGCCGTCACTGGTTTAAGGATTCGCTGGGTGCGGAACTGAGTGATAAGGCGCTGTGTATCGATCTCAGCAACCCCCGCCATAAAAAATACCTGGTCGGGTTTATCGCCTTGACCGTGGTCAACATGTCAATCCTTACCATTATCGGCTACGAGGGCTATCAGTTTACCGATTCCCCCTATTTCTGCGGCCAGCTTTGCCATAAGGTCATGGCTCCCGAGTATACGGCCTATCTGCGATCCCCTCATGCCAGGGTCCGATGTGTCGAGTGTCATATCGGCCCGGGCGTGTCCTGGTTCGTCAAGGCGAAAATTTCCGGGCTCCGGCAGGTAGTTGCCGTTATTACCGGCAATTACCCCAGGCCTATTCCTACGCCCGTCGAGCATTTGCGGCCGGCGCGTGATACCTGTGAGCAATGCCATTGGCCGGACAAATTCTCCGGCAAGAAAGTTTTGACGTTTTACAGTTTTACCGATAAGGACCAGATTCATCCCCAGAAGGAGGTGATCGCCCTGCATCTTGGCGGCCGGAATCCGTATACCGGTAAGTTTGAAGGAATTCACTGGCATGTCAGCAAGGATGTAAAGGTTGAGTACCTGGCCCTGAACCGGAAGCGGACGAAAATCGGTACGGTCAAGGTCACCCTCCCTAACGGCGTAACCGAGGAATTCGACTCTGACCAGGTTCCTGCCAAGGGCCAGAAGGGAACATGGCGGACCATGGACTGTCTTGACTGCCATAACCGGCCGACCCACAATTTCGACCGCCTTGATGACCGGGTTGATTTCGGCCTGATGACCAAGGCCATTGACCCGTTGATTCCGGGAATCCGGGCAGACAGTCTTACGGTTTTGACGAAAAAATATGTTTCACGCGATCAGGCCAGGGAACAAATTGTCGGAGCGCTCATGGACTTACAGGCCAAGCGCAATGGCGATGCGTTTGTCAAGAAAAATGGTGCGCAGATCGTTAAGGCCGGACAATTTCTGCTGACCTCGTACCTGAGAAACATTTGGCCGTCAATGAAGATTACCTGGGGCACCTACAAGCTGCAGCTCGGACATCGGGACGCGGACGAGGGGTATGGCTGTTGGCGCTGCCATGACGATGAACATAAAACAAAGTTCGGCAAGGTCATCCCTCAGGATTGTGACCTGTGTCATGATGAACCGAATTGATCCGGATGTTCGTATCGGATCGTAATTCCGTATAAAACAGCGAAAGCCCGATGCCGGTCTCCCCGGCATCGGGCTTTTTTTGTAAGTGCTTATATTCCGGGATAGCGGAATGGCCAATTATTTTTTTAACGGTTTGGTTTTATACCGGCCGGATCTCCACCTTGTCCTGCAGATATTCTTTTACCTCGCCGATAGAGACCTCCTGACGGTGAAAGATGCCGGCAGCCAGGGCGGCGTCCGCTTCCGTCCGGGTAAAGACCTCCTGAAAATGAACAACATTCCCGGCCCCGCTTGAAGCGATAACCGGGATGGACACAGCGTCTTTGACGGCATTGATCAGTTCAAGGTCAAAGCCTATATTGGTGCCGTCCCGGTCAATGCAGTTGAGCAGGATTTCCCCGGCCCCGAGCTGCTCGCAGACCTTGGCCAGGGTCACGGCGTCAACCTCCCGGCCTTCGCGGCCGCCTTTGATGGTACACTGGTACCAGCAGTAGTGTTCTCCGCCCGGTCCGGGAATGGTTGTTTCAATGACATGATGATTGACCGCGTCCGGTGTTTTGACATAAACCCGGCGTGGATCGATCGAGATGACCACGGCCTGGTTGCCGTAAACCCGGGCGATCTGGCCGATGGAGTTCATGCCGCCGGCCTGCCCGGTTTTCAGGACGTCTTCAACAATGAGGACCGCGTCGCTGCCGATGGAGATCTTGTCCGCGCCGGAGCGGAAATATTCGGCGGCAACCTCCAGGGCCGACCAATGCCTGCCGTCCTTATCCTTATAATCACGGACACCGCCGCCGATGGTCAGGGGGACAAAGACATTTTTTGAAGTCAGCTCCAGTACCTTGAGCATGGGCATGTCCTTCAGCGGAAAGTCCCGGAAGGCGGTGATGTTCAGGAAGGTGATCTCGTCGGCCCCTTCTTCATAATACCGGCCCGCAAGTTGGACCGGCTTGCCGAGATTGCGGACCTCGCCGTTTTCACGGACGTCATACTGATCGCCCTTGGTCACGACCAGGTCACCCCGGTTATTGGTCCTCACGTCCAGGCAGGCGATAATCCGTTTGGCGAGCCTGGTGGGGTCGGGGCCGGCGGCAGGGATGATCGCTGCACGGGTTGTATCCAGGAAATTCGCCAGCAGGGCAAGCCCCGCTTTGCCGCTTTTTTCCGGGTGAAACTGGGTGGCGATGATGTTGCCTTTTTGAATGGCCGAGACAAACTCGTAACCATAGTCGGTGGCGGTCAGTACCCATTCGTCCGTTTCCGGGGCAACGTGATAGGAGTGGACAAAGTAGAATTTCTCATCGCCGTGCAGGCCGTTGAAGATGCGGGACGGCTGCCTGGCCTTGATGCCGTTCCAGCCGATATGCGGAACCGCCAGGTCAACGGTAAACCGTTTGACCCGGCCCGGGATGATACCGAGACCGGCAACGCCTGGTGCTTCTTCACTGCCGTCAAACAGGGCCTGCAGGCCGAGGCAGATGCCGAAAAAAGGCCGTCCCGACTGAAGATATGAGGTTAGGGGATCGATAAAATTCTTTTCGCGCAGGGTGTGCATCATGGAGCCGAAATCGCCGACGCCGGGGAAGACGAGTCGATCGGCTTGCAGGATGTCGTCGCCGTTTGCGACAATCTTAACGGTTTCACC
This sequence comes from Deltaproteobacteria bacterium, assembly GCA_013151365.1. Taxonomy (GTDB): domain Bacteria; phylum Desulfobacterota; class Desulfobulbia; order Desulfobulbales; family Desulfobulbaceae; genus BMS3Abin13. The sequence goes on from JAADIK010000074.1 coordinate 18,749, forward strand.
GAGTCGTTCCAGGGCGTTAATCACTGAACGGACATTGCCGGCGCCGTAATCAAGAAGAGCGATCATGGTTTTTTCTCAAAGGTTGTTTCAATGGATGAATTTATGGGTAACGGGATGTCTTTATTGACTTGCCGCCGTAAGAGCCGCAGGGTCTGCACCGTTCTCGAACGCTCACGGATACGGGACTATTAAAAAGGCCGTTTCCGGATAGGCACAAGTTAAGGGCATTGAGGTGCTATTGACAAGTTATTTTTCTGGACAGCCGTAAAATGACATGGCAGTCTATCGCAAACAGAGCCGTATGCAAGCGAAAGGTGATGATTTCGGCAAAACCCCGTATCGGTGAGCATTCGAGAACGCTCACGGATACGGAAAAACGTTAAGGGAACAATCCATGCAAGCCATGATCCTGGCGGCCGGACTCGGCACCCGCCTGCGGCCGTACACGCTGCTTCGGCCCAAACCGCTCTTCCCGGTGTTGAATCGGCCTCTGCTGTTGATCCTGCTGGACATGCTGCGCCGGGCCGGCTGTTTTCATGTCGTCGTCAACGCTCATCACCTGGCCGCCCGGATCGGGGCGGCGGTTGCGGATATGCCGGATGTCCGGTTTCAGTACGAGCCCGAAGTCCTGGGCACGGGCGGCGGCCTGCGCCT
>JAADIK010000167.1 GCA_013151365.1 Deltaproteobacteria bacterium
CCTGCCTTATCGTCCTGACATCCGCGACAGTCATCAGCAATATCGGCCTGGTGCTGCTGGTCTGGTCGGCAAGTGCATGCGTCCTGGCACTGTTGTCCGCCAGATGGCACAACGAAGGCGTCCGGATTACCTCATACCTTTTGCAGTTGACCGCCTGCATCGTCGCGATCACGTCCGGCTTGATGACGGTGCCGTCATCGCAGCCGCTGGCCGGCGGCCTGGCGGCGGCCGGCCTGGCCTGCTTCAGCCTTCTGCAGTACCGCTGGAGCCGGAGTCACAAGCCGGTGCCGACCTATTCGTTGTATTTTTCCAAAATTGACAAAAAAGACCACAGCGCCGTTATCCTTCTCCTGATCGGCCTGTTGAACGTTTTTTATTTCATCCAGTTCGGGCTTTATGAAATTCTCAGCCGGGTCACGGCGGACTGGAGCTCTTCCCTGCAAAGCGGGCAATCGCTCGCCATTAACTTTGGCGCGATTATTCTGATGTTTATAGCTTTGCGGGAAAAAAATAAAGAAATCATGGCGGTTGCCGCGGCGGTCGCCCTTATGGGAGCGGCCAAGGTCTTCATTTTCGACATGTTCGGCATCAAGGGCGTGCCGCTGGTATTGAGTGTTTTCTCCTCCGGCGCGGTGGCGGCCGTCGGCTCGGTGGTAACCGGGCGCTGGCAGAAAAAAGAGACGGCATAGGACGAAAAAAGGGCGGAAGCTCTATCGCTTCCGCCCTTTTTTCCAGAAAAGTGCTTCTATGCCGGCACTGGGAACAGGCCCGGGCTCTACTCGCCCGCCTTGGCCTGCCGCTGTTTTTCGGCTTCTCGCAGGCGGTCCCGCTCGGCCTTCAACTCCAGGTACTCCTGTTCGGCCTTTTTCAGCGCCTCATCCTGACGCTGTTTGATTTCCTTGACCTTTGCCTCGACCCGCTCCTTTTTCAAGGTCATGCCCTCGGCCCCGAACAGGGTGTTGGCCAGATATTTAAAGGAAAACATCATGAGCGCCACATCGTCTTCCTTGATTTGCTCCAGGGTCTTTTCGTCCACCTCGTAGGTATCCAGGAAAGAGGATTTGAAGACAAAATTGCGGAAGGAATCAAGATCGGTCGAGGCCATGAAAAACATCCGCTTGGCCGCATCGCTCAACGAAGCCTGGAAGCCGAACGACTTGCGCCGCATGATCAGGCGCAGCCACTCCTTGTTCATCTCGTCGCGCACGTCAACGCCCTGATCCGCCCGCCACTCACGAATCGTCCATTCCTTGTCCTCTTCAAATCCCTTGCAGTGATCTTCCTTGACCAGGAAAAAGAACTTCTCTTCTTCCGCATCGTCGGTGCCGCCTTCATGAAAATCAGCCATCCCGACCGGATAATACCGGCACGCGGAAGGCCGGTCGGAGTAGACCGTGCAACCCTCGGGCGTCACAAAGGGACAGGCGCCGGTCTTCTCGTCGAGTTTGATCTGCACCCCGGGCATGTCCGCTTTTTCGAGATAGGTCGGCTGGGTATACTGCAGGACGAACTCATGGGCGGCAATCCCCAGGCGCCGGCGAAGAACCAGGATATCGTAGGGCGTCAGAATAATCTTGATTCCATGGCAGCAGACGGTGAAACAGGGAACACCGGGATGACAGCGGAACTTCAACTTGCTGTCAAAGGTGAGCTTCTGCGGCAGGATATGCGACGGATTCTTATCCGTACTGTCAAAAAAACCTTTTTCATCGTCAATAAACTTTTCCTCGGTCATGGTGGAGCCTCATCATCTTCAATTTTATGGTCAGGTCAATTCTGCTCAGCTAGCCGAAATACCCTATTCATCCTTCCCGCCTCTGTCAAATCGAAACGAACCCGGCCGCGGCCGCCTGTTTTCAAATACACTCAGGACCGGTTTGTTTCTTGCTATTTCTATAAATAATAATTATTGTAGTCCTGAAAAGAAAAACTTTTAATCATGATAATAATGGTTCGCAAAAAAAACGACTTCACTTGTTGGCCTCCCGGGTCCGGGTGCCGATTCTGCGAAGTTATTTTTTTGCACGGGCTCAAAGAAGAGAAAAGCCATATTTTTCCGGTCGAATCTTCACAGATGGAATTGAATAGAATCGTATGAAATTTTTTTTTTGCAGGCCTATCGACTTCAGCAAGGTTGACACCCTCGTCTATCATCTCCCCGACGGGCCGTCATTTGCCGTGCAAATGGAAGGGATTGAAGACCTTATTGATATTGATATGGAAATGGGTGATGTCTGCGACACCTCCGATATTGACGGAGTCGTTCATTTTTTTCCCAAGGGCAATGCCTGACCAGTTAGTCGGCGTTTGTCCCTGACTTCTCTTCATGGGAAGCAACTTCACTTACCGGGCCGTTCATGGTCTCCCTGCCGACGGGTGTAATTCCCCGGTCACCATCGACCTGAAATCCGACGGTCATATTCATACCCGTTTCTGCAACCACGCGAGCGGGGAGATGGAAGACTATGTCCGGGCAGCTCTTGCCGGGAATCTGGAATCAATAACCTTTCTCGAACACCTGGAAGCGGATATCCGCTATGCCGAACGAACCTGGCTCACCGACACCGACTTTGATGCCTTCTTTCAGGAAGGGAACCGGCTCAGGAAAAAATACCAGGGAGCCCTGACCATCAACCTGGGGGTGGAAGCGGGATTCAACCCTCAGGCCGTGGCCCGGCTGCGTGAGATGCTGGCCCGCTATCCCTGGGACCGGGTCGGTATTTCCTATCATTTTTTTTCCGACGGCAAACAACACTTCAACATGGTCAGCCGGCGGCCGGAAAATATGGCGGGGCTGGCGGCGCTTGGCCTTGACCGGGTGCTCTCCGGCTATTTTGCCGGTCTCATCCAGGCGGTTCAGGAAATCGACGGCCAGGTTCTCTGCCACGTCGATGCCGTCATGCGCCATTATCCCCATCTTTCCTTCAACCGGTCCCACTGGCAACAGGTGGAACGGCTCCTTGACCTGGTGGCGCAAAAAAACATGGGCCTGGAACTGAACACCTCCGGCTTTGCCATCAGGGGCGAACCCTATCCCTGTCAACGTATCGTGGCCATGGCCGTCAGGCGCAATATTCGACTGATTCCCGGCTCCGATGCCCATCGGCCGGACCAGGTCGGACGTTATTTCGACCGGCTGCCGGAATTCCTGGCCCCGGGCAACCCCGCCCAATAAAATCCGACCTGTTTTTAACCTTGCCCGGTAACTATTCAGATGTGCTCCATATTTGGGTAAGCAGACCAACGAATCCATAGTATAGGCTATGTGAGGCGGTCTGATCGCCCGGAGATGGAGTGCAGCTGAACAGTTACCTTACTTGGGCAGCCAGTCCGCGCCAATCCGGCGGATCACGTTAAAACCACCGCTTACTACCAGCGTATTCTTTTTGCCGACATGGCGCAGAAAAACCTGCACTTCGAATGACCGGGTCCCGGCATCGCAGAGAATAATCATGGTCTTGTCATCCGGCAGTTCCTCGTAACGGCTGCGGACCTCGGGGTAAGGCACGGCCAGCCATTTGTCCCGGCCGAACTTTTCAACAAAGGGGGCGACTTCCTTGGGGTGACGGATATCCAATACCACCCAGTCCCGTTCCCGGCCGGAATCGTCCATCCAGGCCAGAAACCGATCCATGCCCACCTTGTGCAGCAGCCCGGCGCACAGATTGTCGGCCACAAAGGCAACGGCGTTCAGAGAATCAATGGCCGCGGAAAACGGCGGCGCGTAGGCCATTTCCACGGTGGTAAAGTCATCGATGGTGGCACCCTTGGCGATGAGCGCCGCCGCCGTGTCGATGCGGACGGAGA
>JAADIK010000144.1 GCA_013151365.1 Deltaproteobacteria bacterium
GGCAGGTTTTCGGCCGCTTCACGGACATGATTCGGGACCTGGCCGATGATGTTGATATCGTGCTGACCGGCTGCTGTTTCCATATCGCCAATTCGGGCGGCCTGCTGCGCTACTCCATGACCCGGCTGGACATGGTCAGGCCGGGGATCGCCCTGTACGGTTATTATCCCGAGGGTGAACCGGGCCGGACCGGGGCGGGGCGGGAGGTTCTGCAGCCGGCCATGCGTTTCGTTACCCGGATTATCCAGGTCAGAACCGTGCCCGCCGGCACCGCCCTCGGCTACGGCCGGACCTTTACCACCGGCCGGACCACGACGCTGGCCGTTTTGCCGGTGGGGTATGCAAACGGTTATCTGCGCAGTCTCTCGAACCGGGCCTATGTGCTGGTTCGCGGCCAGCGGGCGCCGGTGGTCGGCCGGGTCTCCATGAACCTGACCCTGGTCGATGTTACGGATATCGAAGGACCGGTGGAGTGGGGAGGCGAGGCCGTCCTGCTGGGCCGGCAGGGCAAGGAAACGATTACGGCCGATGAGCTCGCCTCCTGGATGGACACCATCAGCTACGAGGTGCTCTGTCTGTTCGGCAACCTGAACAGACGATATTACCTGGATTGAATGGAGGCGCAGCCTGCCCGGTCCCTGAGTTCGGGACCGGTTCCAATTTCATCAACCTTGAATGAGAATGATTAAATCACAACTCAAAGAACTTATTGATATCTGTTTTCAGGATGGCGTGCGGCAAGGGCTGTGGACGGATGCCGCGGCCGACAGTTATACCGTCGAGGTGCCCAAGCACGAGGGCCAGGGCGATTTTTCCACCAACATGGCCCTGGTGATCGCCGGCCGGGAAAAACGCCGGCCCCGGGAAGTGGCCGCCCAGCTTACCGGGCTGTTGACGGCCCGGCAGGACTTTATCGACAAGGTCGAGGTCGCCGGTCCCGGTTTCGTCAATTTTTTTCTCAAGGACCAGGTCTGGCGGTCGGTGCTGTCGCCGGTCTGCGAACAGGATGCGGATTTCGGCCTGGCGGATATCGGCAATGGGACCAAAGTCATGGTGGAATTTGTCAGCGCCAATCCCACCGGCCCGCTGAGTATCGGTCACGGCCGCAACGCCGTCCTGGGCGATGCCATTGCCCGTTTGCTGGAAGCCGTCGGTTATGATGTGTGCCGGGAATATTATTTTAATGATGCCGGGCGGCAGATGCGGGTGCTCGGCGCCTCCACCAAGGCCCGTTACCTGGAGCTGCTGGGCCTGCCGAGTGAATTTCCCGAGGACGGCTACCAGGGCGACTATATTTTCGATATCGCCCGCTCAATCATCGAAGAGTCCGGCGACAGCCTGAAGGATGCCGAGGTCATGGTCTTTAAGGACCGGGCGCAGACGGCGATTTTCGCCGATATAGAAAAGACCCTGCAGCGGATCGGTATCAGCTTTGACTCCTATTTCAACGAACATACCCTCTACGACAGAGGCCTGATCGACGAGGTGGTTGCCGAGCTGCGCGGCAAGGGGCTGGTCTATGAAAAAGATGATGCCACCTGGTTCAAGACCACGGACTTCGGCCAGGAACAGGACCGGGTGATCATCAAGAAAACGGGCGAACCCACTTACCGGCTGCCCGATATCGCCTACCACCGGGAAAAGTTCCGCCGCGGTTTCGCGTGGATTATCGATATCTTCGGGGCCGACCATATTGCCACGGTGCCCGATGTCCTGGCCGGCATCCGGGCTCTTGGTTATGATGATTCCCGGGTGGAGGTCATTCTGCACCAGTTTGTGACCCTGACCAGGGATGGCAAGCAGGTGAAGATGTCCACCCGCAAGGCCACGTTTATTACCGTGGACGAGCTGCTGGATGAAGTGGGTCCCGATGCCCTGCGGTTTTTTTTCCTCATGCGCAAGCCCGACAGCCAGCTTGAGTTCGACCTGGAACTGGCAATCAAGGAAAGTCAGGAGAACCCGGTCTATTACGTCCAGTACGCCCATGCCAGGTTGTGCTCCATCGACCGGCAGGCCGCGGAAAAGAAGGTGCAGCCGGTGATGCCGGACCAGGTCCCGCTTGAACGGCTGAATGAGCCGGAAGAGTACCGGTTGCTCAAAACCCTGGCCGATTATCCGGCCCTGGTCGCCGGGGCGGCCGAGGGCCTGGCCCCGCACCGGGTTATTTTTTATCTGCTGGAGCTGGCCGGTCTCTTTCACAGTTACTATAATAAACACAAAGTGATTACGGACGATAAGGACCTGACCGCGGCCCGGCTTCGTTTATGCAGGGCGCTGAGAATAGTTTTTCGCAACGGCCTGCACCTGGTCGGTCTCAACGCCCCGGAGAAGATGTAGCTGCATCATGGCAGGGAAGAAACAGCGTCGCAAAAACAAAAAAACGTTCCGTTTCCAGCTGAGCCTGGCAGGCATCGCCGGCATAGGGGTGGTATGTTTTTGCCTTTTTTTATGGATGTTCCTGCTCGGTATCTGGGCGGGGCAGACCATTCTGCTGCCGGCCGCCGGGACTTCCGTTCATTCCGGCCGGGCCAGGGCGGGAGCCCCGGTGCAAAGCCTGGTTCCGGCCGGCAGGAAAAAGCCGGTGCGGCCGGCAGCGGGCTAGATGGTAACCGGAATCCCGGCGGCTCCTTTATGCGCTCTTGACCAGCCTGCTCTGACTGAGTAAAATACATTATTTTGGCTATGATATTTTCGATGGCGGTAAAACAAAAAATTCGCCCCGCCCGCATGGGGGACGTTAAGGCAATTCATTCCCTGCTGAAACATTTTGCCGATCAGGGTCTGCTTCTCGGCCGCTCCATCAGTTCGCTGTATGATCATCTGCGTGATTTTATCGTCTATGAGGATGGCGGTAGTGTCCGGGGCGTGTGCGCCCTGCATATCTGCTGGGAGGACCTGGCGGAGATCCGGTCGCTGGCGGTTGCCGAAGAAAGCCAGGGCTGCGGTGTCGGCGAGGCCCTGGTCCAGGCCTGCCTCGACGAGGTGCGGCGCCTTGAAATCAGCCGGGCCTTTACCCTGACCTACCAGGCGTCCTTTTTCCGGAAGCTGGGTTTTGTCGGGATTGATCATCGCGAACTGCCGCACAAGATATGGAGTGATTGTCTGAATTGCCCGCAGTTCCCCGACTGTGACGAAGAGGCGATGATTTGGATTGCCGGGGATCAATAACGGAAAACTTAAATATGAATCCGTGAGCGCTCGAGAACGGCGCAGATGCAGGCCGTCACGGATTGAGGTTAAAACGACAGTATCGTGCTCTTGAGCATGAAGGATAGTCTTGAAAATGATAAAGACACTTACCAAGGTTTTTGGTAGCAAAAACGACCGAATTGTCAAGCAGTTGGGACGTACCGTGGCCAGGATCAACGATCTGGAGCCGTCCATTCAACCGCTCAGTGACGCGGAACTCGCCGCTAAGACCGTCGAGTTCCGGGAGCGGATTGCCAAGGGGGAATCGCTCGACGACCTGTTGCCGGAGGCCTTTGCCGTGGTTCGCGAGGCGGCCCGCCGGGTGCTTGGCGAGCGGCATTACGATGTCCAGTTGGTCGGCGGTATTGTTCTGCATCAAGGCAGGATTGCCGAGATGAAGACCGGTGAAGGCAAGACCCTGACCTCGACCGCGCCCCTCTATTTGAACGCCCTGTCCGGCAAGGGTGCGCATGTCGTCACGGTCAACGATTACCTGGCCAGCCGCGACGTCGAGTGGATGGGCCAGGTGTATCGTTTCCTCGGCCTGACCACCGGTTCCATTGTCCATGATATGGATGACGCGGCCCGTCAGGAG
>JAADIK010000185.1 GCA_013151365.1 Deltaproteobacteria bacterium
CGAGGATTACAAGTCTTTGCTCAAGAGGATACGGCAGGAATTCGCCGAGCGGGAAAACGCTCTCAAACAGGAAATTGAGTCACTGCGCGAAAAGATCCGGTCCCAATAACCCCGGAACCGTCACCAACGGGCCTCCGCCCCCCTGCCGGGAGGAAAAAATTTCTCCGGCGCTTGTCCCCGAGCCTCCCGAAAACACCGATCTCCGGAAGCCAGCCTTATTCCCTCTCCGTCACCATATCAGTTCACCAGGGGCGGCACCACCCGAATACTCAGCCCGTCCCCGTCAGCCGCCACCATCTCCCGCTACTGTTTGCGCGGATCAAAGGCCTGGCGAAGTCCTTCGCCGATAAAAATCAACAACACCAGCGTCCCGACCAAAACAGCGAAGGTCGACAATGACAGCCACCAGGCATCGATATTGGCCTTGCCCTCGGCCAGCAACTCCCCGAGACTCGGGGTGGAAGGCGGGACGCCCAGGCCAAGAAAATCAAGGCTGGTCAGGGCCAGGATCGCTCCGGACATCCGGAACGGCAAAAAGGTGATCACCGGGGTCATGCCGTTGGGCAGCAGGTGCCGGTACATGATGGTCAGATTCCCCACCCCCAGGGCCTTGGCGGCCTTCACATATTCCATGTTGCGCCCTCTCAGGAATTCAGCCCGCACATAATCCGACAGCCCCATCCAGCCGAACATGGAAAGCAGGATCAGGAGCAGCAGGATACTGGGTTTAAAGATCGAGGCAAAAATGATCAGCAGGTAAAGTTCGGGCATGGCGCTCCATACCTCGATAAAACGCTGGCAGAAAAGATCGGTCCGGCCGCCGAAATATCCCTGCACCGCGCCGGCGATGATCCCCAGCAGAGTGCCGACTATGGTCAGCGCGAAGCCGAAAAGGACGGAGAGCCGGAAACCATAGATAAGGCGCGCCAGGACGTCCCGGCCCCGGTCGTCGGTACCGAGAAAATTATCACGGCTCGGCGGTGACGGAACCGGGCGGTCAAGCGACAGGTTAATGGAGTTGTAACTGTGCGGGTTGAGAGGAAAAAAAACATGATTACCGTTCGTCGTCAGCTTGTGCAGAATAAAAGGGTCGCGGTAATCCGTTTCGGTTGCGAAACACCCGCCGAAAACCGTTTCCGGATAGACTTTGAAAATGGGAAAATAGTCTTTGCCGTTATACTGCACCAGCAGGGGTTTATCATTGCTCAGCACCTCGGCAAAAAGGCTGGTGCCAAAAATGATGACAAAAATGATCAGGCTGTAATAACCTCTCCGGTTTTGACGGAAACTATTCCACCGCCGCCTGTTCAGGCTGTTTTTTATTTGCTTTCCGGCCATAGTCTTTTTTACTGGATACGCTCGAAACTGATTCGGGGATCGACCATGACATAACTGAGATCGGAAAGGAGCCTGGAGATCAGGCCGATGATGGTAAAGAAATAGAGTGTTCCCAGGACCACGGGGTAATCGCGGTTCATCACGGACTGATAGGCCAGCAGTCCCATGCCGTCGAGAGAGAATATCGTTTCGATCAACAGACTGCCGGTGAAAAAAGCGGTGATAAAGGAACCGGGGAAGCCGGTAATGATGGGAATAATGGCATTCCGGAACACGTGTTTATACAGCACCTGCTTTTCCGACAACCCCTTGGCCCTGGCCGTTATCACATACTGTTTGCGGATCTCCTCCAGGAAGCTGTTTTTGGTAAGCAGGGTCATGACCGCCAGGCTGCTGACCGTACTCGCGGTCACCGGCAGAACCATGTGCCAGAGATAATCCAGGATCTTGGCCATCAGGCCGAGCTGATGCCAGTTGTCCGATACCAGCCCCCGAAGGGGAAAAATACTCCAGAAACTGCCGCCGCCGAAGAGGACGATCAGGACAATACCGAGCACAAATCCCGGGATGGCATAGCCGACCATGATGATGGAACTGGTCACGACGTCAAAGCGGCTGCCGTCCCTGACCGCCTTGGCAATCCCCAGAGGGATACAGGTCAGGTAGACGATAAAAAATGACCAGAGTCCCAGGGACATGGATACCGGAAGCTTGGAGATGACGAGACTGACAACGCTTTGATGGTGGTAATAGCTTTCACCGAAGTCAAACACCAGGTACTTGCCCATCATGGAAAAAAAACGCTTCAGGGGCGGCTGGTCAAAACCATAGAGTTTCCGCAACTGCGCCAGGCGCTCCTGGTCCAGGCCCGTGTCGCCCTGATAAATGGCGCCGGTAGTCCCGGATACCGCCTCTCCCCCGACGCCATGCCCCTCGATCTGGGCCATCATCCTTTCAACCGGACCGCCGGGGACGAACTGGGTGATCATAAAGGTAATGAACATAACCCCGAACAGGGTGGGAATCATCAACAGAAATCGTTTTAAAATATAGATGCTCACTTGTCTCTACCGCCGGCGGTCAACGAATCTTGATCTCGCCGATCAAGTCCTGTTCCTGCCGGAGCATGGCCTCCCGCCGTTCTTGTTCCAGGCGACGAATATGTTCTTTCTCCTCGCGCTGCAACTGTTCGGCGGTCACCACCGTTTGCTTCCCGGCAGCCGGCGATTTGACCTTTGGTCCGGCCGGTTGCTTCATTCTCTTGAAAAAAGACAGGATGCCCTCCCGAACCGGAGTAACCGCGACCAGTTCCCAGCCCGATTCCCCCTGCTCGTTCAGCGTTGTTTCCAGCTCTTCATCGTCGATATACTTGTCACCGAGAAGACTGTCTTTCTGAAACTCGAAGAGTATGGTTCGATACTGCCACTGCACATTCATTCTCCATTCTTTAGCGGCTGGACAAGCAGATCGTCCTTGAACTTGCCTTGAAAAATCCGGCCGCCGGGGAAAGTCAGCTTAACTTCGCCGTTTCTAAATTCACCCTCACGGACGCGGCCGTCCGCACTTTTGAGCCGGCCCACTCAACCGGCGCAAGGATTGCAACCGCAAGATACAAAATTGTTCTTCCCGCCCGGCCTACCTCTCCTGCCGTCAAAGGGGCGTACGCAAACAAATCCCCGGGATTCGCGCCCGGATGGTTACTGCCGTTTTTGGCAACAGAGGTCATTGTATAGCGATAACGGCGGGGATATCAAGAGAGATGCAGGTGCGGCGGGCCTGGACGTCCCTCCATATCTACAGGAGATGTTGAATACGCGATTTGAAATCTTCGGCCAGTTTCGGGTCTTCAATCTCCTTGACCAGCATGGCGACCAACTCCGGCAGACGACCGGGTGACGAGGGGCCTTTTTGGCGCCATTTGTCCAGACAGTCCCCGGTAACAACCATGCCGGCGGGGGGGCCGATGACAGCGGCAAGGGCTTGCTCGATCTCCTCCAGGAGCAGCGGCAGGGCCTCGGCCCCGCCTTTATCATCGTCCTGAACCGGCGGGCAGGCAATCTCTTCTTCCCCGGCCGCCGTCATGACGAGATTTGATGACGGCGGGAATTTTTCGAAGAGCTCATCGCGCATATCGTCGGCAAGCATGGCGACGGTCGTGGCAACAAGAGAACAGTTGGCATCCGCCTCGCAGATTGTCAACAGAACAACTTCCGTGTCAAGGCTCATGCCAATGACCGCATAGCGGTCAAAGCGGAAATGAACCGACTTGATATTCAACTTATTCATCCTGCCCATCTGCAGGAGACGAACAAAATGCATACAGACCGACTCGGTCATATCTTTCGGCAGTTCAGTCTGGAGATCGGTACACAGTACGCCGGCGGTCTTATCAAAGATGCACGACCCCGTCACTCCGGGGATAACCGATATTTCACCAAGTAATT
>JAADIK010000163.1 GCA_013151365.1 Deltaproteobacteria bacterium
GGCCCGGATAACCGCGGGCCGGGGCAAAATCCATCCGGAAAAAATCATGGTGATGACAATCATCGGAACCTTTATCCTGAGTCCGTTATCGGGCGCCCCGCAGGGCGGCGCGGTGAAGACCAAAAAATGCGTTTATTCTGCAATAATATAATAAATTCCATTTATTGACTGAAATATCACCTCAAGCCGTCACGGATTCAGGTTTATTTTATGATGCCACCACGTGTCAGCGTTATCATCCCCTGCTATAACCAGGGTCAATTTATCGATGAGGCGGTCGCTTCCGTCCTGGCGCAGAGTTTTCAGGATTTCGAGATCATCATCGTCAACGACGGTTCAACCGACGAGGAGACCCGCCGGATCCTGGCCGGGTACGACAGGCCGAAGACCCGGGTGATCGCGACGGAGAACCAGGGCCTGGCCGCTGCCCGTAATAACGGCATCCGGGAGGCCCGGGGCCGGTATATCCTGCCCCTGGACGCCGACGACCGGATCGGCCCCGCTTACCTGGAACGGGCCGTCCGCCTGCTTGACGAGCGCGCCGAGCTGGGGATTGTATACTGCCGGGCGCAGCTTTTCGGCGCGGTCGATACGGAGTGGCTGCTGCCGCAATTTTCCCTGGAGGAGATGCTCCTCGACAATGTCATTTTCTGTTCCGCCCTGTTTCGCCGGGAAGATTGGCAACTGGTCGGCGGCTATGACCAGGACCTGAAATACGGCTGGGAGGATTATGACTTCTGGCTGTCTCTGCTGGAGCTTGGCCGCCGGGTCTGCCGGATACCGGAAATTCTGTTTTATTACCGGGTCTCGGCCGACTCCATGGTCCGGGCTCGGCCCCGGCACCATAAACTGGAGACCTTCACCGCCATTTATCGAAAACATCAGCCGCTTTTTTCAGAGCATATCGACGTCTGGATAGATCGTCTGCTTGACCTGCGCGAGCCCTACCACGAGGCCTCTCTGTCCCTGGGGCCGCCCGGGGCCGATGGCGGCGTCTCCCCGATGGTCCGCAAAGTCGACCTGGGCACCCGGCGCCTTGAATTCGACCTGGCAGACAGTGAACCCCGCCGGCCCATCCGCTTCATTCCCGCCAATGATTATGTGGTCCTGACCCTGGAACGGATAACCTGCGAAGTCGAGGGGACCGGGACCCAGCTGACACGTTTGACGAGCAATGCGGATTTCCAGGAGGGGCGGACCTATTTTTTCGGCTCGACCACGCCCTGTTTCCAGGTAGCCCCGCCATTGTCTCCGGATGGGTGCCGCGGTCGGGCAAAGCTGATATTTGAACTCAGGTATCATGCCTTTGGTCGTGAATGTGTGCCGCATTTTACGGCATTCCACCACCGTTCCCTTGCCGGCAACCACCAGCCTGCCGGCAACAAGAGCGACGCGGCCGCCGGCCCTGGTCTGTGTTCCCGGTTGATGGCGAAGCTGGCGGTTCTCGGCCGCCGGCTGAGGTTGATCAGGTTTTTAGTCAGCCGGCCGTTCAGGTTTGTTTCACGTTACCGCGACTACCTGCTGGTCAGGCGGAGTGGTCTCGTTGATCGGGATTTTTATCGGCAAGGCGATCCGGCAGTGAACCGGCCGCAGGTCGACCCGCTGGTCCATTACCTGGGGACCGGCTGGCGGCAGGGAAAGAATCCCAATCCGTTTTTTGATTCCGCTTTTTACCTGGCCCAAAACCGCCGGCTGATTCCGGCCGGGATGAATCCCCTGGTCCATTACCTGCGCTTCGGCAGTACGGAGCAGTTCCACCCCTTACCGTTTTTTGATACCAGCTATTATATGGAGGACAATCCGACCGTCGTCAAACTGCGGATTCCCCTCCTCTTGCATTATCTCGACTTCGGGGCCGGGGAGGGGCGCAGCCCCAACCGTTTTTTCGATCCTGTCTTTTACCGCCGCCGGTACGATATTGCGGACCCCTCCGGCCGGGAGGCCTTTCATCACTATGTGACTACGGGCTGCAAGCGGCAGCTCCGGCCGAACCCGCTGTTTGATCCCCGTTTCTACGGCGAGACCTATCCCGAGTTCCGGGAGACCCACCCTTATCCCCTGCTGCACTACCAGGAAACAGGGGTGCGCAAAGGCTGTTATCCGTGCCGGGAGGTGGCGGATCTGCCGAAAAAACCGGTCATCTCCATCCTGACGCCCGTGTACGACACCGACGAAAGTCTGCTTCGTAAGTGTATTCATTCCGTCCTCTATCAGGCCTATCCCCACTGGGAACTGTGCCTGGTCGATGACGGCAGCAGCGCCCCCCATATCCGGCCGCTGCTCGAAGAATACGCCGCCCTGGACCCGCGGATCAGGATCAGCTTTCTCGCCGGCAACCGGGGCATCTCCGCCGCTTCCAACGAGGCGGCTTCCCTGGCCGGCGGTGAATATCTCGGTTTTCTCGACCATGATGACGAGTTGGCCCTGAATGCCCTGTACCTGGTGGCCCGGGCCATCAACGAGCATGATCCGGACGTGCTGTACAGCGACGAGGACCTGGTCAACCTGGAAAGCCGTTACCTGGAGAGTTTTTTTAAACCGGATTTCAACCGGGAGCTGCTCCTGTGCCATAACTACATCACCCATTTTCTCGTCACCAGGCAGACGCTTTTTGCGGAAGTCGGCGGTTTCTCGGAGCAATGTGACGGTTCGCAGGATTATGACCTGCTGTTGAAGTTGACGGAACACGGCCGCCGCGTTTTTCATCTTCCGGAAACGATTTACCACTGGCGGGCCATTGAGACCTCGACCAGCATCAACCATACGCAGAAGGATTATGCGGATAGTGCCGGCCTGGAGGCCTTGAAAGCCGCAATACAACGGCGCGGCCTGGAGGCCTCGGTCCGTTCCGGGCAGTGGCGCTATTATTACGAGGTGCGGCGGCAATGTCGCGACAACGTCCCGGTAGCGCTTTTTGTCCTGCTGCGGGACGAGGGGGAAGAGACTGAAAAGTGGCTTGAGCGGCTGGCCCGGACCACCGGGTACGGGAAGCTGGAGTTTCATCTCCTGTCGCGGGAGCCCGGCAACAGTGAGCGGCGCCGAAGAATCCGCGGCCTCGACCACCGTTTTATCCTGCATGATGTCGCTGCCGACGAGAAGAACGGCCCGGCCCTGAACCGGGTCATTGCCGGGGCGGCCGCCGAACAGCTCCTGTTCCTGGGCCACGGTGTCCTGCCGCTTGATGAGACCTGGGTGGAGACCCTGCTCGGCTATTCCGAGGACCCCGCCCTGGGGGTCGTTGGCGGCCTGGTGGAATACGGTGACCGGGAAAACGACAATGGGGCGCTGCCCGATTTAAACGATAAGGGCTGCGGGGCATACCGCCGCTTTTTTATTGAAGGTTCCTGTCATCTTAACGGCCTTGTCTGTCCGCAGAATGTCCTCGCCGCCGGCGCGGAGCTCTGCATGGTGAAGCGGCAGTTGTTTGACCGCGTGCACGGATTTGACGAAGGCCGGCTGGCGAATGTCATGTATGATATCGATTTCAGCCTGCGTGTACGGCAGCAGGGGGTTGAAAATGTTTTTTCCCCCTACTGTAAAGCGGAATGTCCGGAAGGCCGGCGGTTGTTCGACTCGGACGACCAGGCCCGGCTGGAGAAGGAGCGGTTTCAGGAACGCTGGCGCCGCGACCTGCTTGCCGGCAACCCCTATTACAATGAAAAACGGATTTTCCAGGACGCGGCAATCACGAAAAGCGACTGGCTCAGTTGGTATGCCGGCCTGAAGGCGGACCGCAAACTCGTTGTCGGCCCCCGGCGTTGATCATG
>JAADIK010000192.1 GCA_013151365.1 Deltaproteobacteria bacterium
CGAATAACTCCGTGTATTTCCTGGCGGCTCTTGCCCCTTTCCACGCAGGCCATCAATATTTTCTCCGTGGCCATAAAGGGCAGTTCGGCACGAAGATAACGTTCTATTTGCTTCGGATAGACGACCATATCCTTTGTAATATTAATGTAAAGCCTTAATATGGCATCGGCCAGAAGAAAGGCCTGGGCCAGGTCCATTCGCCGGATCGCCGAATCATCCAGGGTTCGTTCGAACCATTGGTTGGCGGCAGTGGCTGCGAAATTGACCGGCAGGCCCATGAGTTTACGGGACAGGCCGGTCATCCGTTCGGAGCGCATGGGGTTGCGCTTGTAGGCCATGGCCGAGCTGCCGACCTGTTTCTTGGCAAAGGGTTCTTCCTGGACCTTGAGGTTCGAGAGCAGCCGCAGGTCCACGGCAAACTTGTGGGCCGAGGCGCCGAGCCCGGCCAGGGTCTCGGCTGTCTTCATGTCCAGTTTGCGCGGGTAGGTCTGGCCGGTGACCGCGAAGACCTCGGCAAAGCCGAGCTTGGCGGCGACCAGCCGGTCCAGCTCGCGGACCTTGGCATGGTCATTGTCAAAGAGTTCAAGGAAGGTGGCCTGGGTGCCGACGGTGCCCTTGGCCCCGCGGGCCCTGACCTGGTGCTCCAGGTGCTCGATATAGTCGAGATCCATCAGTAAATCCTGAATATACAGGGTGTTGCGCTTGCCGACGGTTGTCGGCTGGGCCGGCTGATAGTGGGTAAAGCCGAGGGTTGCCATGTCCTTGTATTTCCTGCAGAATGTGGCCAGGTTGGCAATAACGTTAATTAGGGATTTTTTGACCAGCCGGAGCGCTTTTTTCTGGATAATCAGGTCGGTATGGCAGACGACGAACTGCGAGGTGGCGCCGAGATGGATAATGGCCTCGGCCTTTGGACACTGCCGGCCGTAGGTGTAGACATGGGCCATCACGTCGTGGCGGATTTCCTTTTCTTTTCGGGCCGCCATGTCGAAATCGATATCTTCGACATGGGCCTTGAGTTCGTCGACCATTTCGCGGGTGACGAGCCCAAGGCCCAGTTCATGCTGGGCCTCGGCCAGGGCGACCCAGCAGCGCCGCCAGGTGGTGAATTTAAAACGTTCGGAAAAAAGTTCCTGCATTTCGCGGCAGGTATAGCGGCTGACCAGCGGCTCCTGGTAAATCTCATGACTCATCTTATTTTACCCCCGAAAGGTTTAATCCTTAGCATTAATATTGTCGCAAAAATTACTGATTTTACGAGTTGACTGAATATCTCTCGCAGGCAGAGGCACAGAGCAGGCGGAGAAAAATTTTTCGCCTTGTTTTTTATGTCTTGTCCCTCTGTGTGCTCCGTGAGCTCTGTGAGAGTCTTTGTCTTATTGCACGCACACTTTTAATAATGGAGTTGGCCCGCTTAATCCAGCCATTTTTGTGCCGACCGGAGCAAGGTGTGAATTATGGGCCAAAAGCCCTTAATATCAAATGTCGCATAATATATATTATGTTAAATTTTTACATTCCTTCCAATATCAAGTGGTTGGGTCGATACTCACCGCGTGCAGCTCCAGGCGCTGTTCTCCCCTGAAGGTTGAGTTCTTGATGGTAAAGGTGAGCTGGACAGGTTTATTCCGCGTGTATTCTATTCTATCTGCCAGGCCGAAGCCGATACCGTTGAACAAGTGGCCGTTATGCCTGATTGAATATTTCAGATGGTTTCTCAGGGTATGGCTGCTTTCGATTTTCTGGTTTTCCAGGCAAAAAACAGGCTCCGGGTTCCCTTGCCCGAACGGCTCGAGATTGTGATACAGACCGATAAAATGTTCATTAAAAATTTCGGCTACCGTCGGCCGATAATCGATAAGCCGTTCATTGTCAGGTTGTTTCGTTTTCCCGGCTTCGGCGACCACCCGGTCAAACGTTTCCGCAAAGCCGTTTAACTTGGATTTGTGCAGGGTCAGGCCGGCCGCCATGGCATGGCCGCCGAATTGGACCGTGGTTTCAGTGCATTGCTGCAACACTTCATACAGGTTGATACCGTCTATGGAGCGGCCCGAGCCCTTGAGCAGCCCCTGGTCGCCTGCAACCGCATCGGTCAGGACGAAAACCGGCTTGCCGTATTTTTCAGCACTCCTTGCGGCAATAATCCCTATAATTCCGAGATGATAATTGCCATAAGCAACAAAACCGGCCCTTCCCTCGTCCTCCTGCCGCGCGCATTGATCCATGACCGAGCCCAGGGCCTCGGTCTCCATTTGCCGCCGCTCCTGGTTGATCAGTTCGAGCCGGCCGGCAAGCTGCCGCGCCCTGGCAGGTTCGGAGCAGGTTAAAAGCTCAAGGGCCAGCTCCGGTTTGCCGAGGCGCCCGGCGGCATTCAGGCGCGGGGCCAGTCGATAGGAAATATCCTCGGAAGTGATCCTGCCCTCCATGGTCCGGGCCCGCTCGCTCAAAGCCCTGATACCGGGACTTGAGCGTTCCGTCAAGACTTCCAGTCCGGCCCTGACCAGGATACGGTTGAGTCCGAGCAAGGGCACGACGTCGGCAACCGTGCCCAGGGCGACAAAATCGAGGAATTGCCTGAGATTGGGTGCTGTTTCTTTGTTCCAGGCGCCCTGTTCCACCAGGCGGCTGCGGATCCCCATGGCCAGGTAAAAGGCCACCCCCACGCCGGCCAGTTCCGGAAAGGGAAAGGAACAATCCTCTTGTTTCGGGTTTAAGATTGCGTCGGCCGGCGGCAGAGAAGCAGGCGGCTCGTGGTGGTCCGTGACAATGACGCGAAACCCCTGCTCCCTGGCAAATTCGACCTCCTCGACTGCGGTGATTCCGCAATCAACGGTGATGAGCAAGGCCGGTCCGCCGCCTCCGGGCGCCAGCCTGGCGATTGACTGCTTATTGATTCCATAGCCTTCGGTCAGCCGGTCCGGCAGATGACAGACGGCCCGGATCGACAGGGACCGGAGAAACCGGGCCAGCAAGGCGGTGCTGCTGATGCCGTCCAGGTCGTAATCGCCGTGAATGACCACCGGCCACTTTTCCCGAAACGCCGTGATCACCAGGGAGACAGCCTTGTCCATGTCTTTCAGCAAAAAAGGCGACGGCAGGTCGCCGAGGCTGGGATGCAGGAAGGTCGTGGCGGCCCGGGCCGTGGTTATCCCCCGCCGGCACAGCAGCACGGCCAGGACATACGGAACATCAAGTTCCGCGGCCAGGCGCCGGCACTGATCATGGTCAATGGCGCCGTTTCGGTAGAGGAGCTGCTTGTTATTATGTTTTGTTTCAGGTATCACCGGTTCCGATCCACAACTTGTTGACAATGACGCAGTTTTCGCAGGGCCGTGACGGCTGCGAGTTGCAAGCGCTCCGGGCGCTGTTTTATTTTTGAGCGGACTCCAGGAACCGGGCGGCATGGTCCATAACCATCCCGGCATCTTCGCGGTCATACCAGTTCATTGCGGGATTCGCCCGGAACCAGGTCAACTGCCGCTTGGCATAACGCCTGGTGTCACGGACGAGCAGGCGGATGGTCTCCGCCCTCCCCCACTTTCCGGCAAGATAGTTGTTGACGTGGCGGTAGCCGATGGCCTGCATGGCTTTCAAGTCAGGACTATAGCCCATATCCAGCAGTTTTTCCACCTCCCGGACAAAACCCTGCGCCATCATTTGGCCGGTCCGTTGCTCGATTCGCTCATACAACAAATCACGTTCACAGTTCAGGCCCAGCAGCAGAAGC
>JAADIK010000160.1 GCA_013151365.1 Deltaproteobacteria bacterium
GTCGGGCCGAGATCCCGGCAGGGAACGCCCTGGTCAGCCAGGGCCTGCATCACCTCCCGGCGGTTTCCCGCCAAACACTCGACCACCAGGCCGAGCTCTTCGGAAAACAGGGCCTCAAGGGCTGAAGCGTCGCCGTCCAGTCGCAGCTCGAAACCGCAGTCGCCGCTGAAGGCCATTTCCAGGAGGGTGGTAATCAGGCCACCGTCACTGCGGTCATGACCGGCGGAGATCAGCCCGCGGTCAATAAGGTCTTGCACGGCCGCAAACGTTTTCCGCAGCAGCAGGGGCTCATCCATGTCCGCCGACTCGCTGCCCAGCTGGCCCAGGGTCTGGGCCAGGGCCGTGCCGCCGAGCCGGTTTCTGCCGGCGGCCGGATCGATGAAGATCAGGCTGCCCGCCCCCGGATGTTTCAGATCAGGAGTCACCACCTTGCCGATATCGGCCATGGCCGCGTAGGCCGAAATGACCAGTTGCCGCGGGGACTTCACCGTCTCGTCACCGACCTTGGTCGCCATGGACAGACTATCCTTGCCGCCGTCCGCCGCCATGCCCACGGCGATCATGGCGTCCCGCATGGCCCGGGCCGCATCGTTGATCGCCGCCCCTTCGCCGGGCAGCTTGGGCGCCCACATCCAGTTGGCCGAGCACTTGATCTGCTCCGGATCTTTGATTTTCGCCCAGACCAGGTTGGTCAGGGCCTCGCCCACGGCCATGCGGGCGCCGGCGGCCGGATCGACCAGCATTTTAACCGGCTGTTCGCCGATGGCCGTGGCACCGCCGCTACGGCTGAAATGACTCTGGGCGACCACGGCCACATCCGCCACCGTGAGCTGCAACGGCCCGCAGCACTGCTGCTGCGCGATCAGTCCGGTCACGGCCCGGTCCACCTTGTTGACCAGGAACCGCTTGGAGCCCACCGACACCAGGCGCAGGACATTATAAAGCGCGTCGCGAACCGACAGGTCGTCCGGCAGGCAAAGCGGTGCGAGCTGCGGATCGACATGGTTGTCGGTAAAGGTTTTCTGCGGAATATGGCCCAGCACCTCGGCCAGTTCCAGGTCAACGGGGGTGGTGTCGTCCTGCGCATCGTGGACGACAAAGCGCAGGTCGCCGGTCACCTCGCCCAGGACCTCGCAGGCCACCTTTTCCCGGTCGCAGATGGCCTGGAATTGCTCGATATTTTCCGGCCGGATCAAAAAACCGTTTCGCTCCTGGTACTCGGCCACGTAAATTTCCAGCACGCTCATGGTGGGGTCGCCCACCCGGATGTTGCGAATCTCGATCCGGCCGCCGGAATGCTCCACCAGTTCCTTGAGCACGTTGGCCGGGCCGCCCGCCCCCTGGTCGTGGATCACGTCGACGAGGGTCTTGTCGCCCATCTCGTTGCAGGCCCGGATGACCCGGTTCATCTTCTGCTCCATCTCGGCGTCGCCGCGCTGCACCGCGTTGAAATCCAGCTCCGAAACGTTTTCTCCCTGCAGCATGGAGGAGGCGGCGCCGCCCCCGAAGCCGACCCGGTAGGCCGGGCCGCCGACCTGGACGATGAGCATGCCTTTCAGCTCGGCGCCTTTTCGGGTATGGCGGTCGTCAATCTGGCCGATACCGGCGGTGAACATGATGGGCTTCAAAAAACCCCAGCGCTCACCGCTTGCAAGGCGGAGGTCAAAGGAACGGGTGAAGCCCTGAATCAACGGCTCGCCGAACTTGTTTCCATAGTCGGAGGCCCCGTTGCTGGCCTCGATTTCAATTTCCAGGGCCGAGGCCAGGTTGTCGGGACAGCTATAGCGGTTTTCCCACGGCAGTTCATAACCGGGAATGTGGAGGCTGCCGACACAGTAACCAGCGGTGCCGGCGATCGTGAAACCACCCTGGCCGGTTCCCTGCACGTCGCGGATCCGGCCGCCGGTCCCGGTTTCGGCGCCGGGAAAAGGCGCGACCCCGGTGGGGAAATTATGGGTCTCCGCGGTGAGCAGCACATGATAACAGGGGGTGGCGGCGGTGAACGGCGATGGTTCTCCGGGTCTGACCGGGAGAATGGTCGGGACATCACCGCCCCGGATCACACTGGAATTGTCCTTAAAGGCGACAACGCTGCCCTTGGGGTTGGCCTTGAGCGTATCCGTTACCAGGCCGAACAGGGTCTCTTCCTGCTCCACCCCGTCGATGATCTGTTTGCCGCGGAAAAATCCGTGCCGCGAGTGCTCGGAGTTGGCATTGTTCAGGTCCATAATCTCGACAATGGTCGGATTACGGTCATGTTTCTTGACAAAATAATCGTAGTAGAAATTCCGGTCCCGTTCGTCCATGGAGATCCCCGGGATCTCGGCCAGGGCGTCCGGCCCCTTGGTCTTCAGGTCCACCTCGTAAACGGCCTCCGGCTCAATGCCGGTCTCGAAACCGGCCAGGGGTTCAGGGTAATGACACTCGGTCATCCGGTCGTGGTTGGCGGCGATAAACTCCCGGATATCAGCGTCCGCCGGCACCAGGTAGCGGCGGGAACGCTCTACCCTGGTCACGCAGTCCAGGCCGATGGCCCGGCAGATGGACACCATGTTGGAGGACCAGGCCGTGGCAAAGTTGAGCCGCGGCCCCACCTCGACCACCCGTTCTCCGGCCAGGTAAGGAGAATCAGACACGGTCGCCGCCAGGAAACCGTCTGCCAGCACCAGCCGCAGGCTTCTCGTTTCCGCAGCCGTCAGCGGCCGCGTGGCCTCCACGTTGAAACAGTATTCCCGGTCGGCATCAATTTTTCGATACAGCTGTCTGACAGTCGTCTGCATGGTGTTGTCCTATATTGCGTTGTCCCTGAATAATTTTACTGAAAAAGAATGAAACGGCACCACAAAAAAATATTTTCACAGTATCATTAAACCCAACTTTTTTCCCTATGAAACATATATCCAAGGCTGGAAAAAAACAATGGCCGGCACCAGGGGTATTTTATGTTCATTTTGCTCAGACCAGTTCCGCCATTACCCGGTTGGCCAGCACCAGCCCGCGGGCCGAGAGGCGCAGCCGCTCCCGGTCATGGACGAGCAGGTCCTGGTCCAGCAGGGCCGCCAGGGTCGGGCCGTAATAGGCGGGCAGATCGATGTCGAAACGCCGCCGCAGTTCGGCGACGGAGACCCCGGCCGTCATGCGCAGCCCCATGATCACCGTTTCCCGGAACCGGGCCTCCCGGTCCAGTTGTTCCACGTCCGACCAGACCGGGCGGCCGGATTCGAGACGGCAACAGTAATCCTCGACATCCGCGACGCCGCTCAACCTGCGGCCGTCAAGACAGGAGACCGCCCCGGCGCCAAGGCCGATATAGGAGCCGTTTCGCCAGTAATTGATGTTGTGGCGGCATTCCCTTCCCGGCCGGGCGTAGCTGGAAATTTCGTAGCGCCGGTAACCGGCCGCGGCCAGCCGGGTCAGCGTGGCCTCCATCATGGCCAGGACCTCTTCTTCGGCGGGCAGATTCAGGTTGCCCCGGCGGGCCCGGCCGGCGAACGGCGTCCCCTCTTCCACGGTCAGCTCATAGATGGACAGGTGTTCCGGCTCCAGATCCAGGGCCTGGCGCAGGGTTTCGAGCCACCCGGCGAGGCGCTGTCCCGGCAGGCCGTACATCAGGTCCAGGCTCAGGTTGGTAAAACCGGCCCGCCGGGCCCAACTAACAGTCTGCCGGGCCGCGGCCGCCGTGTGCAGCCGGCCGAGCCGCCGGAGTTCGTCGTCACGAAACGA
>JAADIK010000073.1 GCA_013151365.1 Deltaproteobacteria bacterium
CAACTGTGATACGGCCTGGGAAATCGGCAACGATGGGCTCAGGCGGCTGTCGTGGCAAATCCTGCCCGGCGAGGGAGATCACCTCCTCTACCTTGCTTTCTGGAAAATATCGACCCGGATTCCGGCCATGAAGATCGAAAACTTTGCCGATTTTATCAACAAGACCAATCAACCCGTGGTCCCCAGGCCGCAGTGGCACAAATGGCCCATGAGTTTCTGGATCCCGGCCTTTAAGCTGCGACCAAAAATATTCCTCCGGGTCGCCCGGCAGGTCACCCTCGGCCAATGGCGGCTCGACCCGGAAAACGGCCATGTTGTGCCGAACCTCTATCCGGTCACCCTGCCGGCCTCGGAGGCCAGGCAGGCCGTCAAGGTAACGCTGGCCGCCGCGGCGACAAGCCCGGGCAATATCTTTCCGTTTCTGCCCCGGGCCCGCCTCAGGGATGTAAAAATGTCTCTTGTTTACCTGCCGTTCGCAGATAAACAACATGACTGGATGCAGCCGGAAACCGGGGCCGTGATCGATAAGAATGTGCTGCGCCTCGGCCGAACCCTTTAAAAAAAGTACGCCGCAGGTCTCTTTAATAATGCAACAATACAAGCCTGACCCCAATATGAATCATCAACAATTTATGCGCATCGCTCTGGCGGAGGGCCGGGCGGCCCTGGATGCCGGAGACTTCCCGGTCGGCTGTGTCCTGGTCGAGGACGACCGCGTGCTTGTCCGGGGGAGGAGAACCAACAGCAGCGGCGCCGACTTCAACGAGCTGGACCATGCCGAGGTCGCGGCCCTGCGGCGCCTGCTGACCATGAATCCGCAGACCGATTGCAGCCGGATCACGGCCTATTCGACCATGGAGCCTTGTCTCATGTGCTATGCTACCATGCTGCTGTCCGGAATCAGGCGTTTTGTCTGGGCCTTTGAGGACATTATGGGCGGCGGCACCAATGTACCGCTCAAACAACTCCATGATCTCTATGCCGACATGCAGGTCGAACTTGTTCCCGACGTCCTGCGTGCGGAAGCCCTGAGCCTCTTTCAAAACTTCTTCCGCCAACACGAATATTGGCGGGACAGCCCGCTGGCCAGGTACACGCTGGCCCAGCCCTTCGGAGAAATAAATGATTGAACGGAAACTGGCGGCGCGGACGGTCGGCTTTAAGGCCGGGGAACGAAATGTCTTCCTGCACCTGCTCACGGCCTGCAATCTTTCATGCCGTCACTGCTACATCAACCCGTCACAGCACGGGACGACGACCCTGCCGACCGGGACCGTCCTCAAATGGCTGAAACTATTCGCCCGGCCCGAGCGGCCGTCCAACCTTATTCTGCTGGGCGGCGAACCGACCATGCATCCCGACCTGGCCGGAATCATCCGGGCGGCCAAAGCCTTGCGCTACGCGGTCACCGTGGATTCCAACGGTTTTCTCTTTCACGACCTGCTGGACCGGGTCAGCCCCGAAGAACTGGATTTCCTTAGTTTCAGCCTGGATGGCCCGGAGCCGGCAATCAATGATCCCATCCGGGGGGAAAACGTCTTTACCACCTGCACCACGAACCTGCAAAAGGCCGTGCGCAAGGGATTTCACACCAGTGTTATCTACACCGTCTCCAGTCTCAACATTGATCACCTGCACCGGATGCCGGCCCTGCTGGCCGAATTCGGCGTCAAGCGTTTTTTCATCCAGGTCATCGGCCTGCGCGGCAAATCCGCCGCGGGCCGAAGCGGGATGGAGACAAACTGGCAGGTCGACCCCGGCCACTGGCTGGAGGTCGTGCCGGCGGTAGCGCGGGAGGCAGCCGAACTCGGCCTGGACGTCACCTTTCCCAAGGTTTTCCTTGAGCCCGGCGAACAGTTCGAATGCGCGGGCAATGTTGCGGAAAATTATTTTATTTTTCCCAACGGCAGGGTATATCAATGTCCGCTCTGCGAAGATTACCCTATCCACAGCTTTAGTATTAAAGAAGATCAACTTGTGAAAAATGACGGCCTCACCGAAGCACGTTTTTTTTCACTCTCCATCCCGGAAGGCTGCGTGATGAACAAACTGCTTCAACCCGACAATATCGACTATGGCGACGACGGAACGCCCCGTCACCGTATCTCCTGCTGCCTTCTCAAACAGGAAATCGTGCCGCTTATGGATTAAACACAACATGGACACCAAACAACAACATGACGCACAGGCCCTGTACGCAAAGGCCATCGCCTGTCACCAGGCCGGAAAAACAGCCGAGGCCATTGATCTCTATGCCCGGGTCGCGGCCCTGTTTCCGGATGTGGCCACCATTCATTATAATCTGGGACTGGCCTGCTTTGAAAGCGGCCGCCTGGCCGAGGCGGTCAACGCCTATCGCCGCGCCGCCGAACTCTGCCCGGAAGACGCGGACATCCTCTACAACCTGGGGCTGGCCTATAAAAAAGGCGGCCGCTTTACCGAGGCCCGGGACACGTATCAGAAGGGGCTGTCCCTGGCGCCCGACGACGAGGAGATGCGCTATAACCTGGGCTGCTGCTACAAGGATGCCGGAGAAATCGACCGGGCCATCTCCGTATACGAGGAACTGCTGACCCTGGCGCCCGGCCATGCTTCCACGTTAAACAACCTGGCCTATCTCCGCCACCGGCAGGGGCGATACCGTCAGGCCGAAGACCTGTATAAACGGCTGCTCGAACTGCGGCCGAACCATGCGGCGGCCCGCTATATGCTCGCCGCCCTGACGGGATCAACGGTGGTCACGCCGCCGCCGGACTATGTTCGGGAACTGTTTGACCAGTACAGCAAGACCTTTGAATATCACCTGGTGCGGGAACTCAACTATACGACTCACCTGAAACTGAAGCAGACTTTCGATGGGCTGACCGACAGGAAACCCAGGTACGAACATGCCCTTGACCTCGGCTGCGGCACCGGTCTGGCCGGCGCCGCCTTCCGGCCCGTATGCGAAAAACTTTCAGGGGTTGACCTCTCCGGGAACATGGTCGCTCAGGCCCAGGAAAAAGGTATCTACGACCAACTCCATGTCGGCGAGATAAACGAATACCTGCTCTCCTCAAAGCAGCGCTACGACCTGTTCGTCGCTGCCGATGTCCTCACCTATATCGGCGACCTGCAACCGCTCTTCGCCGCCGCCTGGGAGCGGGGCAGCAAAGAGGCCCTTTTTTGTTGTTCCACGGAGACAACGGCGACGCCTGACTGGACTCTGCGGCCGACCGGCCGCTATGCCCACCACCCCGGTTATATAAAAAAAACCGCCGGCCGGAAAGGCTGGCAGCTCCTCCACTGCTCGGCGGCCAATATCCGCAAAGAACGTAATACCTGGATCAAAGGGAATATCTTCTTGCTGAAAAAAACCGCCGACCTAAGGGCTTGCGCATAAATCCCGGCATTTTCGCACCACCCCGTCTTCCGGCCGTCTTGAGCCGAGTCCTAATAACGTAAAAAACCGCAGGCATAGCGCTGCTATGCCTGCGGTTTTGCTCGAGCGGCTCAACTCAATCCGGCCCCCCGCTTCTACTCCTCAGCAGCCTCGTCCTCCTCATCAGCTTCTTCCGGCCGCGCAGATGCCTTGCCGGGAAAGACCCGGCCCACCACGATTCCGGCCTCGTACAAACCGATGAGCGGGAAGGACAACAATACCGTGGCCGTTATATCACCTGCGGCCAGGAGAAAGGAGAGAACGACAATGGCGATGTAAAAATACTTGCGTTTCTT
>JAADIK010000171.1:0-2751 GCA_013151365.1 Deltaproteobacteria bacterium
AGGGCCTGTAAGAAAATAAAAAAACAACTGGTTGCCCCACCCTGCGAGGGGTGGCGTCTTTGTCAGGTTGCGGGCTACTTTTAACATAAAAAACAACACGTTGACAAGACAAAAAACAACAGCATATATGGACCTGGAAAAACAGGCTCAATTCGTCCGAAGCGGACGAGGAACCGGGCATGGGAAAAAATCGGGAGTTTCCGGCAGGGACTCTTTAATAAAAAACCGCCGGAAGTCAAAAAGAATAATCCGACTCTGGGGCCGGCTTTCTGACTTCCGGGGTGTTAAAATTTAATCAAGCACCTTACAGCGGCCTGACGTTCTCCGCCTGCAGGCCTTTCTGGCCCTGAGTGACCTCAAAGGCGACCTTCTGCCCTTCAGACAATGTCCGGCGCCCTTCCCCGATAATGGCCCGAAAATGGACAAAGACATCCGGACCATTTTCCTGTTCGATGAACCCGTACCCCTTGTCATCGTTAAACCACTTTACCGTTCCCTTGACCTCCTGATCTGACATACCGACCTCGTTTTAAAAATTGCCAATATATGGCTTTACTAAAAACCCGGCGCCATAATAGTGCCAGGGCAAACACAAAATTACGGGAGGGTTCCCTTCATTCCTCGAAGGATTTTTCCTGCTCCGGGTCTCCCTCCTGCCGAATCTTTTTTTTGTCCAGCCTGCGTTGCAGTTTTTCTTCTTTCTTTTTTTGTTTTGCCAACTCTTTTTTTCGTTTCTCAAAAGAATAATTCGTTCTTGCCAATTTTTTTCCTTTTTATCACCGGTTCTCAATAAAAGTCACATCCATGAGATTATGACACCACTATTTCAGAGCCCCGGCCGGGCTCACGGTTTATCTGCAAGGCCGGGGCAACAACTCTGTCCGATCGAACGCATTTCGCGCCTTGGAGTGAGGAAGGACTTCCTTCGAACAACAAAAAGGCCGGGAACGATTTCATCTTGACCGCCGAATTACTCAACGAAATGATTCCTATTTATTCGTTATGGCAGAAATATCAAAAAAGTTCAACAAAATTAGGCAACCTGTGCCCCGAGAGGAAACCGTCAGGAAACTTCGCCGTCATCCAATTGCCGGCAGCCCGTCAAGGCCGCCGCCGTGAGGCCGGGCCTGACGATGCTGTTCCGGCCGATCTTCATCCCGGCCGGAACTTCCGCCTTCTTGCCGACCAGCGAGATGCCGGTGTAGAGGTGTTGCGGGAATTCCCGGTTGGGTTGACTTTTGTTGTCGCCATAGCCGACAATGGCATCCGCGCCGATGCGGACCCGTTTGTCGCAGATGGCCAGGTCCACAACCGCGCCCGCCTCGATGATCGAATCCTCGAAGATGACCGAATCACGGATTACCGCGCCCTTGCCCACCTGCACACCGGGCGACAGGACGGAATTAATGACCGTCCCCTCCACAACACAGCCGGCCGAGATCATCGACGAACTGATACGGCAGCCGGTCATGAAACGGGCGGGAGCCCGGTCCATCGGCCGTTCGTCCGCCTCCAGGTTCGGCCTGATCCCCCACTTTTCCGGGGCAATGCCGGAGCCCTCCCGAATCACATCCATATTGGTTTCCCAGTATGACTGAATGGTCCCCACGTCACGCCAGTAACCGTAAAAGGGATAGGCAAAGACCCGGTCCTGACCAATGGCCCGCGGGAGAATATGCCGGCCGAAATCAATTTCCTGCCGCTCCCGCAACAGGGTCTGCAGCAGATACTGGGTATCAAACACATAGATCCCCATGGACGCCAGGTTGGTCCGCGGCACCGCCGGCTTTTCCTCCCAGTCGACGATCCGGTTTTCCCGGTCGACGATCCCGGTGCCGAACTCGTGAATCTGGCTCATGGGCACGACCATCATGCCGACGGTAACGTCCGCTTTCTTGAACTTGTGGTAGGCGATCATCGCATCGAAATCCATGTGATAGATGTGATCGCCGGACAGGATCAATACTTCCTCGGAGGGATGAGCCTTGATAAAATCAATGTTTTGCCGGATGGCATCCGCCGTCCCCCGGTACCAGTCCGAATCTTTCTCGCCCGTGCGCGGCGGCAGGATTTTGACGCCCCGGGATCTGCCGGTGAAATCCCAGGCCTCGCCCCCCCGGATATGACGCATCAGAGACAGGGGTTTGTACTGGGTCAGGACGCCCACCCGGCTCAGGCTCGAATTCATGACATTGCTCAGGCTGAAATCAATGATGCGATACAGGCCGGCAAACGGCACCGCCGGTTTGGCCCGGTTCTCGACCAGGATGTTGAGACGGCTGCCGACCCCGCCGGCCAGGAGCAGAACCAGGGCATCTTTACGAGTCTTCATTTCAGCACCTCGTGATCGGCCACAACGCGGGCGGGCCACCTGTCGGGGGCGAGACGGGGATGAATGGTGCAGCCGCGGCCGATCTGCAAACCTGCGGGCACCAGGTTGTTCCAGCCGACGACGGTGATCTCGTCGCCGCTGCCCGGTTTCGCCTCGGCGCCGATCCGGCAGCCGGCGCCGAAAATCGTGTTGACATCGCTCACGGTCCGGTCGATCCGGGCATCCTTGAGCACGATGGTATTAAAAAAAAGGACGGAATCGCGGACAACCGCCCCCTTCTCCACCCGGACCCCGGGGAAAATAATGGAATTTTTCACCGTCCCATCAATATGACAGCCGTTATAGACCATACTGTTGTCGAGTTCCGCGTTGTTACCGACTTTCAACGGCTGGCAATCGCGGATATCCCGATGCTCAAG
>JAADIK010000171.1:2783-6497 GCA_013151365.1 Deltaproteobacteria bacterium
TCGGCCCCAGGAGATCCATGCTGGTCTGCCAGTATTCGTCAATAGTACGGGTATAGCCCCAATATCCCTTGAACTTGTAACCATAGACCCGGAAATTCCGTTCCATCATCAGGGGAATGATATCCCGGCCGAACTCGTATGACTTCTGGTCCTGGTTGGCGCCGAGAATGTCGTAGAGCACCTGGGGACGGAAACAGAAAACAGTCAGGGAGGCCCAGCGGCCGCGGGGTTTTGCCGGCTTTTCGTCGTAGCTGGTCAGACGTCCGCCCAAGGCATCGTCATCGGCGATTTCGGCAACGCCGAACCGATGCGCCTCGTCTAAATCGACCTCGATAAAGGCCGCGGTCAGGTCCGCGTCCTGCTCGTTATGGTAGCGGATCATTTCCCGGTAATCCATCTGGTAGATATGGTCGCCGGAGAGGATCAGAATCTCGGACGGATCGTAATACCTGACAAAATCAAGATTCTGATACACGGCATCCGCGGAACCGCGATACCAGTCCGAACTTTCGTAATCCTTGAACGGCGGCAGAATCGAAATACCGCGGTAGCGGCCGATCATGTCCCAGGCCGCACCGGTGCCGATATGATTGATCAGGGAATAGGAGCGATACTGGCTGAGGATCGCGATCAGTTCGATGCCGGAACACATCAGGTTGGTCAGCGGAAAGTCGATCACCCGGGCAAAGCCGCCGAAGGGCACTGTTGACTTGGGCCGGTAATAGGTCAGAACACCCAGTTCGTCGACCCGGCCGCCGGCCAGGATCATTGCCAGAGTAGAGGGCTTAAGCATACGGACACCTTCCCGCCGTGATTAAAAGAATGTAGCGCCCATCCGGAAACGGTCTTTTTATCCGATCTCCCGGAGTCTATGCCTGCCTGGGACCCTAAAATTTGGATTCGTGACGCACCATTCTCGAACGCTCACGGATTCAGGTTAAAATATAAAAACAGTCAATTCACTTCATATACCGGGTAGCAAGACGCATAAGGCTGTAGGTTGTAAACTCGTGATTTTCCGGAAGTTCCAGCTTTTTCAGCGGAACTTCGGCGCGGGCGGCCTCCTTGTGGCCGCCGGCCGGGCCAAACTTGCCGAAAGTTTTCTTGGCAAGGTTGCCCGCATTTTTCCGGTAACCGTCACACCTGAAGATAACCACCAGGCGATCACCGTGAATTCCGGAAACGATGACCCAGTCGAACTGGTCGACATGATTGAGAAAATCGGCAATGATCACCAGCACGTCCGGGGTCCGTACCCGGCCGAGGTGCACATAGGCCCTCCCCTTGCTGACCTTGAGATCGTTCAGGGCAATCTTGAAATATTTCAGCTCGGAGCGGCGCAGGTCGGTCAACTCAAACTTGCGGACCAGGTTGCGGTTGGCGATATTGAAGAGATAGCGCAGGGAAATGGCGTCGGCCAGGCGGGAATTTTTTTCAAAATTCTGGGTATCGACCTTGATGCCGTAAAAAAGCGCGGTGGCCAGAGCCACCGAAGGTTTAATGTTCGCGGCCCGGAGGTATTCCACCATCATCGACGAAACAGCGCCGTAGTCGGGACGGATATCGATAAAGGTGGCATCCCACTTCTCGGTTACCGGGTGATGGTCGATGACGACGTCGAATTTAACCTTGGCAAAACACGGCAGATGCGGGGGCTGCGAATCAAGCAGGACCTTCTTGTTGTAGTCGCCGATTTTCAGGTTATGGAGCCGCTCAATGGGAATCTTCAGACGGCTGACCATTTCCATGTTGCTGAGCCGTCTGATCTCGTTGGGGGAGGCGATGGTCACGCTCTGGACCCGATAGCTGAGCAGGCGCTTGACAGCCATGGCACCGGCCAGGGCATCCGGATCGGCACTGATCACCACCAGCACGTTATCCTCCCGGCTAAACACATTCCAGAAGCCGTTCAACCGCGCCAGCGCGGAATTTTTACTCTCACTGCGGGTAACGGTATCCGCTATTTTCTCCAGTCGTTTTTGTTTCTTCAAAAAAAAATTCCCTAGAAAAAAACCACTGTAACCGAACAGAACAGGAGACAGTGGTTGATGGCATTTCTATCTAAATTTTATACCGGATAATAACGGATTCATAGCTTACAAGGACGGCCCGACACCTGACTGCGAGGTCGACGGACTACTCAATCGAATGGTCTTATAACATATCGTTTACCTAAAAAGCAAGTCAGGCGCCCCCGCCCCCGGAGTCATCCTTAAATACTGGAACTGACGGGAAAAGATTGGGGTCGGTATGCGGGATAAAACGGGAACCGGAAAACCTGATCATGAACTCCTGGTTGACGTTCAACTCGATATAGGTGATCTTGCGGCCAATCTCCATGCTCCGCCGCCGGCACTCTTCAGATAATAAAATACGTTCGGCCCCGCGCAGGGAACTGTTGCCGACCGGGATGTAGGTGGAAAGCGGCAAATCGGGCAGCATCCCCAGGGTAATGGCCTGCCGGGGATCGATATGCTTGCCGAAGGCGCCGGCCACGTAGATCCGTTCAAGCTCTGCGAATTCCACCCCGACCTGGGAAGTCAGGGTACTCAGTATGGCGTACATGGCCGCCTTGGAACGCATCACGGCGTCCAGGTCGATCTGGCTCAGGGCCACCGGCCGGCCGTCGGCCGACTCGTCCGCCGGGGCCACGACAAAAGAGGTTATCCCCTCTTCCGAGAGCAGATGTTGTTGTAAAAAACGTTCGTGCCCGGCCGATTCCGGCATTGGCGAGGCTCTGAATTTCCCCCGTATATCAATAATCCGGGCCAGGTACAGCGCCGCCACCAGGTCGATCATCCCGGAACCGCAGATACCGGCGGCCGGGGCGTTGTCAATGGTCTGGTAGTCGAGACTCCAGGTCGTCGTATCGATTGCCACGTGTTCAATGGCGCCCGGTGCGGCCCGCATCCCCATGCGGGCGACCCCGCCTTCCAGGGCCGGGCCGGCCGCGCCGGCACAGGCAATCAGCCAGTCGCGGTTGCCGAGCACCACCTCGGCATTGGTGCCGACGTCGATGAGCATGCCGGTGGCTTCCGCCTGGTCAAGACCGCTGACCAGGATGCCGGAGATCAAGTCACCGCCGAAATAACTGCCGATGCCCGGCAGAATCCAGACCAACGCCTGCGGAAAAATATCAAGGCCCAGCTCAACCGCGTGACAGGGATCGGGCGCATTGACCAGGGGGATGTAGGGTTCGCGGCAGATATGGTACGGGTTTAAACCGAGAAACAGGTGCACCATGGTTGTATTGCCGGCAACGCTGAGCGCCCTGATCTCCGCCGGCTTGATCCCGGCCCCGGCGGCAAGCTCGCCGGCAAGGTCGTTGATCGAGGCGATAACGGCCTGCTGCAGCAGGAGCAAACCTTCATCTTCGCCATCCCTTTCAATCCGGTCCCGCGAACGGGTCGCGAAATGAATCCGGCTCAGGACATCGGCACCGTATTGAATCTGCCGGTTTTCGATATGGCCGGCGGCCAGGGTGGAACCGCTCGGCAGATCAAGCAGCTTGGCCTCCAGGTGGGTCGTCCCGAGATCCAGGGCCATGACCGGCAGGACCGGGGGCGCTGCCGGCAGGAAATCGACGATCTCGATCCCCTCCTGCAGCATGTTGACGACCACCGCACCGCGAAAACCGGCGGAGCGAAAAGCCGCCGCCACCGGGCCGACCCGGGCGCAGGGCACAAACAGCGGCCGCCGGTCGCCGTCCTGCTG
>JAADIK010000171.1:6566-9657 GCA_013151365.1 Deltaproteobacteria bacterium
GGCCGGGGCACTGATCCCGAGACACTGAACAAGGGGTGTTTTATTCATTTTCCCGCCACATTACCTGAAGAATCCATTACATTTTTTTTGCGCCGCCATCATGCTTGACTGAATTCAGTATCAGATGGTAGTGTATCCTTTTATACCTTTGCGGCGGAATGACTGTACCCGAGACAGCCGCCCCAGGATTTACAGACAAGATGCCGAAAGAAACAGCTTGAAGAAGCACTTCGCTATTTTACAAGTTATATCTTTCGTTTACAAGTTATATCTTTTGACTTGCCAGGACACATTCATTCCCGCAATGCATAATTCGTGAAACTCTTATATCGTTACATACTATCCCAGTTCATCAAATATATTTTCATGATCATGGCTTATTTTATCGCCATCTATGTCTTGATCGATTTTTTTGAAAAAATCGACAGTTTCATGGAAAAGGGCAAGTCCATGTTCCTGGTCATGAAATTTTTCCTTTTGAACGTCCCCTTTATCATTGAACTGATGGGGCCGGTCTGCATACTGCTGGCCGGGGTGGTCACCCTGGGTATTCTCAATCGCAGCAACGAACTTATCGCCCTCAAGGCCTGCGGCATTCCACTGCACAAAATCGTCGGCCCGATCCTCCTGGCCGGACTGGCATTCAGCCTCTTGTTGCTGGCCATGTCCCAATTCGTCCTGCCCACAACCGCAGCCATAACCAACCGGATCTGGAACGTGGAGGTCAAGGGCCGGGTCCCTCTGGGCATCTATAGAAACGGCCGTTATTACTACCGGGGCGACAACGGTTTTTATTCGTTTTCCCGGCCCGACCCGCATAAAAATGTTTTTTTACACTTCTCCTACTCCTCCTGGGACAAAAACTATCAACTGGACTCCCTGGTCGCGGCGAAAAAGGCCGTGTGGCGAAAGGGCACCTGGACCCTGTACCAGGGACAGATCCAGACCGGGCAAGGCCGGGGCCGTTACGCGACCGAAATTTTCTCCAAGCGTCACTTCGGTTTTACCAAACGGCCGGCTGATTTTTTTGTCCCGGAATATCGTTCCCTGGAACTCTCCCTGGTGGGACTGTTCCTGAATGCGAAACACCAGCGATCAGAGGAGGAGGCCAACCGGGCCTGGGCTGAATTCTACGGCCGGATCGCCTATATCCTGCTCGGCCTGCCCCTGCTGCTGCTCGGCCTGCCTCTCCTGCTTATCGTCTACCGGCAATGGGGCCGCGACCTTTCCCTGGCCATCCCGGTAAGCTGTGGCCTGGCTTTTTTCTGCTGGGGGATATGGGCCACCATGCAGTCGTTGGCCAAGGCCAACTATCTCAATCCCCTTCTGGCGGCAACAACGGTACATCTGCTAATAGGTGTAACCGGCATATATCTGCTTTTACGGGAGGACACCTGAATGCCTGCGAAAAAAATCGGTATAGTCGGCATCCCGCCGCTGGCGGTGATCAAAAAACTCAAGGACCGGGAATGCAACATCGTCGATCTGGACGAACCGCAGATCCACCTGGGCATGGACGTCGGCTCCCTGTACCTGCCCAAGGTCTACTGCGCCATCCTGCGGACGGTCGTCGTCAATGCCCTGTATCTCGATCTTGACGAAATCTATATCGATGTGGGACCGGGCAAATGCGATTGCGCCCTGCATGTGGCCACGATCCTGGAAGATATCCTTAAAATTCCCGTCAACCGGACCCGCAACCTGGACAGCGAACCATTCGGCACCCCGATCAGCCGGACCAGGATGCCGCTCTTTGAAAAATTCATGGCCATCACCAGGGGCGTAATGTCGGACAGTCCCCATCCCCCGATGGAGCCGTGCCGGCCGGCGGCTGGTTTCTGGGGCGTGCCGCCCCGTGATTTTTCCATCCTCTCCCTGTTTCCGGATACCACCCACGTCTACGGCTGGACCCGGTGCATGGAGAACAAGACCCCGGCAGACCTGGGGCTGGAAACCTATGTCAATTCCGCCGTGCCCACGGTCTTCTTCGCCCAGTCGTTCTGCGCCAAGACGGCGCTGGCCCATCACCTGGCCCGGCTTCACCCCCATTCCCTGTACCTTGACTGCGACCTCGCCGCCGGCAACAGCGCCCGGGCAAAAATAGAGGCATTCCTGGAGCTGTCCGGTGCCAAGCGGCCGGATGGAGATCAAGTGTGATGTTACTTGCCGACTTTGGCACATCGTACTGCAAAATCCTGGATACTGCGGCGGCCGACGGCCGACCAGCCCCCCCGGGTCCTGCCGACCAGGGACCTGGACCGGGGTTTTCGCGCCGACCTGGCAACCGGCCACAATGCCGCCAATCGCAGCCGAAGAAGCGTCAACGAACTTATTGCCCTGGCCCGGGGCGGGGAACCGCTTATTACTGATCCCGACTTTGTCCTGCTTGACTGCGGCAGCCGCGACATCAAGTTTATCCGTTATGAAAAC
Source organism: Deltaproteobacteria bacterium (assembly GCA_013151365.1). GTDB lineage: Bacteria > Desulfobacterota > Desulfobulbia > Desulfobulbales > Desulfobulbaceae > BMS3Abin13. Next base: position 8,997 of record JAADIK010000171.1, read on the forward strand.
AGCCGGATCGCCGATATGGGCTGGAATGCGGAATGCGGGGCCTCCATGGGCTTCACCATTGAACTGCTGTCAACATACTATGACCTGGACTACGCGACGGTGCCGGTTCCCGACCGGGGGTTCTCCGTGACCTGCGGGGTCCTGGGGATGAGCCGCATCTTCGACGCCGTAATCGCCGGGGCATCGGAGACCGAGGCGGTCTCGCGGTTCGTTCGCGGCATTGCCATGAACGCCTATCGTTTCGCCGGGTCGCCGGAGACGCTGTATCTCTCCGGCGGCCTCTGCGACAACCCCCTGTTCATCGGCAGCTTTCCCTGCAAGGTGATTCCGCTGGGACGTTTCGTCCTGCTGACGGGACTCCTGGAAATAATAAAACAGAAATAAAAAATCACAGGGAAATGGAACCGGAACTCCGGGGAAAAATCTTTACCTCGACCTTCATCTCCTGGCAGGAGAGCCTGCGACCTCTTCTCGAGCTGGCCGGCCTGGAAAAACGTATCGCCGGGGCCGGCCTGATCCTCATCAAGCCCAACCTGGTGGAGGCGCTGGCCCCTCCCGTCACCACGCCCGTCGGCCTGGTCGCGGCCCTGCTCGATTTCCTGCGTTCGGTCACAACGGCCAGGATTGTCATCGGCGAAGGCAGCGGCGCCATAAACCACGA
>JAADIK010000068.1 GCA_013151365.1 Deltaproteobacteria bacterium
GACCACTACCCCCCGGCTGCCGACAATCCCGGCCGCATAAAGACTCCAGCTGCCGGGATGACAGCCCAGGTCAAGCACGCGCTGCCCGGATTTCAAAAACCCGTGCTTCCGCCACGCCTCTTCCAGCTTGAACACTGAACGGGCCGGATAATTTTCCTTTTTGGCCTTGGTAAAATAATAATCCTGAACTTTACGCATAGGTTGCTCTATCTTCCCAGTAAATCCGCGGCCAGGGCCAACGCTTCCCGGCGGCTGGAAATCTTCTTTTCCATGTGTGCCTCTGCCACGGTATCGAGAATCTCCCTGAACAGCGGCCCCGGGACCAGGTGCAATTCATCAATCAGGTCCCGGCCGGTGAGCAGCGGCGGCAGGCTGCGGACCGGCTCCACATATTCCCCGCGCACCTCTTCCAGGCGGACAAAGAGATCGGCCACCTCCCGTTCAATCTGCTCGGGCCGGCCGGGCCCCTGCCCGGCCAGGGTATCGGCCATGCTAAGCAGAAAAAGCCCGGGCAGAGACGGCCCGGCCAAACGGATCAGCCGCAGACAGGCCTTGAGACTGAGCTGCCCCCGGCGGCTGACATTGCATAAATGGAACGGCCGCATGTGGAAAGCGATCAAGTCGGCCACCGCCGTCGTATCCGCGTTACTCCATCGGAGCCGCCGGGCAATCGCCGTAAACAGGTCCGCCCCGGCCCGGTCGTGATTATAAAAGGTGATCCGCCCGCCCCGGTCCTTCCTGATCGCAACGGTCGCGGGTTTTCCCAGGTCATGAAAAAGGGCCGCCCATTTCAACTGTTTCCGGCGGCGGCCGTTGTCCAGGTAATCCCGCAGCACCTCTGAAAAACCGGCAAAAAAACGAGCCGGATCCGCCTGCAACTTCTCCATGGCCTGCAGGGTTGCCAGGCAATGGTCAAAAACATCAAGATGATGACTTGCCGGCTGTTTTATACCGATCCCGGCCTTGAGTTCAGGCAGAACCTCAAAAAGCAGGCCCGCGGCCGCCATATCGGCAAAGGTCGCATGGGCCCGGGGCGACTCCATGATCAGGTCGAGTTCGTGGGCCACCCGCTCCGGGGCCACCCGGGAAATCAACCGTCGCTGCCGGCCAACCAGGTCCAAGGTCTGCCGCTGCACGGAAAAGCCATGCGTTGCCGCAAATCTGAAAACCCGGAGCAGCCTCAGGGGATCGCTGGAAAAAGACCGGTCAGTGGTCACCCTGACGCATTGCCCGGCAAGATCATCCAGGCCGCCGGTCGGATCGAGCACCCGGACCGCCGAGGACCGGGGACTCTCATCTCCGCTCAGCAGTCCCTGCACGGACACGGCCAGGCTGTTGACCGTGATATCACGCTTCCACAGATCCTCTTCGATGAGAACGGCGCCCTCGCGGAACGAAGAAAAATCAATGCTCCGGCCCCGCCACACCACCCGGGCCGCATCCTCATCGCGGCCCAGCGGCACATAGGCCCCGCCGGTGGTCCGGGCCAGGTCCGCGGCCCAGCCCCTGGCATCCTCCCGCACGGTCAGGTCGATATCGGCAGGTTCCCGGCCCAGGAGCAGATCACGAATGGTCCCGCCGATAGACCTCCCCGTGGAACCGGCCATGGGTGGCGGCCAGTTTTCCGAGAAGTTCAACGCCGATAAAATCAGCCAATTGCGCGCAGCTCAGGCCCTGTTTAACTCTTGTCATCTTCTGCATCACACGACACTATAGCAGCAGGGACTTCTCTTTTGCCACAAAATCCTCTACCATAAGGGTAGTACATCATAAGAATCTCCCGAACAGGATAATACAAACGCATGGACGCAGCAACAACACGAACAATCCGCATCGGCGCGGCAAATATCGGTTTAATCGGCCTGGACACGGCCATCAACAAGGCGGCCGAACGGAATATGACCGAAGAAGAAGCCGTGGACCTGATCTTCAAAACGGTCAGTGAAAAAAATTATATTCCGGCCGGGGCGGAAGACCAATACCGCCAAGCGCTCCTGGCCGGGTATCGCCGGCACCTGCAGGCTGACGACCAACAGGAGGCAGGCCTGGTCATCCGTATTTTCGGGACCGGCTGTGTCAGCTGCAACGGTCTGCAGAACCTGGTCATCGAGGTCATGAACGGCATGAACCTGGCCGCCGATATTGAACAGATTCACGATGCCGATGAAATCGGACGCCACGGCATCCTGCTGACCCCGGCCCTGATGATCAACGGCAAGGTCAAGAGCACGGGACACCTGCCAACCCGGACCATGATCGAACAATGGATCAGGGAGGTTGTTTAAAACCGGGCCGGGAAACCGGGACGGACTTAAAATAAAACAGGGTCGTTTTTTTGTTGCATTTTTTAAGAATTGTTCTTAGATAATAAAAATAATCCTTCCGATGTAGCCGCATAATAACGGCTATTCTCTCGAATGGAGTGACTTCTTTGCGTGGAATCTCAATTCGCGAGGAAAGCGGCAGTCCCGAAACCGGGATGCGAAAATGTGAAGTTATTTTTTCAAACAGACCTTAAACCAAAAAACAAACGACATGAGGTAAAAAAAATGGCAAATCTCAAAGGCACCCAAACCGAAAAAAACATCCTTACCGCTTTCACCGGCGAGTCCCAGGCCAGAAACCGCTATACCTATTTCGCCGCCCAGGCCAAGAAGGAGGGATATGTACAGATGTCGGCCATCTTCGCAGAGACGGCCGACCAGGAGAAAGAACACGCCAAGAGGCTGTTTAAATTGCTTGAGGGCGGCGAGGTTGAGGTTTCCGGCTCTTTCCCGGCCGGCGTCATCGGCACCACCCTGGACAATCTCAAGGCGTCGGCGGCCGGCGAAAATCATGAGCACACCACGATGTATCCCTCCTTTGCCAAGGTGGCCCGCGAAGAAGGCCTTGAATACATCGCCGACATCTTCATGGCGATCGCGGTTGCGGAGAAACAACATGAGAAGCGCTACCTGGCCCTGGCCGCAAATATAACCGACGACAAAGTCTTCAAAAAAGATACCCCCACGACATGGCGCTGCCGTAACTGCGGTTATATCCACGAAGGAACCGAAGCGCCCGGCGTGTGTCCCGCCTGCGCCCATAAGCGCGACCACTTTGAACTTCTCGGCGAAAACTGGTGAGATCACCATTTACAAAAAAGGAGAATAATTATGAAGTGGGGAATAGGAGCGACATTGACGGCCATGCTGTGTTTTTCTTTTCAGCCGGTCATGGCCGGCAACTCTCTCAGAAACGAAGCCTTGCAGACCTTTAAACCTGTGCCTACGGTCGCCCCGGAGCTGAAAGGCAATCCCGCCACTCCGGCAAAGATCAAACTCGGGAAAATGTTATATTTCGACCCGAGGCTTTCCAAAAGCGCTTTGATCAGTTGCAACACCTGTCATAACCTCGGCCTGGGCGGTGCGGATTTTCAGGAAACCTCCACCGGTCATGGCTGGCAAAAGGGACCGCGGAACGCACCGACCGTCTTCAACTCGGTCTTTAATGTGGCGCAGTTCTGGGACGGCCGGGCCAAGAACCTTGCCGAACAGGCCAAGGGGCCGGTACAGGCCAGTGTTGAGATGAACAATACCCCGAAAAACGTGCTGAAAACACTAAACAGCATGCCCGAATACCCGGAACTCTTCCACCAGGCTTTTCCGGCAGACAAGGACCCGGTTACCTTTGACAACATGGCCCGGGCGATCGAGGCCTTTGAGGCAACCCTGCTCACTCCGGACTCCCCGTTTGACCGCTTTTTGCGCGGCGAGCAGGGTGCGATGAGCAGCGCGGCGAAAAAGGGCCTGAAAATCTTCATGGATAAAGGATGTCAAGATTGCCATGGCGGCGTAAATATGGGAGGAGAAGGCTATTATCCCTTTGGCGTGGTGAAGGCGCCGGCCAAGGCGATCATGGCCGGAGACAAGGGCCGTTATAAAGTCACCAAAATCAAGGGAGACAAATATGTTTTCAAGGCCCCTTCCCTGCGCAACATTGCGCTGACCGCACCCTATTTCCATTCCGGCAAGGTGTGGCGTCTCCGGGAAGCGGTAACGATCATGGGCTCCGCGCAACTCGGTGCCACGTTAACGAACAACGAGGTCAACCTGATCGTGGACTTTTTGCAGGCCACCACCGGCAGGCAGCCGCAGGTGGAGTACCCCATCCTGCCCGCGCCCACGGATACCACCCCGCAGCCGGTGCTGAAATAGTCCGCCTTCAAGATAAAACCAGCTAACCTCCGGGAAACAATAAACAAAAATTACATTAACGGATTTTTTATGGACATTCTCATTTGCTCTCAATATAATTAATAAGAATGTTTATCCATACGACAGGCATGGCCGCGACCCGGTCCGGCCATACCTGCCGGACCGGACCTTTCCCGGTGGCGGAATACCTTTTCCCGTGAATTTGCCGGACCGCACAGGAGGCGGAATATCGCATGCAGCATTATCGTCGATTTCTGAATCTTGTGCCCGTCCTTCTCTTCATTGTCACCTGGCAGAATTCGACAACAGTTGCCATGGCCCGGGACGACCAGCCGGGCACGGATAAAGTGGCGGCCATCATCTCCAGGGTGTCTCCCCGGTTACAAAAAGAACTGGCCCAAAAAGGACTAAGCCTGGGCAGCCCCATCTTTATCCGGATCTTCAAGCTCCCCGGCAAGCTAGAAGTCTGGCTGAAAAAGGACGACCGGTATCGATTGTTCAAATCATACCCGATCTGCAGCTACTCCGGCTATCCCGGCCCGAAACTCCAGGAGGGAGACTGGCAGAGCCCGGAAGGATTTTATTCCGTCACGGCCAGTCAGATGAATCCGCTGAGCAGCTACCACCTTGCCTTTAATATCGGCTACCCCAACGAATACGACACCTCGCTGGGCCGGACCGGGAGTGACATCATGGTGCATGGCGACTGTTCGTCCCGGGGATGTTTTGCCATGAACAACTACAGGATAGAAGAAATCTATACCCTTGCCCATGCCGCCCTGGCTAACGGCCAGAACGAATTCAACGTTCACATCTTTCCGTTTCCGCTCACGGCCGCCAACATGTATAAATTCCGCGACTCGCCGTGGATTGATTTCTGGAACAACCTCAGGGTAGGTTATAACGCCTTTGAACAAACGCACCGGGTCCCGCTCATCACGTGCAGTAACGGCAGGTATGTCGTGACGGAGAGCATAAAACTGGCCCGGGCTCCGCAGCTCCGGTGACCTGTTAGTGCCTTACTCATGAATTCCTGTCATAAAAAACAAGAAAATTGATCATGTTTTATTTATGTAAA
>JAADIK010000089.1 GCA_013151365.1 Deltaproteobacteria bacterium
AGGGTCCGCTGGATCATCTGGTACTGCGCCCGCGGTTGTTGCCCCATCATGGCCATCTGCGGTGACTGCCTTGGCGGCGGCGGAGTCCAGATGCCGATGGTCTTCAGGAATCCGGCGGAACTGCGCTTTAAAACGGCCGCCACCTCCTTCTTGATCTCCCCTTTGCCCATGTCGGCGGTCAGATAAATCCGCTGGACCTGCTTGCCGGTGGTGAGATAGAGGTAGAGATAGAAGGTATCGTTGGCGAAAAAGACCGTTTTCATGGGCTCTATCCCGAAGCGTTTTTTCAGGGCCGGTAATTTGCCGGGCTCCCTGTCGGGATCAATCAGCACAAATTTTAATTTGCCGTCCGACTCCTTGACCAGTTCCCGGGCGGCCTGACTGATATTCTCCGGCATATCGGCCAGCGGCCCGGGCAGGGTGGCTTTGCTGATTATCGCCGTTAAGGTCATGGGCTTGTTCACCTTGGCAAAGACATCGCCCAAACTCTGAAAGCCGTACACCACCTTTTTGATCGATTTGGTCAGGTCGTATTCCAGGTTATTGAGCCGGACATCGATCCGGCCGTCGCCGCGGCGCCGGACATCGATTAAATCGTCAAAGCCCAGCACCACATGCTGATCACCGTATTTAACCAGGATATTGAAGTAGGAGTTGATCACCGAAGACTCGTAACGGCCGGCCACCTCGAAGGGCACCGGCTTGATGCCGTATTCCCGGTTGGCCTCGGCCTCCATCTTCGGATGATATTTGGGATCAACGAAAGAGACCTGGACATGGCCGTTGGAGGCAACGCCGTACTCCCGCATCATGTCCTTGATCCTGGGGACCAGGGGCGAAAGGAGGGGATGGGTTTTTTCGCTGAAATAGCCCCGCAGGATCAAAGGGTTCGGCAGATTGTCAATCAGGTCGCGGGTGGTCTGGGACAGGGAATATTCATGATTTTCAGTGAGATCGAGGCGGGCGGTGCTCACCTTGTTCAGCCAGATGTTGGCGGCCAGAAGGTTCAAGGCGATCAAAACGACGGCCGTGGTGGCGGTCCGCCGATAGCTGCGGGTGTTGGCCCCGGAACTCCAGCGTTTGCGGTCCAGGGAGATGCCGTTCAGGATTAAAAAGAAGGTGGTGAGAGATGCGTAATAAAAGACATCCCGCAGGTCGATAACCCCGCGTTCAATGCTGGTGAAGCGGCTGCCGGTGCCCAGGGAACGGAAAAACTCCGCAGTGCTGTTGTTCATGAAATTGGTGACGCCGCTGGAGCCCAGGATATAAAGAAAGCCGGCCAGCAGAACGGTCATGATCAAGGCGACGATTTGATTGTCGGTGCGGGACGAGACAAAGAGGCCGATGGCGATATATGCCGAGGCCATCAACAGCGCCCCCAGGTAGCCGCCGAAGACCGGCCCCCAGTCCAGGTTGCCGAGATGGGCGACCGTGAGGGGCAGGCCGAAGGTGAGGGCCAGGGCAATGGCCACCAGGATCAGGACCGCCAGGAACTTGCCCATTACCAACTGCCAGAGCCGCACCGGCAGGGTCATCAGGACCTCCATGGTGCCGGACCGTTGTTCTTCGCTCCATTGCTGCATGGTGAGCGCCCCGACCAGGAAGATCATCAGGATCGGCATCCAGCGGAACAGGGGCCGGACATCGGCGGTATTCCTGGCAAAAAAGGTCTCCAGCCAGAAAAAGGAGAACAGGACGGCCACCAGGAAGGCGCCGATGAATAAGGCCGCCATGGGCGAACTGAAATAGGCCTTGAGTTCTTTCCTGGTAATTGACAGCATCTGCTTCATCGTACACCTCCATCCGCCGCAATAAGTTCGTTGAACACCGCTTCCAGGGTCCTGGTTTCCCGGCGCAGTTCGCACAGGGGCCAATCGTTGTCCTTGGCCAGGGTAAAGATTTGCGGACAGATGTCGTCCGCCTGGCTTTGGACGCTCAAGGCCAGCGGATTCCTGGGATCGGCAACGATTTCCACATGTTTGACCCCGGGCAGACCTTGAAGCTGCCGGATGATCGAGGTTTGTTGGTCGCTGTTGGTAAAGGATATCCGGGCCTGGTTGGTCGATTCCATCTCCGACAACAGGGCATCGGCCTTTAACTCGCCGCGGATGATGATAATTGCCCGGCTGCAGGTGGCCTCCACCTCGGAGAGAATATGGGTGGAAAGGAGGATGGTGGACTTTTGGGATAATTTTTTGATCAACCGCCGGACCTCGATAATCTGGGTGGGATCGAGGCCGTTGGTCGGTTCGTCGAGGATCAGCAATTTCGGTTTATGGAGAATGGCCTGGGCCAGCCCCACCCTTTGCCGGTACCCCTTGCTGAGAGAGCCTATCGGGGTGGTTAAGCGGTCGGCCAGCCCGGCGGCGTACACGGCCTCGGAGATGTAACCCCGCTGCTCGGCCGGAGGAATATTGCGCAGCTCGGCGATCATTTTCAGGTAGGACTGCACGGTCAGCTCCGGATAAACCGGGGAATTTTCCGGCAGGTAACCGATGATTTCCTGCACCTTGGCCGTTTCCTTCAGGACGTCCATCCCGCCGATCAGGGCGGTGCCCGAGGACGGGTGAATGAAGCCGGTGAGGATCTTCATCAGGGTGGTCTTGCCTGCCCCGTTGGGCCCCAGGAGCCCGATCACCTCGCCGGATTTTATCTTGAAGGAGACCTTGCGCAGGGCCTCGACATCATCATACGTTTTGCTGAGCTCTTTGGCCTCAATCATAACAGTGCTCCTCGCATGCCGTGCCGCCGTTCAAAAACCGCCGGCCGGTGATGATTTCCGGTTTTTTCGTCATAGTTCCCAAGTCGGCCCCATCATAGACAGGCAACCTTACAGGAGTATTACAGGAACATTACAATGCGGTAATGTTTGTCTTTTGCGGGAAGGAGGAGTAAATTTACCAAGATTCCCGTGCAGGCATGGATCCATTTCGCTGAAAAACAAAAAAATATGCAAGCCACCGTCTTAATCATTGCCGGTTCCGACCCCACGGGCGGGGCCGGAATGCAGGCCGACCTGAAAACCCTGACCGCAATCGGGGTCTATGGAGCGGCTGCCGTCACCTGCATTACCGTGCAGAACAGCCGGGGCGTGACCCGGGTGGAACCGCTCTCCCCTGCCCTGGTCAGGGAGCAAGTCGAGTCCGTCCTGGCAGACCACCAGGTGACTCATATCAAAATCGGCATGGTCGGGACCGGGGAAATCGCCGGAGCTCTTGCCCGCCTGTTGTCGGACTTTCCCGGCCAGGTGATCTATGATCCGGTTATGACGTCAACCACCGGCCAAAACCTGGCGGCACCATCCGCCCTGGACGGTATACGTTCCCTGCTCGGCATGACCACGGTCCTGACGCCGAACTGGCCCGAACTGGCCGTGTTGACGGATTCGGAGATCAACAATGACCGGCAGGCGCTGAGCGCGGCGCAATCCCTCCTCCACCGGTTTGAGCGGCTGCGGGCCGTCCTGGTCAAGGGCGGTCACGGCGGCCGGGGTCCGGAAATAACCGACTACCTGGTATTGCGGACGCCGAAGGATATCAAAACAATCCCGGCCACCCATGCCCGCCTTGAAACCCTTAACACGCACGGCACCGGCTGCACCCTGGCCTCGGCCTATGCCGCCTTTCACTGCCTGACGGGTGACGATGAGAGCGCCTTTCAAGACAGTGTGGACTTCCTGCAGACAGT
>JAADIK010000081.1 GCA_013151365.1 Deltaproteobacteria bacterium
TAAAAGTAAAAGATATATTCAACTTGAGTATACTGCGGGATCTACCTCTGACAACATTTTTCGGCCGTGGCCGTTCGTCTTTTTTATCTTTTCCGGCAACCGGAAACGGTTTGGTCTTTCCGCGAAATCCTCCTGCCGAACCGGGCGCATAATGTTTTCCCCGCCCGGTCGTTCGGTGATGAATCATTTCTTTTCCGTGCCGCTGGAGTGAGTTTTTGCGTTTAATTAAAAAATCAAGATGTTATTATCTGGCGAGTGCCAATATTTTCATTGCAATCAGTGCCCGGATCTAAGTACTATATATAGTTTTGTCTGGAAATAAAAAATATGCCGATACGATGACCATGGATACCGATAGGGTCCTGCCCGCAATTCAGGAGGAACTGAACCGGCAGGAAAAAAGCCGTTTTTCCCCCCTGGCCACTCTCAGCCGGGAAGCCCTGCGGCGCTGTCCGGAAGAGAGGCCCGGCTACCGGCAGCTCTTTGCCCAGGACGCGGATCGGATCCTGCACTCCCACGCCTTTACCCGCTACATTGATAAAACCCAGGTTTTTTCACTGGTGGATAATGATCATATTACCCATCGGGTGCTGCATGTGCAGATGGTCTCCAGGATCGCCCGGACCGTCGGCCGTTTTCTGGGGCTCAACGAGGACCTGATTGAGGCCGTTGCCCTGGGTCATGATATCGGCCATCCGCCGTTCGGCCACGAGGGAGAACAGATCCTCTCCCGGTTGTGCCGGCAGCACGGGCTGGAGTCGTTTCTGCATAATGTTCAGTCCGTTCAGTTCCTGGACCGGTTCGAGCGCCGGGGCCGGGGCTGGAACCTGACCCTCCAGGTCCTGGACGGTATTCTCTGCCATGACGGCGAGGTGCATAAGCCGCAACTTATGCCCGAACGGGACAAGACCTTTGCCGATTTCGACCGGCAGATTGCGGACAAAATGCACGAGCCCCGGACCCGGCTCTTTCCCATGACCCTGGAAGGCTGTGTGGTGCGCCTGTCCGATACGATCTCATACATCGGCCGGGACATTGAAGACGCCATCGAACTGAAGCTGATCCGCCGCGATGATATTCCCGCCGAGTGCGGAGAGCGGCTCGGGACCAGCAACGGCACCATTGTCTATACCCTGGTTACGGACCTGATCGTCAACAGCCGGCAGGTGCGGGACGGGGATGCGGAAAAGGGGTCGGCAAAAGACTGGATCGGCTTCAGCCCCGAAGTCGCGGAGCTGCTCCTGTTGCTGAAAAAGTTCAATTACAACCATATTTATCAGAACCCGGCCTTTAAGCCGGATTTTGACCGTATTCATAAGTGCTATGAACGATTATTCGGCCATTACCTGCGGGAACTTGAGCATGATCGTGCCGACAGCGAGGTCGGCCGCAGCTTTTTAAATTCCATGGCGGAAGAATACTTACAGCGTCATCCCCCGGCCGCCGTTGTCCGGGATTATATTGCCGGCATGACGGACGACTTTTTTTTGAGCCAGGCCCGCGCCATCGGCTGCGACATACCGGAGCGGACATGTATCGCAAACTGAGGTGGAAGTCTTTCCTGCCCGGTGAGAATACCCGGCTTATCATCACCGCTGCCTTTATCGGTGTCATGGCCGGCGTCTTCATCGTTATTTTTCGGGAAACGGAGGAGCTGGTTCATGAGTATATCTTTGTCAACGGCTACGAGCTTCTCCGTATCGGCGAAGGCGGCTGGCGCCGGTTTCTGCTGCCGCTTCTGCCGATCACCGGCATGGCCCTGCTCATCCCGCTGTCGCTTTTGTTTCCCGGCAAGGTCAACGGCTACGGTTTTCCCAAGTTCCTGCGCAAGGTGAATCTGGAGAACGGCGTTATCCGAGCCCGGACTCTCGGCATAAAAATCATCGCCGCTTCACTGACCATCGGTACGGGGAACTCGGCCGGCGTTGAGGGGCCGATCGCTCAGATCGGCGGCACGCTTGGTTCCCAGGTCGGCCAGTTGTCCCGGGTATCCGGCAAGCGGATGAAGGTCTATGTCGCCGCCGGCTGCGCCGGCGGGATCGCCGGGATCTTCAACGCACCCATTGCCGGTATCTTCTTTGCGGCGGAAATCGTCCTGCTGGGGAGTTACGAGATTTCATCTTTTGCCGCTCTGGTCATTGCCTCCGCCCTGGCAACGGTTGTCACCCGGGCCTATTACGGTGCGGTCCCCATCTTTCCGATTCCGGACTATTGCATGGTCAACCCCTTTGTGGAGATTCCTCTCTACGTGGTTATGGCCGTTATTGTCGGCCTGCTGGCCGTTGTGTATATCCGGGGTTTTTATTATGTGCGGGACAAGTTCCGGGCTCTACCCGTCCATGAACAGCTCAAGCCGATCATCGGCGGGCTCATGGTCGGTCTGATCGGCATCGCTTTCCCCCAGGTTATGGGCGACGGTTATAAAGTTATTGAAAGAACCCTGGCCGGTCAGGGGACGATAGAGGTCCTGATGGCCCTGGTCGTACTCAAGTCCCTTGCTACGGCCATCACCCTGGGGTCGGGCGGGGCCGGCGGGGTCTTTGCCCCGGCGCTTTTTATCGGCGCCGTGATCGGCGGCGCCTTCGGCGGCATCGTCCACTACCTGCTGCCCGCCTATACGGCCAGCGCCGGTGCTTACGCGACCATCGGTATCGGTGCCTTCCTGGCCGCCTCCACCCATGCGCCCCTGACCGCGATTTTTCTCCTGTTCGAGATGACCGGCAACTACATGATCGTCATCCCGGTCATGCTGACATCCATTGTCGGGACGATCGTGGCCGGCAAGTTTTGTGAGGATTCCATCGATACCGTGGATTTCACCCGCGAAGGGATCAATCTTCATGAAGGTCGGGAAGTGTCCATCATGAAGTCGATCAAAGTGGGCAAGGCGATCATCGAGGATGTCAATTTTATCAGCGAGAATGCCAATATCAATTACCTGCTCGAACTTTTCCGTCTGGCCCGGAACAGCTTTTATTTTCCGGTGATCGATCAGGCCGGCAAGATGGTCGGGGTGGTCTCCATGCAGGACGTGAAAAATATCCTGCACGATGAGAAACAGCGGGCTACTCACCTGGTGGGCGACATTTGCAGCCGGGACGTGATCATGATGACCCCGGACGAAAACCTCTACGATGCCATGCAGCTCTTTGACATAAAGGGGATCGACGAAATACCGGTTGTCGAGAGCCAGGAGGAACCCTGGGTTCTGGGCATGATCCGGCGGCAGGACGTCATCGCCGCCTACAACCACGAGGTCCTGGAACGGGGCATTGCCGACAAGGCGGAAACCATCTGGGTGCCCTCTTCCTCTTCATAATCCCTTTTGCTCCGCTCCGGCGCAGCGCCCGGCCCCGGGGCCGGGCGCATGAAGCGTGGTGCCGGCTCAGTTGGTGTACGGCTCCGTGGTGCCCAGGACCTTGCCGATAATCATCTCCTTGACCGGGGGGGCCGGCTCGGGGGCGACCCAGCTTATGAACTGTTCCGTGACCCGTCTGAAGTCGCCGTTATCCTTTTTGCACTGTTCGCAGATGGATTCGGCCATGTCGCGGTACATGATGACCTTGCTGGCCGGTTCGCCTTCCTTGTCCACCGCCGCCATCTTGCGGCAGCCGCAGTCCAGGCGGATTACCGCTACGCCTACGGCATCGGGGCTGCCCTCGATTATTCCTCC
>JAADIK010000034.1 GCA_013151365.1 Deltaproteobacteria bacterium
TGAACCGAGCGGCATTGTCGTCAATGCGGTTGCTGCCGGCCCGGTTGAAACCGACATGCTTGACGTCATCCCGGAGCAAAGAAAAAAAGACATCAAAAAAGCCGTGTACACGGGGAGATTTGCATATCCGGAAGAAGTAGCAAGTGCAATCTATTGGTTGGCGACAGAATGCCCGGAATACATAAACGGCACTTGCATTGACATAAACAACGGTGCCTTTCCACGATAAAACATTTCCAGGCTGCGTTATTAGGCTGTAGGCTGTTAGGCTGTTAGGTTTAGGGTAGGGCCAATAGCCTTCAGCCTAAACAACCTACTGATTTACATAGATAAAACATGATCAATTTGGAGCAAGGCACTAAAGTCCGACCTCGGCCAGCTGGCCGACAACCCCCTGTTGTTCCGTTGACAGTTCCTGCGGAATCCGGATCGAAATCTTGACCAGCATATCACCCCGTTTGCCGATAGGACCGGCGGGCAGCCCCTGGCCTTTGATCCGGAGCTTGGCGTCCTGCTGGATCCCGGCCGGCACCTTGATCTTGAATCGCTTTCCCTCAAGACTGGTGACTTCCACCTCCGTACCCAGGCAGGCCTCGCTGAAGGGAATACGCTTCTCGATGATCAGGTCGTCTCCCTGTCGGGTGAAAAGCGGATGCGGCGCTATGTTGATTTTCAGGAAAAGGTCGCCCGGCGCCCCGCCCGAAGGAGAGGGTGCGCCCTTGCCGCTGAGCCGCAGACGCTTGCCGGACTCAATGCCCTTGGGGATCTTGACCGATACGTTCTGGGATTGGCCGTTACGCCGCAGGCTGATGGTTTTCTCGGCGCCATGCAGCACATCTTCAAGGGTGATGGAGATGGCATATGTCTGGTCCTCGCCCCTGGCCGGTTGCGGCCGGCAGTTCCCGCCGCCGCATCCTCCGCCCATGCCGGCGGTCTGGCCGAAAACCGAGCTGAACGGGTTGGCCCCCGAAGAGGCGCGGAAAGAAGCGCCGGACCCGCCGAAAGACGCACCGCCGAAACCGAACTGGCGCAGGATATCGTTGAGATCAAAGCCGCGGAAAATATCTTCCTGGGAATAACGCTCATGAAATCCGCTGGAGCCATAGGTGTCATACTGTTGCCGCTTCTGGGGATCGGACAGGACGGCATAGGCCTCGTTGATCTGCTTGAACTTGGCCTCGGCCGCCTTTTCACCATGATTGCGGTCCGGATGATACTTGAGAGCCAGTTTGCGATAGGACTTCTTTATCTCGTCCGCAGTGGCAGTTTTTGCTACCTCTAGAATTTCGTAGTAATCCATCTCTTCTTTAGATCTCTTGTGACATTTTAGAAAGGTACATCTTCCCCGGTACCGTGCGGGGGTTCGGGCGGGAGATCCTGGTAACCGCTGCCGCCGCCCTGATTGCTGTCATCCGCCGTTCCCCGGGGAGACAGCATCTTCATGTCCCTGGCGATGATCTCCGTGGTGTAGCGGTCATTACCGTTCTGGTCCTGCCATTTCCGCGTTTGCAGCTTACCCTCGACATAGACCTTGGACCCTTTGGCAAGATACTCGCCACAGATTTCAGCCAGCCGTCTCCAGGCAACAATACTATGCCATTCGGTCTGTTCCTGCTGTTGGCCGTCTTTGTCCTTCCACCGTTCGGTTGTGGCAATGCGGAAATTGACAACCGGGGTCCCGCTCTGGGTATAGCGTATTTCAGGGTCAGCGCCAAGATTTCCGATTAAAATAACCTTGTTAATCATCTTTCACCTTTTCTTGAAATTTTTGGAAGTGGGGCTCGTAACAGAATGTATAATAATAATGAATGGAAAAAAATCCAGCCCGCATTTGATTTTTATCGCCTCCGGGGATCTCGCTCCGGGCTTTTTGGACCGGCTTTACGCAACTTATCACAGGGCGTGGAACTCTGTGCTATTACAGCATCTAACCTGTAAGCCGCCGCAGGTGCCACAGATTTACGTAGTCGCTTCCGTTCGCTATAGTCCCCCTATGCGGACGGGAGCGACCGCGTGAAGATGGGGTGCCTGCGGCGGCTTACGGCTTGACGGCCTGGTCGAGCATGGCCGGCAGGCCGCCGCGTTCAGCCGGTGTAAAGCCGAAAACTTCCCGCCAGACGGCATCATTCTCCATGCAGAAATAAAGACAAGTTTTATCCGAGAGATACCTGCTCAGCTCATCGGCAATGAATTTATACATCTCAAGCCGTTGGCCGCGAAAATATCTTGATTTATGGTCAAGGCCGTCAACAAATTCCGCATAGAAAAAACGGGAAGCCGGAAACCTGCCGGTGGCGGTGGCCTTGAGGGCCGGAAGAAAACGGAGGGCGCCGAGACTGATCCAGGCGATATCTTCTCCGGCAACCGCGTTGAAGAGCCGGCGGATGGTTTCCCGGTACCCTTCCCGCCAGCCGTCGTGCCGGATGATGGGATCGAAATGAAAGGCCAGCCGGTATCCCCATCCGGCGCAGCGGGCCGCGGCGGCAAGACGTTCATCAAGGCTTGCCGTCCGGATTTCCTCGGCCGCCATGATCGCGGGGCTGTTCAGCGACCAGGCGACAACGGTTCGGCCCCCATGCTCAAGGCCGGCCAGGTTGTCGATAACCGCGCTCTTGGTTTTCAACTCCAGCACCGCGTTTTTCCGCCGGCTGATGAAATGGACGAGATGGCGGCTGAGCCCCGTCAAGCGGTCCAGGGCCAGGCTGTCGGTAAACTCGCCGGTCCCGATCCTGAAAAAACGGGCCGGTTCCGCCGTCAGCGCCTCGTCAAGCTCTCTGAACAGGTCGTCGATGTTGACAAAAAAACTCAGCCACGGATTGTTGAGATAGGCCTGCAGGATGCAGTACACACAGTCCATGGGACAGTTCATGCCGATATTCAGCACCTGGTAGTCACAACAGCGATACTCGCGCGTGCCCGGGCAGGGCTTGAAGAAACGGCCCCGGTTGCGACAGAGCAGCAGGTGGTGTTTACCCCTGGTCAGGTTCTCCGGATAGACACCGTCGATGACCGGACTCTGCCGCTCTTCGATAACGGTCAGCGGCAGGTTGCTGCGCTTGATAATCTCACGGGCGTAGGGGAGATCACGACACTGCTCTTCAACATAGAGCCGGGTTATATAGCGCGACGGGTCACCGTACGACACGGAACATCCTCCAAAAAGACGGAACACCAAGGCTGGCGATCTTACCTGAATAACGGCTTGAATTGTTAAATGAATCAGTTGTGATAGTTTCGGCCGGCGTTGATCATGCAGCCGCGGTACAACTGTTCCAGCAGCACAAGGCGGCTCATCTCGTGGGTAAAAGTCAGGCGGGAAAGGGAAAGAACCAGGTCGGCCTGTTGCAGGACCCGTTCATGGAGACCGAGATGGCCGCCGAGCAGAAAATTGACGGTTTGCACGCCCCGATCTTCCCAGGCGGAAAAAAGGGCCGCCAGTTCCTCGGAAGCGAAGTCCCGCCCTCCCGGATCAAGGGCCACTTTCAACGCTTGCCCCTGGCAGCGCTCAAGCAGCAGGTCGGCGTCACGTTGCTTGACGACGTCGGCCGGGGAATTCCTGTTGTGCCTTTCCTTGAGCACCACAATCTCGGCTTGCACGAAACGCCTCAGCCTCCCGGCATAATCCTGAATCCCCTGGTCGAGGTA
>JAADIK010000108.1 GCA_013151365.1 Deltaproteobacteria bacterium
CACGAAAATCAGCACAAAAATATATGGTTTCATTCTCACACCTTAATCAGCTTATGGGCACTACATGCGTTATTACTTGCATCTAACCGGTAATCCGCCACAGGTGCCACGGATTTACGTAGTCGCTTCCGTTCTATAGTCCCTCTATGCGGGCGGGGAGCGACTACGTGAAGATGGGGTGCCTGTGACGGATTACCGGCGCCGGCTCCAGAGGGGGTCCTGGCCGAAGCGGTCCAGCCACCAGTCTTCGGCATCCACGACGTCGCCGTCACCCGGTTTCAGGGGAAAGCGGTATTCATGGCAGTAGCGCATGAGCAGCTCATAGGCCTCGGTCAACCGGTAGATCATCTCGGTATTTGCTCTCGATGCGGCGGTTGTCGTATCCGGATGATATTTTTTACAGAGCCGGCGGTAGGCCCGCTTTATCTCGTCCATGGTTGCCCGGTCTCCAAGGCCGAGCAACTCCCGGGCCCGATCGAGACCCTGCCATTCCTTCTTGTTCACCGGGGCAGCTCTTTCTTTTTTTTCCAGCTCTTCTCGGTGCCGCTCAGCAGGCGACCGATATTCCGATAATGCCTGATCCAGATCATCACCACGACCCATGTCGCCAGCCAGAGTTTCCAGGGCGGCTCGGCCAGGAAGAAAAGACCCGGAATCATCGCCGCTGAACCGAGCAGTGAGCCCAGCGAGACAAAGCCGGACAGCCGGACAGCGACCACGAAGACCGCCAGGCAGAGCAACACGGCCTGGGGCGCGAGGTAGAGAAAGACGCCAAGCCCGGTGGCCACGCCCTTGCCGCCCTTAAAGCCGAGATAAACGGGAAACATGTGGCCGGTCACCGTGGCCGCGCCGCACAGTCCAATTGCCAGGTTGGCCTGGGGACCGCCGGCAAGAATCCGGCCGGCTATGAATATGGGCAGGAACCCCTTGGCGACATCCGCCAGCAGGGTGAGAATACCGAGTTTTTTGCCGAGAAGACGGTTAACATTCGTGGCCCCGATGTTCCGGCTGCCCTGTTGGCGGATATTCACTCCGCTGCCCAGGGACAACACCAGGCCGAAGGGAATGGCGCCGACCAGGTAGGAGGCAATGATCAGCAGCAAGGCGATTGGGGGCATGGTATCTCGTCGTAAACAGGATCAGCTTTTATTTTCTTTCCATGCCAGGTGCAGCTCGCCGGCCGCCGCGTACCGGGCGATATCATCCTGCAGCTCCCGGACATACGGACAGTCGACAACGGCCAGCAGGGTTTGCCGCAACCGGTACGCCGGACTGCCGGCCCGGGGTTCGTCAAGACGTTCGAGCATGTACGGAAAAATCTGCGGCCGGCGGCACACCCCGGGCCGCTGTGCGTAAACCCGGCAACGGCCGCTGCCGGCTTCAAGATTCGGACATTGCGATCCCCGGGGCAGGATCAGGCTCCAGCCGTTTCGCCAGTGGAAGAGGCCGGGCGACCGGCGCCGGTAAAAGGGCTGACCGTCACAGTGCAATTCCTCTTCATCCCGGGCGCGACGGGCCCGGCTGTCTGCCTGGTCATAGCGATCGACAGCGAAGAGATCAATTTCCCGCGGGGTAAGCGGAATCTCGAAAAATTCCTGGCTCATGTCCTCCGCCGGCCCGGTACAGCAGAGGGTGCAGTTGCACGGACCGCAGAGCCGGCTGTTGATCTTTTCCAGTTCGGCGGTCAGGACCTGCTGCATAACCAGGGCCGAGACGGCCGTCATCCGGTCTACGGGCTCACCCTGTTCGTCAACTACGTGATTTTCGATTTCCTGTTCTGTTTTCAGCGATTCAAGCGGCTGCAGGTACTCCTGGTATTCACGCAGCAGGGCCACGGGATGTTCATAAACGGCAAGCTCCGTTTCAATAGGTTCGGGCATCTCCCCGATGACCTCGGCCACCGTGGCGAAGGGGCCGGTCAGGTAAAGAAACTGGACCATGGACACCAACGGTGCCACCGGCTGCCGCAACAGAGAAAGCCCCGCCTCAAATGTGTTTTCGTTCATCTTTTTCCTTTTTTTTCGCAGCCCGAACCGTACCCGGATACTACACAAAACGGCACGGGAAAACAAGCCGCGGCCGGAGGAACTTTTCGCTGGCGCTCACCCGGACTTTACTTTACAGTACATCATTCCATGCATACAATGAGAAAATAAGCTGTTACCAACCAACGGCTTTAACTTTGCACCTGGATTCGTTCTCGGGCGTCCCGCAGGGTGGCGCGGTGAAGACGGGCAATACGTTTATTTAGCATATAATACAATGAATTCCACATATTGCATGGAGCATTCCTCAAGCCGTCACGGATTCAGGTTTGCAAGATAGGACTATAATATGGCAGCCGCACATGATACCGGTTCGGCGAAAACGGCGGCATGAAAAGATAAGCGTCGCGTGGTTGCCGCGCGACTCGTTTTTAAAGAAAATTTCTCATGGCTATCCTGACAATACTGACCTTTCCCCATCCAATCCTGCGCCGGAAGGCTGAACAGGTAACCCGGTTTGACGACGAACTGAAACAACTGGCCGCTGATATGGCGGAAACCATGTACGAGGCTCCGGGGGTCGGCCTGGCCGCCAACCAGATCGGCGTTCCGCGGCAGCTTATCGTGATCGATATTTCCCGGGAAGAAGGGGAGAAAAAATACTTTGTCCTGGTCAATCCGGTCATCACGAACGGAGAAGGCTGCGAAGTCGACGAGGAGGGCTGCCTCAGTGTCCTGGAATACACGGCCAAGGTCAAGCGCTTCACGAAAATTCATGTGACGGCCCAGGAACTCGACGGCAAGACCTTTGGCTTTGACGCGGAAGACCGCTTTGCCCGCATCATCCAGCACGAAATAGACCACCTGCACGGCAAGCTGTTCATCGACAGGATCAGCTCTCTCAAGCGAAACCTGTACAAAAAAAAGCTGAAAAAAATTCTCCGCTCGGAAGCAGCATGAGCAGCAAGCCGCTCCGGATCATCTTTATGGGGACCCCCGATTTTGCCGTGCCCGCGCTCCGAGCCTTGGTCAACGGTCCGGATCTGGTCGTGGCCGTGATCTGCCAGCCGGACCGGGCAAGAGGGCGGGGCCGGAAGACCGGCGCCCCGCCGGTCAAGATCCTGGCCGAAAAACACCACCTTGCCGTCCTCCAGCCCGCCTCTATCCGGACCGATGATTTTTTTGCGCGCGTAAAGGAACTGGCCCCGGACCTGATCGTGGTTGCCGCCTACGGCAAGATCCTGCCGGGCCGCCTGCTGCGGCTGCCGCCGCTTGGGACCATCAACGTGCACGGCTCCCTGCTCCCCAAGTACCGGGGGGCCGCGCCCATCCAATGGGCGCTCATCAACGGCGAACAGGAAACCGGGATCACCATCATGCAGGTGGACGAGGGCATGGACACCGGTGATATCCTGCTGCAGGCATCCCGGCCCATCAAAGACGATGATACCGCCGGTTCACTGTTCGCCGCCTTGGCGGAACTTGGTGGCGAAACCCTGATGAATGCGATTTCGCAGCTCAAAAAAGGGCAACTGCCGGCGGTCCGGCAGGATGACAGCCTGGCCACTGGAGCCCCCATGCTGACCAAGGAGCAGGGCCATCTGGACTGGCACCGCCCGGCCCGCGACCTGCACTGCCTGATCCGCGGCCTGGA
>JAADIK010000079.1 GCA_013151365.1 Deltaproteobacteria bacterium
GAATCTCCGCCAAATCAAGCAGTTTTATGCCTGCACATGATTACAATGCCGACAAAACGACCGTCCGAGGCTGCGCTCCTCGGTCCCGTACCGGCAACCTCGTACCGATAAAAAACGGCCAGGGAGCGCTTGCCGCGGCAGCGGTTCAGTTTTCAGTTCAACCGAGGGCCAGGCGGATTCGCTCCATGGCCTTTTCTACATTTTCGTGCGAATTGAAGGCCGACAGCCGGATGTAACCCTGCCCGCATTTGCCGAAACCGGCACCGGGCGTGCAGACAACCCCGGCGCTGTTCAGCAGTTCATCAAAAAACTCCCAGGAGTCCCGCTGGCCGAGGATCCAGATGTAGGGGGAGTTGGTGCCGCCGGCGCAGTCGTAGCCCAGATCCGCCACCGCCTTGCGGATCAGGGCGGCGTTGTCCAGGTAATAATCGACCAGGGCCTTGCTCTGGGCCTGGCCCTGCTCACTGTATACGGCCGCGGCCGCCCGTTGCACCGGGTAGGACACCCCGTTGAATTTGGTGCACTGCCGGCGGTTCCACAGCGGGTGCACGGCCTGTTTGTCACCCCGGGAATCAAAGGCCCGGCATTCTCTAGGCACCACGGTATAGGCGCAGCGGGTGCCGGTAAAACCGGCGTTTTTCGAAAAACTGCGAAATTCGATGGCCACCTCTTTGGCCCCGTCGATCTCGTAGATGGAATGCGGCAGGGAATCGTCCCGGATAAAGGCCTCGTAGGCTGCGTCAAAGAGGATGAGCGCCTTGGTGTCCTTGGCAAAATCGACCCAGGCCTTGAGCTGGTCTTTGGTAATGGTTGAACCGGTGGGATTGTTGGGAAAACAGAGATAGATCAAATCCACCGGCTCTGACGGCAAATCGGGGACATAGTTATTCTCAACGGTTGAATCGAGATAGACGACGCCTTGGTAGCGGTCGTCGGCAAATTTGCCTGTCCGGCCGGCCATGACGTTGGTGTCGAGGTAGACGGGATAGACCGGGTCCGGGATGGCGATCCGGGTCCCGGTGTCAAAGAGTTCCTGGATATTGCCGGTATCGCACTTGGCCCCGTCCGAGACAAAGATCTCGTCGGCGGAGATATCGGCGCCCCTGGCCTGAAAATCGTTTTCGGCAATGGCCTCGCGCAGAAATTCGTAGCCCTGTTCGGGCCCGTATCCCCGGAATGTGCTGTCCACGGCCATCTCGTCCACGGCCCGGTGAAAGGCGTCAATACAGGCTGCTGGCAGCGCCCTGGTGACGTCGCCGATACCCAGCCTGATCACCTCCCGGTCCGGGTTTGCCTGCTGAAAGGCGGCAACCCGCCCGGCGATGTTGGAAAAAAGATAGGAAGACTGCAGCTTAAGATAATGTTCGTTAATGGT
The DNA here is from genome assembly GCA_013151365.1 of Deltaproteobacteria bacterium. Taxonomy (GTDB): domain Bacteria; phylum Desulfobacterota; class Desulfobulbia; order Desulfobulbales; family Desulfobulbaceae; genus BMS3Abin13. The sequence continues at coordinate 1,376 of JAADIK010000079.1, forward strand.
AATCATCACAATCCGTCTTGTCGGTTTTTATGAAAGGGCTAAAATCGGCAGACAACCCCTTTACTGAAGTCGTAGGCATGACTGAGCAGGTCATATTTCATGTGCCCGGCCTGAATGGAAAAATCCGGTCCCTTGATCTCCACGTCCCCCGGGCTGACAACCTTCTTGGTGCGATCGTAGTAGTGGAGCAGATCGGTGTATAGTTCCTGTTTTTCCAGCGGCTTGCGGACCCGGACATTATCCTGTAGGACCAAATGCTGCCGGTCGATATTATAGCGGCCGCGGTTGCTGGAAATATATGTTTTGTCCCGGCCCGCCCCGGTATAGACCGCATCCACATCGATCATATCGATCATCCGGCCCCGGCTGCCGGTAAAGGCGCGAGCGGCCTTGATCACCCACTCGACCCGGCCTTTGGTGGACATGGTGAGGGTCATGGCATCCATGACGAAATTCTGCGCCTGCTTCTCGCTTGCTTTCTCCAGGCCGGCGTTGTAGCCGCCCCGCGGTTTGAGGAAAGAGGCCACCGGCGGTTCCCAGACCGGGCTGCTCAGGAAGAGGAACAGCGGCACCAGCCAGAGCATATTGCGTCGGTTGATAGTCATCCGGAGTAGATATCAAACATGGATGCCAGCCGGCCCCTGGCTTCAAGGATCAGGTCGCAGACTTCCCGGACCGCTCCGTGACCGCCGGGCAGGCTGGTGACAAAGTGGACCTGCCGCCTGACTTCCGCCGCCCCGTCGGCCGGGGTCGCCGCCAGGCCGACCAGGTTGAGCAGCGGCAGATCAAGCCAGTCGTCTCCCATGTAGGCGGTCTGTTCGGGCCGGAGTCCGGACTTGCGCAGGATCTCTTCATAGGCTTGCTTTTTGTTGTTCGTGCCCTGGAACACATACTTCAGTTGCAAGTCGGCGGCCCGGCGGCTGACCGAGGCGGAGGAGCGGGCCGTTATCAGGCCCACCGCCACCCCGGCTTCCTGGAGAATCCGCAGGCCCAAACCGTCCTTGGTGTTAAACCCCTTGGACTCGCCGCCGTCATGGGTATAGATAATGGTTCCGTCGGTGAGTACTCCGTCCACGTCAAGGAGCAGGAGTTGCACCTGTTTCGCCCGGGGCAGGGCCGATTTCCACATGGCGCTTCGTTCCACGGGTTGCGTGCGGCTGCGAGTTACGCCGGCCTGCTGGTTGCCGGGTTTGCCCGGCGGGCATGGTCCCCGGTTATTCATCATCGGGCTCTCCTGTTGCGGCCCGGATGGCCAGGAGCTGTTGCAGCAGCCCCTCTACCCGGTCAAGAGGCCAGGAGTTGGGACCGTCGCACAGGGCCTTGTCCGGCTCGGGGTGGACCTCCATGAACAGGCCGTCGATCCCGGCCGCCGTGGCCGCCCGGGCCAGGTGGGGAATGAACTCCCGCTGGCCGCCGGAGCTGCCGCCCGCGCCGCCCGGCAGCTGCACGGAATGGGTGGCGTCAAAGATAACCGGACAGCCGAGCGAGCGCATCACGGGCAGGGAGCGCATGTCCACAACCAGGTTGTTGTAACCGAAACTCGAGCCGCGCTCGGTCAGGACAATGCGGTCGCCCCCGGCGGCCCGCATCTTGGCGACGGCATATTTCATGTCCCAGGGCGAGGCAAACTGGCCTTTTTTCAGATTCACGGTCTTGCCGGACCGGGCCGCGGCCACCAGCAGATCGGTCTGGCGGCAGAGAAGGGCCGGGATCTGAATCATATCAAGGACCTCGGCCGCGCTCTCAACCTGGGCAACTTCGTGGACATCCGAGACAACCGGCACCCCGATCTCTTCCCGGATGCGGCCCAGCAGGCGCAGCCCTTCTTTCAGGCCCGGGCCGCGGAAGGAGTCCAGGGAGGTCCGGTTGGCCTTGTCAAACGAGGCCTTGAACACATAGGAAATCCCCAGGCGGGCGCAGATCCGTTTCATCTCCCGGGCAATGAACCGGGCCAGTTCCCCGGACTCGAGCACACAAGGCCCGGCAAGGAGCAAAAGGGGCCGGCCGCTGCCGATCCTGATCGGCCGGCTGGACGGCAAATTGTTCATGCAGACCGTATTCATGCAGTGGCTAATCTCAAAAAAATTAGTGTTTCTGGCGTTTAGTCAGCGCCGCCTTGATGAATTCCCTGAAAAGGGGATGCGGCTTCATGGGTTTGGACTTGAATTCGGGATGAAACTGGCAGCCGAGGAACCAGGGATGGTCGGCCAATTCGATAATCTCCACCAGGGTATTGTCCGGTGAGGGCCCGCTGACCA
>JAADIK010000181.1 GCA_013151365.1 Deltaproteobacteria bacterium
TTGACCGGCGGCTACCTGTCGGGACGGCTGGAGATAGCCACACCGGCAAAACGCCGGCGGATCAGCAAAGCCACCACCGCGGGCCTGACGCTACTCAAGGCGAAGGTTAACAATTTACAGGAGCTGACGGTTCGTTTCCCTCTGGGCGTCATGACCTGCGTGACCGGGGTGTCCGGTTCGGGCAAGAGTTCGCTGGTGATCGAAACCCTGTATGCCAGGGTACAAAGCGCCCTGCAGAATAAAAAGCGCGGCCGGGCGGCTGACCGGTCGGTGACCGGCCTCAATAATATCGACAAGGTGATCGATATTGACCAGAGCCCCATCGGCCGGACGCCGCGTTCCAACCCGGCCACCTATACCGGCGTCCTGACCCCGGTCCGGGAGCTGCTGGCCCGGTTGCCCGAGTCGCGGGCCCGGGGCTACAAGCCGGGCCGCTTCAGCTTCAACATCAAGGGCGGCCGCTGCGAGACCTGCGAAGGCGACGGCGTAATCAGGATCGCCATGCATTTCCTGTCCGATATCTATGTGACCTGCGAACGATGCGGCGGCAAGCGCTACAACCGGGAAACCCTGGAAATCCGGTACCGGGGGAAAAACATCTCCGAGATCCTGGCCATGACCGTGGAAGAGGCCCTGGAATTTTTTCAGAATATTCCCCCTATTAAAAAACGATTGCAGACGATTTTTGACGTGGGCCTTGGTTATGTTACGCTGGGGCAATCATCGGTGACCCTGTCGGGCGGCGAGGCGCAAAGGGTCAAACTGGCCAAGGAACTGAGCCGGCAAGCCACCGGCCGGACCCTGTATATCCTGGACGAACCGACCACCGGTCTGCATCCGGCCGATATCCGGCACCTGCTCACGGTCCTGGGCCGCCTGGTGGACGGCGGCAACACGGTGGTGGTGATTGAACATAACCTGGACGTCATCAAGACCGCCGATTATATTATCGACATGGGACCGGAAGGCGGCGACGGCGGGGGCCGGGTGGTGGTCTGCGGCACCCCGGAGGAGGTAGCGGATTTCCCTGGTTCGTATACCGGCATGTTTCTCAAACAGACCCTTTCCGGCTGAAGCTGAGAGTATCAAGCCTGAATCCGTGACGGCTTGAGGTGATAACCCATGCAATATGTGGAATTTATTGTTTTACCGTCGAATAAACGCATTCTCCGGTATTCACCGCGCCGCCCGGCGGTCCGCCCGATAACGGCGCATCTGCTGCGTTGGCAACTCGTTGATATCACACCAGGATAATCAACCTCGTTGCCGCCTTGCATCTGCACCGTTCTCGAACGCTCACGGATTCAGGTCAAGGTAACAAAGTTTATCGATTTTTCTTTGCGCTGACTTTTATTTACGGTTAAAAAGAGGCGGTGCGGTTCGGTGCGGGCAGCAAGAATCATTTAACGTTAAAACAAAAGGAAAAACATGTCAGAACAGAAGACAAACCAGGAGATGCCGATTTTCCGGCTGCAGAAACTGTATATCAAGGATCTTTCTTTCGAGAATCCCGGCGCCCCGGAAATTTTCCTGGCCCGCGGCCAGGAACCCAAGGTTGATTTCAATCTGCAACTGAATAATCAGAAGATTGACGATGATAACTGGGAGGTGTCCATTGCCATCACGGCCAAGGTCATGGACAAGAATAGCGACGACACAATGATGTTTGTCGTGGAAATCGAGCATGCCGGGGTTTTCCTGCTGAAAAACATCCCGGACGAACATATCGAACGGGTGCTGGCCATAGACTGCCCGCTCATGCTCTTTCCCTTTACCAGGCAGGTAGTGAGCCAGGTTTCAGTGGATGGCGGCTTCATGCCGTTTCTCATGGAACCCATCAATTTTCTCGCCCTGTATGACAACGCCCGGCAGCAGAGTTCCGAAGAAAAGCAGTAAGCCGTGTTCTTGAAAACAAAACGGCCCGGCCATCACAGATGACCGGGCTGTTTGACTGTCTAGTCTAAATTGCAGGGTCTTTCTTTTACATAGCTTCCGTAACGAAGTTGTGAACCAGGGTATGGATGGCCTTTTCCGTAGCGCTCTCGAAGAGTGCGTCATACTGGGAGTCGGCCAGCACGGATTCAGGTGAAACCTTGACGTCAACCCGGTTGGTCCATATCACGTCGCCCGAATGAGCATCCTGGACCCATATCCGCAACTGGACAACCGCCTGGGGGATGTCACCACTGTGTCGCGCCAGTCTTGCCAGGCCGCCGCCAACGGCGCCCCAGATCAAGGTGTTGGCATCCCGGCCCCCGGAGACGCCGAAGATGGTCTGGTCAGCCTTGCCCGGCTCGTACGGCCAAGTTGCTCCGCTGCCGATGATTGCGCCCCAGGCGCCACCGGCAATCATGTTGCCCGACATGTCATATTTATCCGCGCGGGCGTTGCCAAAGGCCAGTTTGCTGGATACTCCGGAAACAAAAGAGAGGATACCTTTCTTCCACGGCGCCCAGGACGGATCCTGGCTGGCCTTGTACTGGATAATACGACCGCGGACAATATAGTCGGCATTAAAATGCTGACCGATTTTAACAATCTCCTGCGGGGTCAGGCCATGGGTGCCGGGGGTTCGCAGGACCGGTTTATCGTTGTTCCGCAGCTTGCTCAGCTCCATGTAGTGCCTTAACTCGGCTTTCATCGGCGCCGACCATTCATCCTCCAGCTCACTTTGCATGACAGAGTTTTGCTTGTTCTCGTAGGCAACGACATTGATGATCTTCTGGTCCACGAGATAGCGGAAGACATCCTCCTGGATAGGCAGGTGGAAGCTGTTACTCACCAACTGGTCCGTCAGGTCTGCCATGACAAACAAGTTTCGACGATAGGCGGTTTCCAGATTATCCGCATACGAGTAATCGGCAAAGGGCAGGACGACAACGGTTTTGTCGGCCCCCACCGTACTTTGTGGCTGCACCTTAAGCGATTCTTTTACGGTCTGGCCGCAGCCGCTGACAAGAAGTGCCAAGAGTCCGTAAAGCAGATATCGGCAGTAGTTCATTCTTCTTCTCCTGTTATAACTGAATGTTTCGAACACCTGTTTTCCCTTAGATGATTCGAGGTGTAAGCAGGATGACAAGCTCCCGTCTTTGCATCTGCTTGTCTTCAACTCCGAATAGATACTTCAAGACGGGGATATCGCCGACCAGCGGCGCAAAATCACTCGACTTGCTCTTGACCTGGTCGATCAGGCCGCCGATTATGAGCATCTCGCCGCTATGCACCTCTACCATCGTGGACATTTCGCGGACACTGACCTGGGGCAGGCCGATCTTGATTGCACTGTCCCCGCCGCCAATTGTCTCGTTTTGGATAGGATCCTGGATCAGGCTGGTGGTAATGGGAGTTAAATGGAGAATAACCGAATTATTATCAACAATGGAGGCCATGACTCCCAAGGCGATTCCCTCCACGACACTGCCGGTATCCACGGTATAGGTAACGGTGCGGGTTTCCGAATTCGTTTCAGATGAAACTTTTTTGATATAGGTAATGTCCTTGCCGACGCTGAGGACGGCCGGCTGGCCGTTGAGCACCGTCAATTTCGGATTTGACAGGACCTTGGCATGCCCCTGTTCATTGAGGGCATTGAGCATGGTCGAAAAATTTGCCGATCCCAAGCGGATCTTGCTGATAAAACGGGTGGGAGACTCCTGGTCACCCTTGGCCGGTATCCAGGGCCAGACCTGCCCCGCAGCACCGAAATCAACCGTGCCGCTTATGGCAAAATTTTTCAGTACCTTGGACCAGTCAAGGCCGAGCCGGGAGTTGTTGGTGAGAGTGACCTCAATAATTTTCGCCTCGATAACGACCTGACGGTAGAGTTCCTTTTTCAGGTTGTGCAGGTAAAAGGCAACCTTGCGCAGCAGGGGACGCGGAGCGGTAACCGTGATCAGGCCGACCGACTTGTCAATGGTATAATATGAACTGCCCAGCGAGACACGGCGCGTTGCCAGGTTGACCTCTCCTTCGGTCTTCCCGCTTGCCCCGGCGTTCGTGTTGCCTTTTGTTTCCTTTTTGGAAATAGTTTCTTTTTTCTCGGTCTTCGTGGTCCGCCATTGCTGCATGATGGTATCCAGGTTGGCCGTGATATTCGCCCAGAGATCAAACTTGTTCTTGTCGCTGGTAACCTTGACCGTGCCTTCCGTACCGTTGGCGGCTTCGCGGTTGGTCAGATAATTGCCGCCGACGTTCGTTGTATACGATCCTTTCATAAAAGGAATTGAGATCTGAAATCGTTTGGTTTCCCGGTACTTGACAATGATGACATTGTTTTTGACTACATGAAAATAATCAACCTGGCGCAGCAGATTGTCTATGGCATCGAAAAAATTGTCATCAGCGCTGATATCCACGTCAACCCGGACATTCTGATCCACGTCGCTGGCCCAGCTGACGCTCATTCCCTTGAGGTTGGCCAGGCGCTTGAGAATATCCCACAGGGGCTGGGGCCCCTTGGTTGACGTGATATCGGCACCGACCTTCATCTGGTATTTACCGGACTGGCCGAGAACTTCTTTGCTCGGCTCCTCCTGAGTCATATAGCCCGTTTGCCGAAAACGGACCGGCAACTGGGTCAGCTCCGCCTTTTTTGCCCCGGTCGAGGTCCCGGATGTGGCCGCTGTCCCACTGACTGATTTTTCGGCCGGCGCTTTAGTATTTTCCTTCCTGGCACAGGAAACAAGGAAAATCAAAAGAAGGGCACAGAAAGTGTACGCCAGTTGAGATTTATGGAGTTTCATGAATTTCCCTCTGTCATTGTCTTGACATACATTACATTACATTGACTGGCTGAGCGCTACGCGGCCTTGGATGTATTTTCTCAGGTCCGGCGGAACGTGGTAACCGGA
>JAADIK010000071.1 GCA_013151365.1 Deltaproteobacteria bacterium
CTTTCCCCTGCTGGCGCCGGGGGATTTTCCGAAAACGAATTTCCAGGTCCCGCTCGAACTGACTCCCATCCGTTTCAATCCCTTTCGTTTTGTCCGCAGCAGCATAAAAAGGGTGCTGCACAGTCTTTCCTGAATCCGGGACGCTTGCCGGTTGCATTCGTCAAGCTAACTGATTACATTGACAGGCCGTCGGCTGCGAAGAACCTAAGAACGTTCCCCCTTGTTTGAAGTGAGGAGAAATATATGTTTGATCTGCATGGCAAGGTAGCCCTTATTACCGGCGGTTCCAGGGGAATCGGCCGGGCCATTGCCCTGCGCCTGGCTGAACATGGCGCGGATGTGGTCATCAACTATGTGCGCCATCGGCGGGATGCCGAGGAGACGGTCGCGGCCATTGAAGGCAAGGGCGTTCGTTGCATGGCGGTCAAGGCTAATGTCGCCCGGGAAGAGGACGTGACCAGAATATTCGACGAGATCAGGACCGTCTACGATCATCTCGATATCCTGGTCAGCAACGCGGCGTCAGGCGTATTGAAACCGGTCATGGAGCTGACGACCCGGCACTGGAACTGGGCCATGGATATCAATGCCCGGGCCCTGCTGACCCTGACCCAGAATGCGGTGCCCATGATGGCCAAGGGCGGAAGGATCATGGCCGTTTCCAGCCTGGGAGCGGCCCGGGGGGTCGAAAACTACACCGTGGTCGGTGCGTCAAAGGCCGCCCTGGAGTCACTGGTCCGGCACCTGGCGGTGGAGTTCGGCCCCCTGGGCATCAATGTCAACACCATCAGCGCCGGGGTGGTTGACACGGACGCCTTGAAAAAATTTCCCAACCGCAACGAGATTATCGATGTTTCCCTGAAACGCACCCCGCTCGGCCGTCTGACCACTCCGGAGGATGTGGCCAATCTGGCGCTTTTTCTCTGCAGTGACCTGAGTACCATGATCCAGGGCCAGGTTATCGTGGTGGACGGCGGTTATGCCATTCAGGGGTGAGCCCCAAGCCGGAGACAGCCGGCGCTTGCCGGGACACTGACACTATCGCGATTTTTCATCAACCATTCCCGCCAGGGCTTCAGCCGCGGCTTGGCGTACCGCATGGGCGGGATGGTCGCGGGCCAGACAGTCCAGCGCCTTGCTCCGGGCGCCGCCGGGACGTAAACGACGCAAACCGTCCACGATTTCCAGACCTTCCACCACATCGATCGGATGGCGCAAGGCGCAACGGACCATGGGGTCGGCGGCTTGGGGGTCACCCCGTTTACCCAGCGCGATAATAGCCCGCATCCGCACGTCCGCCAAGGGATGGCCGAGAGTATGGATCAGGCGGGTTTCGTAATCGAGGGAGCGCGCCCACTCCCGGAATTCTACCCCGCAAAAAGGGCATTGCCGGACTTCCGGCGCAATCTCGGCGAAACAATGGATACAATAATTAATCCGCATAATTTCCCCCGGCTCCGGACGCACTCCCCCCTGTCGACGCGGCCCGCGCTAAACGTCTGCGCAGTATTCCCGCAGTATTCTTATTTTTCTCTCTTTACCCGCTTTCCTGAGCGACATTGCCGTTAGGGCCTGAAGATGAGATGCAATCTTGCCCATGTTATTTTCTTACAGGCCCTTACTCCTGCAGCATGGCCTGGGCCTGCTGCAAAAATGCGGTCAAACCGGCCGGGTCCAGGGCGCAGATGCCGACGCCATCCATCCGGCCGATACCGGCCCGCGCCTCTTCGTCCACCAGGTCAATCTTATTGAACACGCGCAGGCAGGGGATGCGGTCAAGTCCAAGATCGCGCAGCAGGGACTCCACCACCTCAACCTGTTCAACATAGGCCGGGTTGGAGATATCAATGACATGGACCAGCAGGGCGGCTTCGTACAGCTCTTCCAGCGTGGACTCAAAGGCCTTGAGCAGGTCGGCCGGCAGGTTGCGGATAAAACCCACGGTATCGGTAATGATCACCTCCATATCCCGGGGGAACCGGAGGCGGCGGCTGGTGGGGTCCAGGGTGGCGAACAGCAGGTCCCGGGCCCGGACGTGGCTGCGGGTCAGGGTGTTGAGCAGGGTCGATTTGCCGGCATTGGTATAGCCGACCAGGGAAATCACCGGGACATCGCGTTTACGGCGGAGACTGCGCCGGTGATAGCGTTCCCGGCCCACCGCCTTCAGTTCCCGGGCCAGCCTGGCAATCCGGTCGTTGATCCGGCGGCGATCGACTTCAAGCTTTGTTTCACCCGGCCCCCGGGCCCCGATCCCCCCGGTTAAGCGGGACAGGGCGTCATCCCTGGTGGAGAGTCGCGGCAGCATATATCTGAGCTGGGCCATTTCAATCTGCAGCTTACCTTCCCGCGAAAGGGCCCGCCGAGCGAAAATATCGAGAATCAGCTGGGTACGGTCGATAACCCGCAGATCGGTGTGATCGGTGACCGAGCGGATCTGGGAAGGACTCAGTTCCTGGTCGAAGATGAGCAGATTGGCCCCCAGGCGCAGACTGCGCAGCATAATCTCCATGAGCTTGCCCCGGCCGAGAATAAAGCGGGGATGGATCTGTTTTCGCAGCTGAATGATGGTGTCAAGGACGAGCACGTCCGCGGAACGGGCCAGCTCGTTAAGTTCCGCCATCGAATCGGCGGCCCGGCCCCTGGAGCCGGTGGTCACGCTCACCAGGATGGCCCGGTCGAGCCCCTGGTCCACCTCGCGGGTGGGGCGGGTCCGGATAAATTCATTTTCCAGGGCCTCGATCAGTTCGATGCAGGAGTCCTGCTGACGGGCCGGATGGACGGGCGTCAACATAACCCAGTCCCGGCCGGCCACCGGTTCCGGGACCAGGTGCGCGGTATGGATGAGATCAGGCAGGCCGTCACGCAGGGTCAGGACAGACATCAGGTCCAGGCGCAGGCAGGCCAGGTCCATAATGTCCTCATCGTTGACCCCTGCCCGGCCCAGGCTGGTCTGGACACAGCGCAGTCCCTGCAAACGGCCGCCGGCCGTGCGAATCGTTGCCAGGGGCGGGATAACGATCCGGTCATGATCGCCGACAATGACCGTCTCCACCTTGCCGGAACGGTGAATCAACAGGCCGAGCCGCCGGTTCAGCTCCGCCGACAAGGCGCCGAGGCTGCGGGCAAGGTCCCGGCCGATGATATCGTCGGGATTGACTTTTTTCTGGGCCAACCGTTCCAGGGCGCGAAGTTGTTTGGCCTTCAGGCCCGAGGTATTGCCGGCTACGGTACCGATAATGTCCTCCTGGTAATTTTGCGGAACCCTGAATCCCTCCGGAACCGGCCCTTAAGCGCAAGGCCCCGGCCGGGGGAACAGTCTTTCGAAATAGGTGGAATTTGCCGTCTTGCCATAACTGTTACTCTTTTTCTGAATCCGTAAGCGTTCGAGAACGCAGCAGATAGTCTTGGCGGACATTGGCCAGGGCCGCGAAAATATGCGACCGGGCCGCGGGAATTTCCCGGTACAGCCCCTCCAGAATATGCCGGACATCGCGGCGCCGGGTCTTCTCCGACAGGGGGCAGGAGGAGCGTACCGGTTCAAGACCAAGTTTTTCGGCAACGGCGCGGATTTCCTCCTTATCCAGGTAGGCCAGGGGACGAATCAGGGCCAGA
>JAADIK010000173.1 GCA_013151365.1 Deltaproteobacteria bacterium
TCGATATAATCCTTGAGCCGGCCGAGCGCCTCCCAGACAAACCGGGTATCCGCGAAAATATCCGCATGGGTAAAATCGGCAAGATCAAAAAAAGATTGCGGTTCAAGCATAAAATAATACTCCCGGAATAATGAACAAAGGACAAAACTGTTCCGAACCATCGTCCCTCGCCCATCCTCCGGCTTCGGGCTTCTGTCCTCGGGTTTCTGGTTTCTGATTTCTGGCTTCTGGCTTCTGGCTTCTGATATATTGAGCAACCAGTTTTTATTCAAGAAAAAAAACGCTTTCTTCTGCATTGTACCGACTCCGCTTGACTTCGCAGTTGGTTGTGTTTATTTTCTTTCCTGATTTTAAGTAACTATTCAGGTACAAGCGAAAAATTGCCATAACCTCGGGCTGTAACTGTATTCAGCGGCGCTCCATAGTTACGATTTAAATAATAAAAATAAGTTTTAAATAAGAAAAACAGCGGTTCGGTTCATAAAGACCGATTGACAGGGAGAAAACGTGCCGATTGACAGGGAGAAAACGTGGAATATAACGATTCATTATCCGCCAGCATGGATGATTTCAGCGAAAATATCCAGGACCTGGAAATCCCGGAAGAACTGCCCCTGATGGCGGTGCGGGATGTGGTGGTCTTCAACTATATGATCATCCCGCTTTTTGTCGGCCGGCCGGGTTCTATCGAAGCCGTCAACGAGGCCATAAAGGGGGACAAGCTGCTCATGCTCGTCACCCAGAAAGACGCCACCAAGGAAAATCCCGATCCGGAGGATCTCTACAGGGTAGGCATGGTCTGCATGATCATGCGCACCCTCAAGCTGCCCGACGGCCGGCTCAAGGTACTGGTGCAGGCCCTTTCCAAAGCCCGGATCAAGGAGATCCTGCAGCAGGATCCTCTCTTTCGGGTTTCAATTGAAACCATTGAAGAAGAGGAAGAGGGAATCGAGATCACCGTGGAGATCGAGGCCCTGATGCGCACCGTCCGCGAGCAGACCGAAAAAATCATGTCCCTGCGCGGCATCCTCTCCTCCGACCTGATGATGATCATCAACAATATCGAAGAACCGGGCCGACTGGCCGACCTGGTCGGCTCCAACCTGCGCCTGAAAGTGAACGAGGCGCAACGGATCCTCGAAACCACCCTGCCGGTCGAGCGACTCAAACTCGTGGCGGATCTGCTGAACAAGGAACTCGAGGTTTCCGTGGTACAGGCCAAGATCCAGTCCGATGCCAAGGAGGAAATGTCCAAATCACAGCGTGAATATTTTCTCCGGGAGCAGATGCAGGCCCTTAAAAAAGAACTGGGCGACGACGACAGCTATTCCCAGGAGATCGAAGAGCTGCGGGACCGGATCAAAAAGAAGAGAATGCCCAAGTATGCCAAGAAGGAGGCGCGGAAACAGCTCAAACGTCTCGACATGATGCATCCCGATGCCTCCGAGGCCAGCATTGTCCGCACCTACCTGGACTGGCTCCTGGATCTGCCCTGGGGAAAATCGAGCAAGGACCGCCTGGACATCAAGATCGCGGCCAAGGTCCTTGATGAAGATCACTACGGCCTGGAGAAGATCAAAGAACGTATCCTGGAATACCTGGCCGTCCGCAAACTGAACAAATCCACCAAAGGACCCATCCTCTGTTTTGTCGGCCCGCCGGGCGTGGGCAAGACCTCCCTCGGCCAGGCCATCGCCCGGGCCATGGGCCGGAAATTCTACCGGATATCGCTTGGCGGCATGCGTGACGAGGCGGAGATCCGCGGCCACCGGCGGACCTATATCGGCGCCCTGCCCGGCCGGATTCTCCAGGGACTGAAAAACGTCAACAGCAACAACCCGGTCTTCATGATGGATGAAATCGACAAGATCGGCAACGATTACCGGGGCGATCCGTCGTCGGCGCTCCTCGAGGTCCTTGACCCGGAGCAGAATGCCGCCTTTTCCGATCATTACATCAACCTGCCCTTTGATCTGTCCAAGGTGATGTTTATCACCACCGCCAACATGACCGACACCATTCCCTCGCCGCTGCTGGACCGGATGGAGGTCATCCGGCTTTCCGGCTACACCCTGGAGGAAAAGATAGTTATCGCCCGTAAATATCTTTTACCCCGGCAAATCGAGGAAAACGGGATAAAAGCTCGACAGATCAGACTCAACGATCAGGCCATGGAACTGATCGTCCGCCAGTATACCCACGAGGCCGGGGTCCGGAACCTGGAACGGGAACTGGGCAAAATCTGCCGCAAGATTGCCCGCAAGATTGCCGAAGGCGGTAAAGGACCGTACTCGATTACCAAAAACACCCTGGGCAAATATCTCGGGCCGCCGAAATTTCTGCCCGATGCGGAGCTTGACACCATCAGTCAGCCCGGCCTGGTGGTCGGCCTGGCCTGGACCGAAGTGGGCGGCGAGCTGCTGCACATCGAGACCACCATCATGCCGGGCAAGGGAAAACTTATTCTCACCGGCCAGCTCGGCGACGTGATGAAAGAATCGGCCCAGGCGGCACTCAGCTACTGCCGCAGCCGCAGCAAGGAACTTGGTGTTGCGCCATCTTACTTTGAAAAAATAGATATCCACATCCACGTCCCGGCCGGAGCGATCCCCAAAGACGGGCCTTCGGCCGGCATCACCATGACCACCGCCCTCTTCTCGGCCATTACCGAACGAACGGTGCAAAGAGGCCTGGCCATGACCGGCGAGGTGACCCTGCGCGGCCGGGTGCTGCCGATCGGCGGGCTGAAGGAAAAGGCGCTCGCGGCCCTGCGGTACGGAATCACCAGGATCATTATTCCCGCGGACAATCAGAAGGACCTGGTGGAAATCCCGGAGGAGTTGCGCAAAAAGATCACCTTTCAGCCGGTCGAGAATATGGATGAGGTGATCGAGCTGGCCCTGACCAAGGCCAAAAAACGGAACGGCAAGCACAAAACCGGAGCAGACCGGACGGAACAGGCCGCGGCCGCCTGAACCTTTACCCTCCGGGCCCGCGAGTGAAAAGAATTCCGGTTTGGGGACTCGGCCTTTTCATCCTGCTGCTTCTGGCAGGTGCGGCCTGGATCTGGATCTATGCCGCCACCCCGTCGTCCGGCCGGGGCGAGGTTACGGTCTTTATCCCCAAGGGATCGAGTGTCCGCCGGATCGGTGCCATCCTGGGCCGGCAGGGCCTGGTTGCCGATGACCTCCGTTTCCTGATCCTGGCCCGCGTCACCGGCAAGGCCGGGCATCTGCAGGCCGGTGAGTACCGGCTGCCCCGCGGCCGGACACCGCTGCAGATCCTGCGCCTGCTGGCGCAGGGCGAGGTCATCCGCCACCAGGTCACCATCCCCGAAGGGCTTAACATCTCACAGATTGCGACACTGCTGGCAAAGGACCACTGGATTGACCGGCAGCGCTTTCTGGCCCTGACCCGTGACCCCGGATTCATCAAAACCCTGGGCCTGCACCAGGCCAGCCTTGAAGGCTATCTCTTTCCCGACACCTATTCGCTGATCCGGGGCCAGGTGGATGAGCGCAGCATTATCTCCCTGATGGTCCATCAATTCTATCATGTCTGGCAGGAAATCACCAAAAACGGCAAACCGCGGCTGTCCCGCCACCAGGTGGTGACCCTGGCCTCCATTGTCGAGAAGGAAACCGGCAATGCCCGGGAACGACCGCTCATTGCCCGGGTATTCTTAAACCGCCTGCAGCGGAACATGCGACTGCAGTCGGACCCAACCGTCATCTACGGCATCCCCGATTTTAACGGCGACCTGACCCGGGCCGACCTGGAGCGGAAAACGCCGTATAACACCTATGTCATCTTCGGCCTGCCGCCCGGTCCCATCTGTAACCCTGGACGGGCGGCCCTCGAGGCGGTCCTCAAGCCCGCCGACTCCCCGGACCTTTATTTCGTGTCCCGGAATGACGGCACCCATTATTTTTCCACTACCCTCAAGGAACACAACCGGGCGGTCCTCAAGTACCAGAAAAATTTTTTCCGTTCCGAACAGCGGCACAAGAAGCAGGACCGACCCGCCCTGCCGGG